>CAXTNU010000119.1:0-10435 GCA_964245595.1 uncultured bacterium | reverse complement strand
GCCGGCGAAGCCGCGGTGCTCGAGCGATGCGCCGGGACCGACGACGAGCAGCCGGGCGGCCTCGCGGCGCGCCGCCGGCTCGCGCGCGATCAGCCCGTCGGGCAGCGCGTAGTCGTAGGCCGCGACGTCACGCGGACCGCTCAAGAGGTCGGAACGCGCTGCCGCTCGATCGCGATGAACGATTCCAGGCGCTGCTTGTCCTCGTCGCTCATCTCGACGAACCGCACCCCGGCCAGAAACGTGTCGCGCTCGGCCGCGCGCACCCAGCGCACCTCGCCGACCGCGGTCAGGAACGGCGCGCGCTTGAAGGTGAACGTGTAGCGCGAGGCCTTGGACAAGTACTGGTCGCCGACGACCCGCATCCCGGTCGCCGAGAGATCGGTGATCGCGGCCCGGTAGAGCATCGCCGAGCGCTTGTCCTCGACCACCACCTCCATGAAGCGGCGCAGCCGCAGCGCGCCCTCCTCGGAGCGCTTCTCCTCGGGCTCAGGCACTCAGCGCCGTGCCGGGGAAGTAGAACGCGAGGATCTCGGTCGCCGAGGCGCCCGCCAGGGCGAGATATTTCGCCCCCCACTGGCAGAGGCCGATGCCGTGTCCACGTCCCGAGCCTTCGATGAGCAGGCGCGGCCCGGCCTGCGCCGGATCGACTCGCACGCTGCGCAGCCACAGGCTGCGCACGGCGTCGGTTCCGAGCGCCTTGCGGAAGTCGGCCACCGGCACGGTCGCGGCGGTCGACCCGGTCAGCACGACGTCGCGCGGGCGGCCGGTTCGATCGGTCTCGGTGAGCGCGACCGAGCTGAGCGTGCCGCCGGTGCGCGTCCCGAACGCCGCCAGCGCGCGGTCGAGCGGCACCGCACGCGACCAGCGGAACTCCGGCGCGGGCACGCAGTACGGGTCGACCACCCCGCGCAGGTACGGCAGCGGCTGCCCGTTCCACGCTGCGACGATGTCGGCGGTGTGCCCGCCGCAGCAGGCGGAGTAGAACACCGCCGCCGGCCCGCCCGCGTAGAGCAGCGTCCGCCCGCGGGTCGCGAAGACCGCCGCGTTGGACGACGGCGCCTCGGCCTCGACCCCGCCCCAGCGCTGGTCCGCTTCGCCGGCCGACACGTCGTACGGCCGCGAGAGCGTCCGCCGCGCGAGCGCGAAGGTGCGCGCGACGATCGCCTGCGCCTCCAGCGCCGCGGCCGGCCACGAGGCCGGCGACTCCAGCGGCACGACGCCCTGGAGATAGAGATCGATGTCGATGGTGGTGACGAGCGCCATCTTGCCGTCCGGCATCCCGACGGTCGACGGGGCGCCGCGCCAGCGCTTGCCGCCGTAGGCGAACGTCCCGTCGGCCAGCACCGCCGGAACGTCGCCCCGGATGTCGTTCGCGACGAGCACGCGGATCTGCGGCGAGAGCGGGTCCCAGACGTCGAGCCCGCCGGTCGCGACCGTAGTCGCGGCGGCGGCGCTGCCGTGCAAGAACGTGAGACGCGAGATCACGTCGGACGACGTTCGCGGCGGCGCGCCGCCCTTTCCCGCCGCCCAGGCTGCGCTGAGAAGAATCGGAGAGCTCTCATCGCGAACCAGGAGGCGCCGAGAGCGGCCCCGGCCCGCGCGTGTCGCTGGCGGCACCGGCACAGGAAGCCGGAGCGCGGCAGCCGGGCTGCACGACGACCGGGTGACCATCTCGCCGGGCGGCGCGCCGCACGACCTGCTCGCGCACCTGGCGGCAGCGTACGGTTATTCGTGACGCTTCTGCCACTCCATGATGTGAAAGTAGGGTACGCGGCGATAGCGGTCGGCGCGTGCTGTGTCTCCGCCAACCGGCACGGGTTCCGAGAAATGCCGCAATTCGAACCCATTGCTCAAGAACGTCGTCATGTACGTACTCAGCGGTCGGTGCCAATTTCGGATTCGAATACCGCGCCATGTCACCCACACCGCGCGTTCCTCGAGATAGTGATCGATACAGAACCGCTCCTGCCCCAAGCCATCCGTGATCCAGCCGTCAGGCATACCGGCGGTATTGAAACTCGTGAGGTTCGCAATGAGCAACGTGCCGCCGGCGCGCAGCGCCTGGGCAACGCGTTTCGTGGCTTGGGCAAGATCCGAAATATCGATCAGGCTCAAATAGCTGACGACGAGATCGAACGATTCGGGTCGGACGTCCAAAGTCTCCGCGGAGCCGACGCGATAGTCGCCATTGGGATCGAGCTCCTTCGCGCGGTCCACGAGGGCTTTCGTCGGATCGACTCCAACGGTTGCGATGCCCCTCGACTGCAACATGCGGCAAAAGCGGCCCTCACCGCAACCGAGGTCGAGCGCGCTCGCGTAACCGCGGCCACGAGTGCGCTCGAGCATGGGACCATCGAGGACGAAGCGTCGACCATAATCGCCATGCTCGCCGATCGTTGCGAGCCAAGCGGCGGCCGATTCATCCCAACCATCCGATGTCGGCTCGGTCACGACGGCGACGGTCTTACTCGTCGAACGCATCCGGATAGCCGCCCGGTCCATCATTCGGGGCCATTTCAATCGAATTCTCGACGAGCACGGGGCGGCCTTCGCTCCGGGCATCCCGAATCGTCCAAACCCGGCCGGCGCGGAAACCCGTGACTCCAGCGGCACCGGGCACAATGGGGCTGGGGAGACCGGCGAGAAACTCGGTCGAATGGCTACTCGGCTGGAAACCCGTTCCGCAAGGCGATGACGGACCCGATCGCGCCGGGCGCCGAGACCGGGCCCAAGGACGGGTGGGCGCGGTTTCGGGAACGCATCGAGGCAGGGGACGATCGCGCGCCGTTCGTGCATCACTGGCGGACGATCTCGGCGTTGCTCGATCTGCCGCCCGATGAGGCGCTGGAACGAGTGCGCGCGATGGTCGAGGACATGGATGAGCCCGCGTTCGCCGTCTTTCGGAACACGATGCTTCTCGCGAGCTCGTCCGCGTTTCAGCGTGCCGGCTTGGACGGGATCAAGGATCCGGCCGAGTTCGAGCGCCGCCTCGGCGCCTACCGCGCCACCGCAGGATCCGACGCGCTTCGCCTCGACCGTATCACCGCACTGCGCGGTGCGCTCGACCACGTGCGGATGCCTGCCGCAGCCCAGCCGTATTCCGAGGAAGAGCTTCGCTTCGCCGACTCGTGCACGGCGATCGGAGACCGGTTCCTGGCCGTGATGAAGCGCTCGTCGATCGGGACGGCGTCGTTGGAAGCGGTCGACGAGCTCGAGGCCGTGGTCGCCGACTATCGTGCGCTGCTGAGCGCGGCGAACCCGGCGAATCGCGCGCGGCGCCAAGCCGAAGAGATGCTCGCCGGCGCGGTCGAGCAGACCGGGATTGCCTATGCCCTGCTGCGGCGCTACGAGGATGCGCGAACGTGGTACGAACGTGCGCTGCAAGCATATCGCGCGCTCGAAGACGAGAGCGGTGCGCGCAAGTGCGCTCAGCGGCTCGATGCGCTGCACCTGCTGACGACGGCGGATGTCGACGACGCCGTTCGCGCGAACCTCGAATCGCTGCTGCGCGACGACGCGCAGCCCGGGTCGCTCGACCGCGTCGCGGCGACGGTCGGGCTGATGGGGCAAGCGCTGGACGTCGGCGACACGTACCAAGCCGATCAGCTGCTCACGGCCGCGGTTGCGGAACTGAACGCGCAGCAGTATCCCGATCCGGGGTTCGACGGCGTGGAATGCGCCTTCGCGGGGTGGGTCGACGCGGTGCCTTCGTCGCTAGGAGGAAATCAGTTCTACGCGGTGATCGCGAAGGTGGTCCAGTTCGAGACCGCGATCTTCGGGGCGCGCTCGATGATCTGCACCAATACGGGCCGGCCCGAGGATGCGGCGCGCGCGCACGCGCAGCTCGAACGGCTCGGCGGGCTGATCGACCGGATGACCCGCGAATCGCAAGCCGCGTCCAAACGCATCGAGGACGAGTATGCGGAGCTTTCCGGACCGGCGTTCGCGGCGGTTGGGTTCGCCGGCGCAGGGCAAGAGAGTGGTCGCCGCGTCGACGCCGAGGTCGAGGCGGCGCACCGCGGCATCGAGGAGCTCGCGCGAGGCCTCACGAGGCTGTCCGACGAGAAGACGCGGCGCCTCGAAAGCGGCGAGCCGCTCGACGACCTGCTGCCGCAGGTGATCCGGCTCGAAGCGGATGCGGAGCGCCTGGACCAGGTCGCGTACGCAGCGTATCTGCGCATGCTTCGCGCGGAGATCCTGAACGCGATGGAGCGCTCGCGCGAGGCGCTTGCCGCGCTGAGCGAAGCGCGCGCGAAGCTGGCACTCGCGTTCGCCGCCGCAGGCCCGGCCGACGACGCGGCGCGGCGCAGGATCGACATCGAGATCCTCTCGCGCATCGCGGACACGGACGGCATGCTGGGCGACTTTTCGGCCGCATCGGCAGCTTTCGGCGAAGCGATCGAGCAAATCGAGCGCGACCGCTACAAAGTGAACAGCCCATACCAGCAGAGCGCATTCCTCGCCAAGCGCGCGGACGTCTACCGGTACGGCGTCGGTCTGGCGTACAAGCTGGGCGACTACGAGACCATGCTGCAGCGCGCCGAGCTGTCCAAGGCGCGCGGGCTCGCGCGCGCGCGGTACGAGACGGCCGCGCCGGCCCTCGAGCCGTCCGATCTCGAACGGCGGTTTCGCGATATCTGCGATGCGATCGACGCCGAACGAGCCCTGGCGGGCTCGCAGAAGCTCCCCGAGCTGCTCGAACGGCGGCGCCGCGCGTGGGACTTGATCCAGATCGCTCGCCGGTCGGCCCGAACCGGCAGCGCGGACATCCCGGCGTTCTCCGTTGCGGCCGTGCAGCGCGCGCTCGAGCCGGACGAAGCCGTTCTGTACTATTATTGGGTGAGCCCGACGATCTTGCTCACCATCGCTCTCGACCGAGAGCGGTTCACCGCCGAACGAACGATTCTGACGGACGAGGACGTCGCGGCGCTCGACGACGTGCTCGTCAAGCTGCGCTCGCTGAAGTGGAGCGGCCTCGACGTCGCCGTGGAAAAGCTTTCCGCTCGGATGTTTCCTCCCCGAGCCGCCGCGCTGCTTGACGGCAAGCGCCGCTTGATCGTCTCACCGCACCGCAAGCTGCACCTGCTGCCGTTCCATGCGCTGCCCTGGAAGGACGGTTTGCTCGTCGACGCTTTCGCGGTGAGCTACACACCCAATCTGAGCATCGTCGCCGCGCCCGGACGTGCCGCCGCCAAGCCCAAGGTCCTCATCATGGGCTCCCAGGACTTCGCGGTGCCCGGCGTCGGGCTGCCGCCGCTCGAAGGGACCGCTGCCGAAGTTCGGGGCGTTGCAGCGATGTATCGCCGCGCGGGCATCGAAGCCGAGGTCCTGACGAACGAACGTCTCACGCGCGCGGAGCTCCAGCGGCGCAGCGACGACGGAAGTTTGGCGACGTACTCGTGCCTGCACCTCGCGACGCACGGGGAGAGCGTGCTCGACGTGCAGAACACGCCGATGGAGTCGCGCCTCTTCCTGCACGACGCGGCGCTCGACGGTTTGGAGATCTCGAACCTGCGCCTGAATGCGGACGTCATCGTGCTCAGCGCCTGCGACTCGGGACAGCGCGCGATCGCCGGGCGCGGGATGACCGAGCTCGGCGGCGACGACCTCTTCGGCATCCAAGCCGCGTTCTCGCTGGCCGGGGCGCGCTGCGTGCTGGGCTCGCTGTGGCCGGTTTACGACGATGTCGCGGCAGCCATCATGATCGGCTTTCACGGCTATCTCGCGCAGATGGTCGCGCCGGAAATCGCACTGCAATCCGTCGTGCTCGATTATCGGCGCACGCTCGAGAGCCGCGACGACTATGCCTGGGCCCCGTTCTTCTTGTCGGTCCTGGAACGCACGACCGCGCGGCAGGCGAGCGCAGCACCAGAGCCGGGACTGGGGCTGACCCGGCGGCCGGGCTAGATCCGTTTGATGGTGGCCAACCAGGCCGGTGCGCCGTCGGCGTCGTGGTATCGCGTCTGAACCCGGTCCGGTTCGATGGCGGCGACGTTCCATCCATTGCCGGGGTCGAACGCCGTTCTCAGCTCTTCCCGACTGACGGGGTGCGGGCCGGTACCGGGACCGTCGTCGCTGAAGCACAACACGTAGAGGGTTCCACCGTGCTCGGTCACCGCCGCTAGACTCGCCACGTATCCCGGCCGCTCGCCGCCGTCGAAGGTGTGGAACAGCCCGCAGTCCAGCACCGTCTCGAACCTGCGCCCCAAACGCTCCAGTTGGAACGCGTCAGCCGCGGCGAACTCGACCTCGATCCCCCGCTCGCCGGCCTTCTCGCGGGCGAGCGCCAGTGCCGTCTCGGCCACGTCGACGCCCAGAACCGACGATCCCAGCGAGGCGACGTGAAGCGCGTTCTCGCCGGTCCCGCAGCCCGCGTCGAGCACCGCTCCGGTGAATCCGCCTGCGGATGCCAAACGCACGACTGCCGGCTGCGGGTGGCCAAGATCCCAAGGCGCAGGGCCCTCGCGGTACGATGCATCCCAGGGCAGTCCCGTCATTCGCTCGTGACTGGTCGGCTGCCAGCCACCGAACGGATCGTCAGCCAGCGTTCCCGATTGCTCCGGCAACTTCGCCCCCTCCCTGCGACCGAGGTGCCACCTCATCGTGACACGCCGATCGACGGGTCCGACCATTCCTCATGCGGCGAGCGAGACCCCGGCAGAGCGTCTGCGGAACCCACGGGACGGCTGGCGGCGCAGCTTCACCAGAGCCGGGGCTGCGCTCCGCCGCGTGGGTTCACCCCTAGGTGTGCCAGCGCGGCGGGGGTGGTCTTGCGGCCTTGGGCGGTGCGCTGCACGAAGCCGATCTTGAGCAGATACGGCTCCACCACGTCCTCCAGCGTCTCCACGTCTTCGGTCAGGGTCGCGGCGATCGCGTTGATGCCGACCGGGCCGCCGTCGTACTGGCGGGCGATCGTGTCGAGGTACGCGCGGTCCAGGCGGTCGAGCCCGCGGCCGTCGACGCCTTCGCGGCGCAGCGCTTCGTCCGCGACGGGTTCGGTGATCACGCCGTCCGCGCGGACCTCGGCGAAGTCTCGCACCCGCCGCAGCAGGCGGTTCGCGATGCGCGGGGTGCCGCGGCTGCGCTCGGCGATCGTGCGCGCGCCGTCCGGATCGACCGCGATGTCCAGCACGCGCGCGCTGCGCTCGACGATGCGCTGCAGCTCCGCCGGCTCGTAGTATTCGAGGTGGTGCACGATGCCGAAGCGGTCGCGCAGCGGCGCCGAGAGCATCCCGGCGCGCGTCGTCGCGCCGATCAGGGTGAAGCGCTTGAGCGGCAGCTTGAGCGTCTTGGCGTACGCGCCGCGGTCGACCACGAAGTCGATCTGGAAGTCCTCCATCGCCGGATAGAGATATTCTTCCACGACCGTGCCGAGGCGGTGGATCTCGTCGATGAACAGCACGTCGCCGCTTTCCAGCGAGGTCAGGATGCCGACCAGGTCCTTGGGCTTCTCCAGCGTCGGGCCCGAGGTCGGGCGCATCGTGCCGCCGGTCGCGCGCGCGATCAGGTTCGCCAGCGTCGTCTTGCCCAGGCCGGGCGGGCCCGAGAACAGCACGTGCTCGAGCGGCTCGGCGCGCCGGGTCGCGGCGTCGATCGCGATGCGCAGGTTCTCGACCACCTGCGTCTGGCCGACGTAGTCCGCGAAGGTGCGCGGGCGCAGGGTCGCGCCGTAGACCTCGTCCTCGAGCGTGGCGTCGCTGCCGACGATGCGCGGCACCTCTTCTTCGTCCGCGCGCAGAAACGCGCCGACATCGGCCGCGTCGCCGACCGACTCGGGCCCGACGATCTTCTTGCGGACCCCGTCGCTCACGCCCGCGCTCCGTTGCGCTGGCGGTAGATTTCCGCCAGCAGCGTCTCGGCGTCGTCCACCTGCGGGGCGCGTTCGAGCGTCTGGGCGATCATCGCCTCGGCCTCGCCGCGCTTGTAGGCGAGCTGGAGCAGCACCGCGAGCGCCTCGGTCGCGAACTCGGGCATCGGCGGCGCCTCGGGCAGCGCCGCGGCCGCGCGCTGCGGCGCGTCCTGGATCAGCAAGAAGCGCGTCACCTTGCCCTGCAGCTTGGCGACGATGTCGCGCGCCTTCTGCTGCCCGATCCCGGGCAGCTTCTTCAAGAACGCCTGGTCGTCGCTCTCGATCGCCGCGGCGATGCGCGCCATCGGCGCGGAGAACGCGCGCGCGGCGGACTTGGGCCCGATCGACGCGACCGACAGCAGCGCCTCGAAGAACTCCCGCTCGATCGCGTTGGAGAAGCCGAAGAACGTGAAGCGGCCGGCGTTGCCGTCGAGCGCGAAGCTGGGGTAGATCTCCAGCGTCACGCTGCCGCCGGTCGGCACCTTGGCCGCCACGCTGGGCGGCATGATCACGTCGTACGCCAGCCCGCCGACGTCGATGCGCACGACGTCGCCGGCGTGATCGATCACCTCGCCCTGGATGCGGGAGAACATCGCTAGGAAGCCATTGGGCTGAGTGGGTTCACGGAACGCGAACCCACTCAGGCGAGGCGCGCGGGGCGCGAGCGGCGCTGGGGCATCACCACGCCCAGTTCGGCGAAGCGGTCCCGTTGTGCTTCCACGTTTCCGAAGGCGATCGCCAGCGCGAGCGCGTCGGAAACGTCCTTGGGAGAGGGCGCGGCCGATAGGCCGAGCAGCTGCACGACCACGCCGGCGATCTGCTCCTTGCGGGCCGAGCCGCTGCCGGCCAGCGCGCGCTTCACCGCCGAGTGCGCGATGTCGCGCACGGGCACGCCACTTTCACCAGCCGCGAGCGCGATCACGCCGCGCGCGTGGCCCATCAGCACGGCGGTCTGCGGGTGCTCGTACGCCGTCCACAACTCCTCGATCACCACGCAGTCGGGCCGGGTCGCGCGCAGCACCTCGATCATCCCGTCGTGGAGCTGCACCAGGCGCCGCTCCAGCGGCTCCTTGGGGCTGGACTGCAGCACGCCGCCCTCGATCAGCCGCAGGCCGCCCGCGCGCACCTCGATCGCGCCGTAGCCGGTCGTGCGCAGCCCGGGATCGACGCCGAGGATGCGGCGCGGCGTCACTGGCCGGCGGGGTGGACGGTGATGTTGACCGACTCGCCCGGCCGCAAGCTGGCGTCGGCTTCGGGCTCCGTTCGAACCACCTTGCCCTCGTCGCCCTCTTGGGTCTGCACGATGTTGCCGATCTGGTAGCCGGCCGCGATGAGGGCCGCTTTCGCGACGTCCAGCGGCTGCCCCGCGACGTCGGGGACGGTGCCCGGGACGGCGACGAGGATCGCCGCCTTGCTGCCCTTCTTGGCCTTGGTGCCGGCCGGGGGAGTCTGCGAGGTGACGTTCTGCGGCGCGTTCGCCGGCTCGACGTCGTAGGTCAGAATCGGCACGAAGCCCGCGTCGCGCAGGGCTTTCTGCGCGCTGTCCGAGTCGGTGCCGACGACGTTGGGCACCGGGACCGCGGTCGAGCCGCTGCTGACCACGGCGGTCACCGTGCCGTTGGGCGCGATGGTGACGCCGGACTGCGGGTCCTGCGAGACGATCGTGTTGGGCGGGATGGTGTCGCTCTCGCTCTGCTGCCCGACGGTGAGGACCAGGCCGAGCGACTTGAGCTTGGCCCGCGCGGCGTCGAGCGAGAGGCTGACGATGCTCGGCACGAGGATGGGCTTGACGCCCTGCGAGACGATCAGCGCGACCGTGCTGCCCTGGCGCACCGAAGCCCCGACGGCCGGCTTGACGTCGATCACCTGGCCGGCGGGAGCGGTGGCGCTGTACGTCTGCGTCACCTTGCTCTTGAGCTTGGCATTTTGCAGCGCGCGCTGCGCGTCGGCGACGGAGTACGACCCGATGTCGGGCACCTGCACCTTGAGCAGACCGCTCGACACCACCAGCGCGATGACGCCGTCCTTGGCCAGCTTCGTGCCGGGGGCGGGGTCCTGGCGGATCACCCGGTCCTGGGCGACCTTGTCGCTGGCCTCCTGCGCGACCGTCGCGCGCAAGCCCAGCCGCTGGAGCTGCTGCTGCGCCTGGCTGGCGCTCTTGCCCTTGAGATCGGGTGCGGCGACCGCCGTGCTGGCGCCGCCGCCGCTCGCGCTCGGCCCGCGGTTGAGCAGGAAGCCCACCACGATGGCGACGGCCAGCAAGGCTGGGATCAGCAGCCAGCGCGGGTCGAAGCGGCGCTCGTGGTGGACCTCGACCACGTCGGCGCCCGCGCCGTTCCCGTTGCGGTGCGCGTCGTCGCGCGGGCGGTCGGGCGCGACCGACCGCCCCTGCCCGGGGTCGGCGAGGGCCTGCAGGACCACCCGATGGTGCCGCTGGTCTACAAGCCCACCCGGGACGCCGGCTCGCTGATGGACGCGCAGTCGCTGCGCCAGGCGGGCGCCTATTACGCGCGCCGCCGCGGGATGCTCACGTCCTCGGTGGCCGAGAGCGGCCTGTACTTCCGCTCGCGCCCGGCCCTGGAGCAC
>CAXTNU010000118.1:0-10500 GCA_964245595.1 uncultured bacterium | reverse complement strand
CTTCTCCGAGGACGACAACGGCTTCTACCTCGACGGCAAGGCCTACGACCCCGCCGCGCCGGCCACCGCCTACGCGCGCTCGGGCACGGTCGAGGAGTGGACGCTGGTGAACGACTCCGAGGAGATCCACGACTTCCACATCCACCAGGTGCACTTCGTCGTGGAGAGCATCAACGGCCAGACGCAGCCCAACCCGCACTGGGTCGACACCGTCGACATCCCGCCCCAGGGCCACGGCAACAACGGCCAGATCCACCCCTCGCAGACCAAGGTCCTGATCGACTTCCGTGACCCGACCGTGCGCGGCACGTTCCTCTATCACTGCCACATCCTCGACCACGAAGACGGCGGGATGATGGCCAAGATCGTGGTGCAGTGATGCACCTGCTCGCGCTGCTGTTGAGCGGGATCGTGCTGCAGGTGAACGCCGGCGGTACGGCCGTGGTGCACCACGCCGCGTTCGGCGGGATGCCGGCGATGACGATGGCGTTCCGCGTCCCGGCCGCGCCGCCGCTGGCGCCGGGCGAGCGCATCACGGCCCAGGTCGACACGCGCAGCGAGCCGTGGACGCTCTCGCGCGTTCGCATCGCCGCCGACGTCGTCGCCACGCCGGCTCCGATCACTCCCGCGGTCGCGGCCGGCGAACCGCTGCCGGCGACCGCGTTCGTCGACCAGCGCGGCCGGCCGTTCTCGCTCGAGTCGCTGCGCGGCCGCGCCTACGCGCTCAGCTTCGTCTACACCCGCTGCCGCGACGCGCGCATGTGCCCGCTGATCTCGGCCAAGTACCGCCTGCTGCAGGCGCGGCTGAGCGGCGCGCAAGCGCTGGTCGAGGTGACGCTCGACCCGCGCTACGACACGCCGGCCGTGCTTGCGCGCTACGGGCGCACCTTCGGTGCCGACCCGGCCCGCTGGCACCTGCTGACCGGCGAGCCCGGCGCGGTCGCCCGCTTCGTGGAGCGGCTAGGAGTTGACGAGCGCCGGGCCGGCGCGACCGTGATCCACACCGAGCGGCTGGCGGTTATCGCGCCCGATGGCGGCGTGGCGCGCTTCATCGACGACGCGACCTGGACGCCCGCCGAGGTCGCGGCCGCGCTGGGAGACGCCGCGGCGCCCCGATCGTCTCCGCTGCGGCACGACGTCGTCGCCGGGCTGCTGCTCCTGCTCGCCGCGGCCGCCGCGGCGCTCGCCCGCGGTCCGGTCGGCCGACCGCTCCACCGTTCGCTCTGAGGTCAGGCTCGTGATCGTCTGCATCTGCAATTGTCTCAACGACCGCACCATCTGCGCCCGGCGCGAGTCCGGCACGCGCGACGTCGACGCGCTGTTCGCGTCGTTCGACTGCGAGCCCAAGTGCGGCACCTGCGTGCCGGAGATCGAATCGCTTCTCCAGCAGGACGAACGGGGACGGCACGAGCAGGCTGCCTGATGCAAGCGCCGCCCGCGATCCTCGCCCAGCTCAACCGGATGCTCTACAACGAGCTGACCGCGATCAACCAGTACTTCCTGCACGCGCGCCTGATGAGCCACTGGGGCTTCACGGCGCTGGGCGACAAGATCTACCACGAGTCGATCGGCGAGATGCGCCACGCCGACCGGCTGGTGGAGCGCATCCTGTTTCTCGAAGGCCTGCCCAACCTGCAAGACCTCGGCAAGCTCAAGGTCGGCGAGAGCGTCCCCGAGGCGCTGGAGCTGGATTTGCAGCTCGAGACGACCGCGCGCAACGACACCGCGGCCGCGATCGCGCTGTTCGAGGAGCAGCACGACTACGCCAGCCGCGAGGTCGCGCTGAAGATCCTGGTCGACTCCGAGGCGCACATCGACTACCTGGAGCGCCAGCTCGACCTGCTGCGCGCGCTCGGCCAGCAGAACTACCTGCAGTCGGCCGCGGGCGAGCTGTCCGAGTCCGGCTAAGCGGCTCTCCGAAGGACTCCTCCAGCTCCCGTCGTCTCCGACCACCTGAGCGCGGTACGTTCCCCGCAGTTCTTCGTGCCGCACCAGCGGCGGCAGAGGGAACCGCCGCTCACTTGCCGCGAATGCCGTTTCTCAGGGTTCGGCCGATGTGTAAGCGCCGCACCGAGGTATTCCGGCGGGCACGGGAAGGACGGTGAGATGAACCCAGAACGGGTGGATATCGGGATCCTCACGGTGATCCCCGTCGAGCTGTGGGCTGTTATCGACACGCTAGGCCTCGACCACCGGTACAAAGCGGCCGGCACAGTTTATCGCACGGGCACGATCGCGTCGAGATTCGGCAGAACGTACACCGTGGCGGTCATGTGCATCGGGGAGGCCGGCAACCCGAGCGCGACCGCGGCGACGCACGACATGATCGCGACGCTGACGCCGCGGTGCATCTTGCTGATGGGAATCGCAGCCGGGATACGTGGCAAAATCAAGATCGGCCAAGTCGTCTTCGCCGAGCGGGTCGTCGCCTATGAAAGCGGCGCAGCCGAGGACGACGAAAGAGGAAACGCATCCTTCCGCCACCGCCCCGATACGAATCGTCCGTCCCACGCGCTCTGGCAGGACGTCGTCAACTACCGGCCCGACGCGGATCGCATACGCGCCCGCTTCGAGGATGCGAACGGTCGCATCCCGGACCCCGCAAACGGCCAGGAAGACGCATTTGACGCCTACGTCGTGCGATCGCTCTCAAGCTCGCTGGCGACGGTCGCCAGCGGCGAGACGCTGTTCAAGAGCCGCTCGCTGCTGGCCAAGCTGCGCGACGTCCACGGCAAGATCGAGGCCGCTGACATGGAGGGCGCCGGCTTCTTCGAAGGGTGCCGACGCTCGAACACGCCGTGCCTGGTGATCCGCGGCATCTCCGATTTCGGCGACGAGTTCAAGGACGACCGTTTCCACGAATTTGCGTCGCGCGCGGCGGCCGCCGTCATGGCCGACTTCATCGCCAACGGGCTCGATCTCGCGGACGGCGCCCCCGCACTCGACGGGAAACAAGTCACACGCGAGCTCCCACCGTCGCTTCGCCCGAGGCCACGGGGGCCCATCGGAGCACCCATCGTACCGCCGCATTTCCGACCTCGGCGGCACGAGTTCGAAGCGCTCAAACGGTGCCTGCTCGCAGAACGCCCCGGCTCGGCGGAGAACGGTTCGGGTCGCGTCGGCATCCTCGGAATGCCCGGCAGTGGCAAGACGGTCCTGGCCGCGGATCTTGCGCGCGACTCGGCGGTTCAGCAGGCCTATCCCGACGGCGTCCACTGGATCACGGTCGGCCGGTCGCCAACGATCGCTGACCTGCAGAACGAGCTGCTGCACCAGATGACCGGAGCGGTGCCCGTCGCTGCCAGCGAGGTAAAGAACGCCCTACGCAGCGCGATCGGGACGGCTTGCCCGCTCATCGTGCTCGACGACGTGTGGGAATCGGAGCATGCGTACGCATTCTGCGAGTCATGCGGGCCGGCGCGCTTACTCGTGACAACCCGCAACGCACCGGTCTTGCTGGGTATCGGCGCGGCGAGATACCCAGTGGATCGGCTCAACCCAGAGGACGCGATCGCCCTGCTGGCGGATTGGGCGGGCACTCAGCCGACGGACCTGCCGGTTGAGGCTCCCGCGATCGCGGAACGCTGCGGCTACCTGCCGCTGGCGCTCGCCGCAGTCGGGGCGACGGTCCGGGACGGTCCGCACGCCTGGTCCGACGCGCTCGCCCGCTTACGGCGCGCCGGTCTGACCGACGTCGGGCAGCCGTCGGCGGATTACGCGTATCGTGATCTCGACCGCGCGCTTGACGTGAGCATCGACGCGCTCGCTGTTCCGGATCGCGAACGATACCTCGACCTCGCCGTGTTTCCAGAAGACCAGTCGATCCCCGAAGACGTCTTGGCGCAATTGTGGGAAACTGACGAACTGACCGCACGCACGTGCATGCAACGCTTCGCCGAGCGTTCGCTGGTCTCTAAGGCGACGGCGCAAGGGCGTGAGGCGATCATGCTGCACGATCTGTACCGCGACCTGATCCGTAAACGGCGCGCGGCGGAGCTACCGGAGCTGCACGCTCGGCTGCTGCGCGCCTGGTCGCACGAGCCACACGCAACAGGGTCCTACGCTTGGCGGTGGACGAACTACCATCGCGCGAGAGCGGGCTGGCTCGGCCGGCTGCTGAACGAGCGCAGCGCGGCCAGCGGCGGTGCTACGACCGCGTCTAATGCGGTTGCCGAAGAGCGGGACTACCTAGCCGCCGGCGCATTGCTCTGGGAGCAGGCGGAAACGTCCCAAGACCGGCCCGCCGCGCGCTTCCTCGCGCGGGTGGCCGCGACGGCGACGGTCCATCACGATGTCGGCGTGTGGGAGCAGCGACTCACCGAACCGCTGCTGAACGAACCCGAACGGAACGTGCTCGCTCTCGCTCCCGGGCAGATGACTCCGGGCGAGGGCGAGCAAGTCCTGCGCGCCCTCGTCGCACGTGACGGCGAGCGGACGCCGGAGCGACGCCGGGCTGAGATTCATCTCGCGGCGCAAGCAGTCGTGCGGGTCGGTGGTCTGCCGAACGCGGCCATCGTGGCGGTCGCAGATGGCTGCCTCTCGGTCGCCGGCCGCCACGATTGCGCGAGCGGCAGCGAGCTCACCAAGGCCGTGCGAACGTTTCCGAGAAACGCCGCGTTCGCGCCAGCGTTCGACACTCTAGCCAGATTCGTCGCGCGCGGACCATCGGGACCGCAGCGCGACGCCGCCCTGGAATGGGCGGCTGAAGCGCTGCTGGACGGCTGGGTGAAGGAGCGCGCGCTGCCCGGCGACCTCAGTTTGGCCGAGCGCGATTGGGTTGCGATCCTCGCTGAGTCGAACCATCTGAACGAGTTGTTCGCGCCGCTCGGCGGCACGGACACCGATGCGAAAGTGAAGGCCGTTCTACGGCTCGTGGAGATTGGCTTCCGCAGCCGTGTTGGCGTCCTTGCCGGTCTGCCCGAGAGCACTGCGACCCGGCTCGCCGCTGCGGTCTTCGATGCTGCTCTCGCCCCGGCGCCCGAAGCGCGCGTCAGTGCGACCGCCCTAGCGTGGCTGGCGAAGGCACGACTTCTGAACGCGCCGCGGGCGAACCTCGATCCGGAGCTGATTGCAGCGCTAGCAGCCGGGGTCACCGCGTCATCGACGGCTGACGAGGCGCGAGGGCTGCTCGCGCTCACACTGGCGAAGTTGACGACCGCTCCTGAGGACCCTTGGGATCAAGCGCTCCGCTGGGCCAAGATGGCAGACTTCGATCTCCCGCTTGAGCCCGCGGTGTCGCGCGCTCACCCGGACGAAACGATGCTCTCGGTCATCGACTATGCCGAGAACAGGCTGGCGCAAGCGGTCCACAGCGGCAACACCGTCGATGACCGCAACGCGCTCTGGCTGGCGCTGGCACTCGGCCGCTTCGGGATCGTGACGACCGCCAGCGCCGCCCTGACGGCGCGCGCCCTGCTCGGAGAGCTTCCCGACTCGAACGTCACGCAAGAGGCAATCATGCACCTGGGCCGGGCGGGGACACCGAGCGCCGAGGAAGCGCTGCTGCGGATCTACGCCGAGAGCACGCGCGTGGCCGAGCGCGAGTGGTGCTTCCTGGCGCTGGTCGGAAACGGCTCTCCGGCCGCCTGGCGGATCATGCGCGAGGGGGGCTCGTCACCGAGCGACCGGGAACGAAAAACGCTCGACGTGCTCCTTTCCCCAGCCAAGACGCACCAGCGGCCCGCACAGGGCATCGTGATCCGGCTGGCCCGCTGGCTGCTGCGACGATAGCTTCGGGCTTGACGACGCCGGCCGCGGGCGTGTTACGGGCGCCGCCCCGCCCGGCTCAGCAGCACGCGCACCGCGGCGTCGAGCTGCGGGTCGTCGCCGCGCTCGGCCGCGCCGGGCGGGTTCTCGACCCGCACGTCGACCGGGCGCGGGTGCAGCTCCATGTCGACCCCGTCGCGGGTGAGCACGCGCGTCGACGGCAGGCGCAGCGTCGAGCCGTCGGCCAGCGTGGTCTCGCTGGTGAAGATGATCCAGCCCGCGGTCGGCACGCCGACGATCTTGCCGGCGCCCAAGCGGCGGTAGCCTTCGGCCATGTTCTCGCCGTCGGAGAGGGTGTGCTCGTTGGTGACCAGCACGGTCGGCCGGTCGAGCGCGCGCTGGCCGAGCGCCGTGCGCTCCGGCGCGTCGAAGCCGAAGCGCGAGTCGAAGCGCAGGTACTCGCGCCGAGTGATCACGTCGAGCGCGTAGGGATCGACGAAGCCGCCGTTGTTGTTGCGGATGTCGATCACCACGCCCGCGCGCCCGCGGTTCTGCGCGTCGAGGTCTTGATAGAACTGGGTCAGCGAGTCGGGCCCCATGTCGTAGAGGTGGACGTAGCCCAGCCGCCCGCCGCTGACCCGCTCGACGTACGCGCGCCGGCTCGCGACCCAGCTCCGGTAGAGCAGGTTCTTCTCGCTCGGGCGGTCGATCGGCAGCACCGGCACTGTGGCGTGGGCGAAGCGCAGCTCGGTGCGCTTGCCGATCCGGTTGGCGAGCAGCGCGTCGAGATCGGTCCGGCGGTCGAGCGGCGTGCCGTCGACCGCGAGCAGCTCGTCGCCGACCGCGACCCGCCCGGCGAGCGCGAGCGGGCCCAGCGGCACGATCTCCGCGACGCGCAAGCGGCCCGTGCGCTCGTACTCGGCCGCGTTCCAGCGCACGCCGATGCGCCCGACGGTGAACGGCGACGCGCCCGGCGCGGGCGCGCCCGCGATGCCCAGGTGCGAGGAGTTCAGCTCGCCCAGCATCAGCGAGACGACGCGCCGGAACTCCTCGGGCGTGCGCGCGGCGAGCGCGTGCGGCTCGTAGGTCCGGCGCACCGCTTGCCAGTCCGCGCCGTGGAATTTGGAGTCGGCGTACCAGCGCTCGAGCAGCGACCAGGCCTGGCGGAACAGCAGCGGCTTGTCCTGATCGAAGTCGGCGTCGAGCTCGGCCGCCAGCGCCAGCGCGCGCGGCGGCTTCTCGCCGTCGAGCGGAACGGTGTACGCCCGCCCGGCGTCGAGGTAGAACACGGTCTGGCTGTCGGGCGAGATCGCCAGCGCGCTCTTGCGGCTGGGCGTGCTGGTGAGCTGGTGCGCGACCGCGTCGTCCTTGGCCGTGTCGTCGATCGAGAACGCGTACAGGTTCTCCTGAGCCGCGGCGGTGGCGACGAGCACGAGCCGCTTGCCGTCGGGCGAGACGCGCACGCGCGAGACGTCCAGGCCGGTGGGCAGGAACGTGACCCGCTCGCGGATGCCGTCGAACACGATCCGGGTCTCGCGCTTGCGCGCGCCGGGTGCGCCGGACGGTGACGACGAGGGCGAGGGAGACGCGGAACCGCTCGGCACGGGCCTGGGCGCGCTGCTGGGCGGGGCGGTCGGAATCGCGCGCGACGGCAGCTCGGGGAACAGCTCGCGGAAAGCGTCCTCGCGGAACTTCGGCGCGCGCGGAATCAGATCGACCTGCGCGACGGAGCCGTTCTCGGTGCGCTGCGAGGTGACGATGAAGAGCCGGGTGCCGTCGGGCGCCCAGGCCAGCGGGCCGCCGTTGGCGTTCGAGAGCGTGGTGATCGCGTGGCTCTCGCCGCCGCCGGGCCGCACGACGCGCGCGTTGGCGAAGCCGCCGCGCTCGTTGTCGACGTAGGCGATCCAGTCGCCGGCCGGGGAGAACGCGATGTCGTCCTCGTCGCCGAACGGCCGCCGGTCGAGGATGCCGCGCGCGATCACCCGGTCCGCGCGCGTCGCGACGGCGAGCGCGTGCAGCTCGCGCCCGTCGCGCACGAACGCCAGCGTGCTGCCGTCGGGCGACCAGTGCGGGTAGTCGTCGTGGTGGCCGGGCGGCGTGACGATCCGCTCGCCGCCCGCATCGTCACCGGCGCCGAAGTCGTAGGTCGCGATCGCCTGCTCGGTACCGCGGTCGACGACGTACGCCAGCCGCCGGCTGCCGGGCGCCCAGACCGGGTCGGCATACGCGGCGCCCGCGCGGGCCGCGACCGGCTGCGCCTCGCCGCCTTCGCGCGAACCGGCGGCGAATACGCGCCCGCGGGCGACGAAGGCCAGCTTCTTGCCGTCCGGCGCGAGGTCGAGCCCGGAGAAACGGCTGGTCTGGGTGAGGTGCTGCGGCTCGGTGCGCGAGGGCAGGCCGCGCGGCGCGATCGCCAGCCGCTTCGCCTCGCCGCTGGCCGTGTCGTACGTCCAGATGCCGAACTCGTGCTCGAACGCGATCAGCCGGCCGTCGCGCGAGATCGTCGGCCACAGCACGCGCTCGCGGCCGGCGAGCGCGGTGAGCTTGCGCACGCGCCCCTCGGCGCGGGCATAGAGCTGGTCGCCGCCGTCGCGGTCGGAGACGAAGTACAGCGTGCGGCCGTCGGGCGACCACATCGGCCAGCGGTCCTTCGCCTCGCCGTTCGTGACGGACTCGTAGCGGCGCGCAGCGACGTCGGCGATCACGATGTTGCTCTGGTCGATGTGGCTGTGACCGCGCCGCCACCACTGCGCGAAGCCGTTGCGCGAGAACGCGATGCGCGCGCCGTCGGGCGAGGGCGCGGCGTCGCGCTCGTCGACGTAGCGCTCGTCGAGCACCGGCATCGGCGTGCCGCCGTCCACGCTCACGCGGTAGACGTCGGCCGCCGAGCTGATGTTGCGCGCGTTGCTCGAGAAGTAGAGCGCGCGCGAGTCGGCCGACCACGCTTCGAGCGTCAGCCCCGCGTCGTCGTGGGTCAGCCGGCGCACCTCGCCGCCGTCGAGCGTGATGACGTACACCCCGATTGCGCCGGCCCGGGAGGAGACGTACGCGAGGCGCTTCCCGTCGGGCGAGAACAGCGGCCGCGCCGCCGTCCCGCCCACGTCGGCCAGCAGCCGCGCCGTGCCGCCGGTGGACGGCACGCTCCACACGTCGCCGCCCTCGACGAAGGCGATCTCGCTGTGGTCGGGCGAGAGCGACGGCTCGGCGAACGACGGTGCGGGAACCGGCGGCGCGGCGTCCTGAGCGACCACCGCAAAGGGGAGCCCTGCTAGAACGAACGCGACCAGCGACGCGATGGAGACAGCGCGGCGAAGGAGCATCGCGCCTGCTTCGCAGCAAGCGGGGCGGAGCCTCCGGATTCTTACCGAGATACGAGACTTGTACGAAGCCGGGGTGCCCCGTGCCCTTGGCAAGCCGGATGAGCTTCGATTACACTTCCCTACGGCTGAGCGGGCTGATCCGTGCAGCGGGAGAGCGGATCGCATGCAGCGAGTTCTCATCGTGGGCGCTGGAATCGGCGGGTTGGCTCTGGTTCGCGCCCTCGCCGGGACGGACGTTCGGGTCGACGTCGTCGAGCGTGCTGCACGGCTCGGCGCGGCAGGCGTCGGCATCGTGCTCCACCCCAACGGCATGCGCGCGCTCGCGGAACTCGGCCTGAGCGACGCCGTCGCGCGAGCCGGAAACGCACTCCGCTCGCTGGCGATCCGGCGCGGCGAGGCGCGGCTGGACCTCGCGCTCGAGCGCATCTGGCGCGGGGCCGAGCAGCCCACGATCGCGCTGCCGCGCACGAATCTGCACGCCTTGCTGGCGGCCGGCGCGTTCGGGCCGGGCTCGCACGCCCGCCTGCGGCTGGACACGATGCTGGACGGCGTCGCGCTCGACGGCGACGCGGCGACCGCTCGTTTCGGCGACGGCTCGACCGAACGCTACGATCTGATCGTCGGGGCCGACGGCGTCCATTCGGCGGTTCGGCGCGCGCTCCGGGACGGCGCCCCGGCAGTGGCCACGGGCCTCACCTATCGCCGCTTCGTCAGCGCGAATGCGATCGGGCTGGATCCCGCGGTCTGGCTCACCGTCGAGCAGGACGAACGCTCCTACGGCTTCATCCCGCTGGGACCCGACGCGCTCCACTGTTTCGTGCAAGCCCGCGCGGGCGATGACGGCGCGCTGCGCGACGACGACGCGTACCTCGAACGCACGATCGGCTCGTGGGACGAGCGGCTCGCGGCCTCGATCGCCTGCCGCCGCGGCCCGCTGATCGCCGGGCCGGGCTTCGCGGCGCAACGCGTGGACTGGGGCCGCGAACGCTGCGTGCTGCTGGGTGACGCCGCGCACGCCGTTTCGCCGACCCTTTCCGAGGGTGCTTCGCTCGCGCTCGAGGATGCCGTCGAGCTGGCTCGCGCGCTGCGCAGCGCGGACGGCGTCGGCGAGGCACTCGCCTCGTACCGCGCGAACCGGCACGAACCGGCAACCTGGGCGCTCCGGATGGCGACCGCTCAGACGAACGCCGCGCGCCGCCCGGGCCGGACGCTCCAAACCGACCCCGCGATAGCGGAGAACCACCTGCGGCACGTGTACCTGCCGCTGCTCCCCGAAAGGCACCATCCGTGGCTAAAGACGAGTCCCGCCCCGACGTCGCGTTCGACGAGGTCGTCCTCGACAGCCTCAGCGACGAACAGCTCGTCGGCGTGATGAGCAAGGTCCTGACCGAGAAGCGGCACGTCTCGCTGCTGCGCTCGGTCATCAAGTCCGCGGCGCGCTCCGCCCTCCGCTCGCCGCAGCGCGCGGCCGGCT
>CAXTNU010000117.1:0-10540 GCA_964245595.1 uncultured bacterium | reverse complement strand
CCGCTGCCCCGTCGAGCGCGTCACCGCCCGGCCGGGCCGTGAGCAGCCGCTCGAACAAGCGCACCAGCGCGCGCCGCAAGGCGGGATCTTCCAGATCGGAAGCCGCGACGTCGAAGCCGGGGATGCGCAGCTTCACGAACACGCGGTCGAACACGTCGCGCAGCGCGTCGTGCGCGGTGCCGAGCGCGCTCGCGACCAGCACGTCCTCCGACGTCTCGCGCTCGGGGAACAGCGCGCGCACCGCGAGCAGGTGTGCCGCCAAGCCGTTGCCGCGCGCGCCGTGCAGCAGGCGCCCGATCTCCTCGAGCCGGGCACCGTCGAGCCGCAGCGCGAACGTGAACGCAGCCCGACCGTCCGCCGCTGCGATCGCTGATGCTGCGGCGAGCTCCTCCGGCGCGGCGCGCACGGGTTCGTCTTCGGCCGCGGCTTCGGCTGCCGTTACAGCCAGTTCCGCCGCGGCGCCGACCGGCGTTCCGGCCGGCGGCGCCGTTCGGTGAAACGCCGGCGTCTCGGTTCGGATCGCCGGCCGGTCGGAAACGAGCGTGCCGTCGGGTGCGAGCGTGCAGGCGTCGACGTGGTAGGCCAGGCCGGCGGGCCGCGCGGCGAACGCTTCGCGCGGGCGGATCGCCACCCGGATCGAATCGATCGGCCGGACGTCGCCGTCGGCCACCAACTCGCCGGCGGCCTCCAGCGTACCCGCGCAGCTCCCGGCGTCGGCCAGCACCGACCACGCGAGCGTGATTTGCGCCCCAGCCGGGACACCGCGCAGAAGAAGACCCTCACCGGCCAGCGGCGAGCCGCTCCCGCGGTCCAGCAGCGCGCGGCCGTCGAGCGTGGTCGACCCGGCCACGTAGACCGCCTGGGCACTGCCGGGGACGCGAACCTCCAGCGCCTCGACCGCCGTCGCGACCGCGATCTCGGCCCGTATCGCGAACGGCGCCCCCGCGACCACGCTCGCCGGCGCAGCGAGCGCGGCCCGCACCTCGGCCGCTGGCCGCTCGTCGAGCGTCGGCAGCCAGAGCTCCTCGCGCCCGTTCACGCTCACGAAGCCGCCCTGGCGCGCGGCGCGCTCGCTGACCGCGAACGACGCGCTGCCGCCGGGCGCAACCGCGCCGAGCTGATGGACCTCGTCGCCGACGCGCGCCACGACCGTACGCGCGGTCGTCGAGCCGGCATTGCGCAGCGCGTACGCGACCCGTTCGCCTTCGCGGGCCGGCAACGCGCTCAGCGCGAGCCAGGGCCGGTCGCGCGCGGTCAGCGTGAGTTCGGTTCGCGCTCGCTCGCCGTCCGCATCGCGCGCGCTGACGGTCAGGGCTAGCCGTGCGCCGTCCGCCACCTCGTCGCTCAAGCGCAAGACCAGCGGTATCGCGACGACGCCACCGGGCGCCACGGTGGTCGGTGAGCTCGTGGCCGACACGGTCGTCGTCTTCGTGTTTTCCGGGCCCGCATCGCCGCATGCGCGGCGGCCGACTTCGGCGCAAGCGAAAGCGTCGCCGCACGCGCTCACGATCAACGTCTCGCTCGAGTCGCCCGCATTGGCCAGCTCGGCGACGAGCTCGATCTGCGCGCCCGGTTCCGCGACGGCCGGCGCGTGCATCACCCGCAACCGCACGTCGCGCACCGGCGCCGGGCCGACCGGCACGCTGAAGGCATGCTCGCCGAGCACCACTTCGAGCGCGCCCGTATCGCACGCCGGCGGAACCTGCACCGCGAACACGATGCGCGCGCTGCCGCGCGCCGGCACGCAGGCTACGACGAGCGCCAGTCCGGGACCACCCGGCTCGACCCGCACGAAACCGTTACGCCCGCTCTCGTCCACGGGCACGCCGTCGACGGCCAAGCTACCGTCGAGCACGCGCAGCGGCGGCCGCAGCGCGATCCCCAGCGCGACGTCGCGCGCGGCGGCCCAGCCGTCGTTGCGCAGCTCGATCGCCGCATCGGCACGGCGCCGCCCGGGCACGAGCGCGACGCGCGGCGCGACCAGCACCGGCACGGGCACGACCGTCTCGCGCACCGGCAGCGCGCAGCGCATCCCCTCCGCGGCGGCGTAGGCTTCGGCCCGCACGACTGCGACCGGCGCGACGATGCGCGCGTCGTAACTCACGGCGGCACGCTCGCCGACCTCCAACCGCGCAACCTCGAACCGAGTCGCGGCCTCGCCCTCGAGCGCGGTGCAGCCGGCCGGAACCGGCACGACGACGCGCAGTCCACGAGCCGGGCCATCGCCTTCGTTGACCACCGACGCGCGCACGCGTACGATCTCCCCGTCGAGCGCGACCACCGCCACGCCGCTGCCGGGCCCGTCCAGCCGCGGCCGGCTGCGTACGACGACGGTACAGACGTTGGTGCCGAGCACGCCGTCGGCCAGTTCGAGCGCGGCCCGAACCGCCAGCTCGGTCCGGTCGTCGAGCCCCGCGGCGACCCGCACGGTAACGCTCGCGACGACGTCCGCGCCCGGTTCGACCGGCTCCACCGCGACCGTCGCCGTCCCCGGCGCTTCGCCGGCCGGCGCGCCGAGCGGTTCCAGCACCTCCAGCCCCACGGGCAACGTGAACCGCACCGTCGCGGCGGGCGACGGCAGCCCGCCCAGGTTGCGCGTGCGGAAGACGACGCGTACCGTGCCGCCCGGGCGCGCCACCCGCGGTTCGACCGACAGCGCGTGCAAGACGGGTTCGTAGCCACTCATGCCGGCAGCGGTGCCCCCTGCGTGGCCAGCCTATGCCGCTCGCGCTGCTGAGTCGCCCCGGTGTTGCCGAACACTGAAGATGGAGGAGGACCGACCCGATTGCGATTTGCGGCCCGTGTTCACGGAGCGTATGGCGCGCGTTAGCGCTCGGATAAGCCGGCGCGCCGGCCGGAGGTATTCCAAGCTACCGAGCCACAGATTGGCCCTCGCGATGCCGTTTCCACTGCCGCGACTGCCGCAATTCCCACGCCGCCGGCCGCACCGCGCGCTCGCCGTGCTGCTCGCGCTGGTCCAGGTGCTTGCGCTGGTCGCATTCGCCACGCCGCGGCCGGTGCTCGCCAGCAGCGGGGCGCCCTGCGTGCCCTATCCCGGCAAGGACGGCCCGGCCGGCACGCTCTCGGGCGTCAGCGACGTCTACTACGTCCCGCCGGCGGGGACGCTCGCGGCCGGCGGCACCAGCGTGACGCTGGGGACGATCGACACCACCGGCGGCGGCCAGGCCGCGCCCGCGATCGGGGTGGGCGACGAGCTGCTGATCATCCAGATGCAAGACGGCACCTTCACCACCACCAACTCGGCCGCGTACGGCACCGGGGCGGTCCTGTCCAGCGCGGGCCTCTACGAGTACGTGTACGTGAGCGCGCTGACCGGCAGCGTCGCGACGATCGTCGGCGCGGGCAGCGGCAACGGGCTGCTCAACACGTACCACGAGGCCGCCGCGACCGCCGGGCACGGCCAGCAGACCTATCAGGTCATCCGCGTGCCGCAATACACCACCGGCACGCTCTCCAACAACTTCCACGCCGCGTACTGGGACGGCCAGACCGGCGGCGTCGCGGTGCTGGATCTCGACTCGCTGCTCACCCTGGGCAGCGCCTCGGTGTACGCCACCGGCAACGGCTTTCGCGGCGGCGGCCTGACGGTGAGCGGCACGACGCCGGCCGGCGTGCTCAACAACGACTACGTCGACTCGGCCGGCATGAACGGCACCAACCCGCCCGGCCAGGGCTCGAAGGCTGAGGGCATCTTCGGGACGCCTGCGAACCTGTTCTACTACGGCACCTATACGACGCCCAGCGCGCCGGCCGGCGCGGCGCTGATCTCGGGCACGACCGACGGCTATCCCGGCGGCGACATGGCGATGGGCGCGCCGGGCGACGCCGGCGGCGGCGGCACCGACGACGACCCCGCCGCCAACGACCAGAACACCGGCGGCGGCGGCGGGAGCAACGGCGGCGCGGGCGGTAGCGGCGGCTATCCCTGGACCCCCAACTACAGCAACGGCAGCAGCGCCACGGGCGGAACGTACTCGCAAGCCGGCGTGCACGCCGCGACGGCGTACGCGACCGCCAACGGGCACGACCTCGGCGGGCGGGGCGCCGCCGCGATCGCCGGCGCACCAACGGTCGCGCGGGCCTTCATGGGCGGCGGCGGCGGCGCCGGCAGCAACAACAACAACTCCGAAGACAGCACCAACCCCTACGCCAAGTACGGCAGCTCGGGCGGGGTCGGCGGCGGCGTGATCATGCTGCGCCTCTCGTCCACCAGCGGCAGCGCGACGTTCTTCGCCAACGGCACGACCGGCTTGGCGCCGGACAACGACGGCGGCGGCGGCGGCGGCGCGGGCGGCACGGTGGTGCTCACCGCCCCGCCGGCCACCACCTTCGGCGGGGTGACCGTCAACGTCAACGGCGCCGCCGGCACGACGGCGGACCGAACCGGCAGCACCTACGGGATCCAGCACGGCCCGGGCGGCGGCGGCGGCGGCGGCGTGGTGATGACCAGCAGCGCCGTCACGACCTCGGCGACGGGCGGCGCGGCCGGCACCACGACGACCTTCGCGACGAACTACGGCGCGACCGCGGGCGCGACCGGCGCGACCGCGACGGTCACCGCGGCCTCGGTTCCCGGCGTCGCGTCGGGCGGCGAGTGCAGCGGCGCGGGCAGCGCGCTCTACATCGGCCCGGTCACCCAAGGCGCCGCGCTGGGCTACAGCACGACCGGCCAGTTCGACGGCAGCTCGCCCGCGACGACGAACAACGACTTCACCGCCAAGGCGTTCTTCCCGACCGGTGCGACGATGGCCAACAGCAGCACCACCGTCGGGGCCTGGGTCGGCAACGCCTTCACCACCACCGCGGCGACCACGATCAACGTCCCAAGCGAGCTGTACTACAACAACAACCCGGGCTCGGCGCAGACGCTTTCGCTCGTCGCGACCGCGCCCGCGGCCGGCTGGACCGTGCAGGTCTGTCCGGACAACGGCCTGACCGGCGCCAGCGACGGCCCCAGCTGCGCCTCGGCGGCCGGGTTCACCGTCGGCACGGCGGCCCGGCAGTCGACCAGCACCGCGTCGATCCCGGCCAACACCACCGTGGGCGCGACGAAGATCTGGGCCCAGTACGTCATCGCGAGCGGGACCTCGCTGACCTCGTACACGCGCTACGATGCGCCGCTGGTGGTGACCGACACGGCGGGCAACCGCAACGAGACGCACCACGAGCTCTACCCCGGCTTCGTCGTGCTGACCAAGAACTACAGCCTGCCGTCCAACGGGGGCTGCCCGGCCGGCCAGACCCCGCCCGCGAACGGCGCCTGCCCGGGTGCGCTGGTCACCTACTCGATCGACTACCGCAACGTCGTCGTCGGCGCCGCATCCGAAGCGAGCTTCACGAACGCCTGGCCGTGGACGGGCGCGGGGACGTTCGTGATGACCGAGAACGGCGCGGCCGGCAGCAACAACTGGGGCTCGAGCGGGTTCTCGTGCGGGCTCAACGAGGCGCTCGTCGCCGGCGCGAACGGAACGACGACGTTCGGCGACAGCCGGGCCGGCTCGGCCTTCACCACCGCCGCCCTCCACTCGACCTCGTTCACCGACACCCCGGGCGGGAGCGGCTTCGCCCTGGTACCCAGCGGCATCACCGCCACCACCGGCTTGACCGGGGTCAGCAGCGCCGGGTCGCAGGGCACGCTGACCTTCCGAGTCCGGGTCACCCCGTCCGGCATCTGCCCGTAAGCGGCCGACCGCCCGAAGTGTGACCGGCTCCACCTCTGCGCCCCTTTCGCGCTGCGAACGCACCCGAGGCGGGTCGCGACTCCGGTCCGGTGCCGATACTGCCGATCACCCGCGGCTCGCCCACCGGGCCGCGCGCGCGAACTAGGTTAAGCTACCGAAAAGGTCGGTACGGAGGGACCTCTTGAAGACGGGTGGACGATGATCGATGTTTCCACGCTTCGGCGGATTCCGCTGTTCCGGGAGTTCAACGAGGAGCAGCTCACGCAAGTCCTGGCCACCGTGAGCGAACGCCGCTTCGCGAAGCATCAGTTCATCGTGCGCGAGGGCGAGCCGGGCGACACGTTCTTCATCATCGCGACGGGCTCCGTGGCGGTCACCCGGATCGGCTCGGACGGGCGCGAGACGATCCTCTCGATCCTCAAGGAAGGCGACTTCTTCGGCGAGATGTCGATGTTCGACTCGTCACTTCGATCTGCATCGATCAAGACGCTGACCGACGTCGGCGTGGGCGCGGTCCGCCGCGACGACTTCATGGGCCTGATCGACACCAACCCGCAGATCGGCAAACTGCTGGTGATCGAGCTCTCCGAGCGCCTGCGCCAGGCCAACGCGCTCGTCGCCGCCACGACGTCGCAGGACATCCGGGCCCGCCTCGCCGCGCTCTTGCTCAACCTCTCCGATCAGTTCGGCGAGTCGGTCGACAACGGCACCCGCATCACGCTCCGCCTGACCAACCAGGAGATGGCGAACATGATCGGCACCACCCGTGAAACGGTGAACCGCACCCTGAACCGCTTTTGGGACGACCGCCTGGTCGACATGCGCACCGCCCACGTGGTGGTGACCGAGCCGGACAAACTCCGCGCGATGATCCCGTAGTCGCGGCAGTTCGAACGCTCGACGCTCGAACTCTCGGTGATCTGACTCTGCGACGCTCGGAGCGTTAGCCCAACTTCGAAGCGGGCACCGGCCACGGTATGGTGCTCCAGCTAACCGTGGTCGCCGCGCTCGCGCTCGCTAGCGCGGCCATTGCCGCTGCGCTGCGCGCGCGGGCGGCGGCGCGAGCGGACCGGCTCGCGCTGCGGCTCGCCCGCGCGCACCAGGCCGCGTTCGTCGAAGCGGCTCGCCGGCTCGCGGATGCGGCGCGCATGTCGGTCGCCGCGGTGCGCGACGAGATCGCCCGCGCGGCGCGGGTCGTCGCCCCGGCCATCGACGCGATCCTGCTCTACGAGGAGCAAGGAGGTGCGCTGGTATGCGTTCACGCGGCAGGCAGCCGAGTGGAGCACTATCCCGGCAGCGCTGTGCCGCTGGACGACGCGAGGGCGTTGCCCGCGCGCGCTTGCGCGGCAGGTCACCGCATCACGCTCGCGGACGCCGGCACGCGCGCGGTCCATCCAGCCGACGTCGCCGCGCTGGCGGTTCCGCTCGCGCTCGACGCAGGGCGGATCTGCTTGCTGGCCGTCTCCGCGCGCCGCGAGCTCGACCCGGCAGCGTACGACCGGATCGTCGCGCTGGCCGATCAAGCCTCGCCAGCGTACCTCACGGCGCTGGACCGCGAGCACGACCGCCGGCGAGCGGAGTACGACGGCCTCACCGGGCTACTGACGCCACGCGCATTTCGGCACCGCCTGGGCCTGCTCATCGATCGCGCGCGGCTGCTGCCCGCCGCACGGCTGGCGCTGCTGTTCGTCGACACCGACCGTTTCAAGCAGTGGAACGACACGTACGGCCATGCTTCCGGCGACGCGCTCTTGCGCGAGCTTGCCGGCCTGCTGCGCACCGCCGCGCTGAACGAGAACGACCTCGTCGCCCGCAACGGCGGCGACGAGTTCTGCTTGGTCTTCGGCGACGCCACCAAGGCGAGCGCGATCGAGCGTGCCGAGACGCTGCGCGCACGAATCGCCGCGGCGGGCTTCGGGGCTCTGCTCGGTCACGGCGCGGCGCTCGAAGCCCGCCCGCCAGGCGAAACCGGTCGTTCGCCGGAGGTGCGCATCACCACGTCGATCGGCATTGCGTCGTACCCGCTCGACGCCGTCACCACGAGCGACCTGCTAGAACGCGCGGACGCCGCAATGTATCACAGCAAACAAACCGGCCGCGACGGCGTATCGTTCGCCGGGCCGGACGGCGCGCTCACGCGGTATGCGCTCGCGCCCGATCCGCGCGCGCCAAACGGCGGTCAGCTCTCGAAGGCGGGATGAGCGGCCGATACGGTCGCGCCTGCCGCACTCGCAACGGACGCGCTGGTACCAGGCGCGCTCGCGACCACGCGGGTCGCCGGCAGCACGTGCTCGGGCGAGGCGAGAGCCGGGCTCGCGATCTCGATCCGCCGGCCCAGCCCGAGCCATGCGAACGCCCGCGCGAGCGGCGGCACGAGCCACGCGACCAGCGGCCGGCGCAGCGGGCCGGTCGTGAACGGCCGTTCGGCCAGCGCCCAGAACGCAAACCCCGTCGCCAGCGCGACGACGATCGCCAGAATGAATCCCTTGGGGCCTTGGAGGCGGCTGGTCACGACCTCGATCGCCGGCTCGTGGACCAGGTACAGCCCGTACGACGCGATCCCGGTCGCGACGAGCGGCTTGAGCGCGAGCAGACCGCGCAGCGGGCGGAGATTGCCGGCCGCGACCACCAGGAAGAAGAAGGCCAGCTGCCAGCCCAGGATCGTCGGCTGGTACGCGAAGAGCACGTCGTTGCCGTCCAAGCCCGGAATGCGAGCCTGCCCCTCGACCGCGACGCCGAGCGCCGCGCACGCCACCGCCGCCGGCAGCGCCCAGCGCTTGACGTGCTCGCCCCAGCCGCGCGTGGCCGCGCCGCCGAGCTGCAGATCGGCCGCGACGATCCCCAGCATGAAGCCCGGCAGCGTGCCGAAATCCAGCCCTCGCGCGCGGGTGTAGTTGTACAGCACGAACGATGCGAGCCCGACCGCGAAGAACGCCCGCGGCGCGCGCACCCACAGCGCCAGCAGGAGCGGAAAGGCGAAGTACCAGCGGAACTCGACCATCAGCGTCCAGAACGAACCGTTGATCAGCTGGACCCGCTCGTCCAGGAACAGCAGCGACGCGACGACGTTCGCGAACGACGGGATGGGAACGCTGATGGCGTCGCGCATCAGCAGGTGCGGCAGCGTGTACACCGCGATGATCGCCAGGGTCGCGACGTAGAACGGCGGCAGGATCCGGACGAGCCGCTTGGCGCCGAAGTCCGCGACGTCGAACGACGACATGCCGTTGCGCGCGATCTTGATCAAGGTCGGAAAGGCCAGGCAGAACCCCGACAGCACGAAGAACAGGTCGACGCCGTGAGCACCTTCGTTCACGACGCGCGCCGATAGTCCCGATACCCCGGTCTGCCGGGCGACGTGGTGCAGGATCACCGCCAGCACCGCGACCGCGCGCAGCCCGTCGATGTAGTCGATCCGGTGGAGGCGCGAGGCTACCTCGCGCGGCATCGTACTCGCCACCTCGCCATGATAGCTTGCGCTGCCCGCGGGATTCTGGTCCCGCACGTCCCGTTCGGTCGGGACGTGCGGTCAACTCCGCGGATTCCTCCACGGAGTCGCGGCCTCAGGCGCGAATCGGCCCGGTGATGTCCCGCCGCGTCGACGTGCTCGTCCACTTGCGGACGGCTCGCTTCGATCGGCCGCTCTCGTATCGCGTTCCCGACCGGGTCGAGCTGTCGGTCGGGGATGTCGTGCGCGTGCCGCTGGGCTCGCGCGACGTGTTCGCCTACGTCCTGGAAGGCCCGTACGAGCGGGACGACGAGACGCCGCTGCGCGACGTCGCCGCGCGGGTCGGCGGTCCGCGGGCCTTCGACGCGACCGGCCTGGCGCTGGCGCGCTGGATGGCCGAGGAGTACGTCTGCTCGCTGCGCGAGGCGCTGGGCGCGCTGGTGCTGGCGGCCGCGATCCCGCGCGCGGTCGAGCGGCTCGTCCCGCGCGAGGCTCCACCCGACGCGGCTCGCTTCAAGGCGGTTCCCGAGCGGCTGATCCGCCTGCTCTGGACCGACTTCCGCGACGGCGTCACGCCGGACGTGCTGCTGCGCCATCCCGAGGCCCGCCGCGCGGGCGACCGCAAGACGCTGGCCCGCGCCGTCGACGCCCTGGTCCGGGCGGGCACGTTGGAGCGGCGGCGGGTGCTGGCCGAGGCCCGCATCGGCGCCGCCACGGTGCGCGTGCTGCGCCCCGGCAGCGCGCCGATCAAGGGAAAGAAGGCCCAGGCGCTGCTCGCGCACGTCGCGGAGCTGGGTGAGCTGCGCCGCAGCGACGCGGTGCTGGCGGGGTTCTCCGACGCGGCGATCCGGCGCGCCGCTCAGGCCGGCGCGCTCGTCGCGGAAACCCGCGAGCTGCGCCGCGAGCGCACCGCGCGCGTCGCGTTGCCGCCGTTCGAGGCGACCGCCGAGCAGCAGGCCGCGATCGACCGCCTCGCCGCGCTGCTCGACGCACGCGAGTACGGCCAGCTGCTGATCCACGGCATCACCGGCAGCGGCAAGACGTTCGTGTACCTGCACGCCATCGCGCGCGTGCTCGCGGACGGCGGGCGCGCGATCGTGCTCGTGCCCGAGATCGCGCTCACCCCGCAGACCGCGGCCCGCTTCGAGGCGGCCTTCGGCGACCGCGTCGCGGTGCTGCACTCCGCGCTCTCCGAGCGCGAGCGCTTCGACGCCTGGCAGGCCGCGGCGCGGGGCGAGATCGACGTCGTGGTCGGCGCGCGCAGCGCGGTCTTCGCCCCGCTGGCCGACGTGCGGCTGATCGTCGTCGACGAGGCGCACGAGACGTCGTACCGCCAGGACACCGTGCCGCGCTACGACGCGGTCGCGGTCGCGCGCGAGCGCATGCGGCG
>CAXTNU010000116.1:0-10583 GCA_964245595.1 uncultured bacterium | reverse complement strand
ATCGCGCGACGCGGGCAAGCCGTTCCGCGAGACCGCCGACCGCGACGTGCCGCGCGCGGCCGACAACTGCGCCTTCTTCGCAAGTGCGATCGAGCAGCGCGAGCAGAGCGCGTTCTACGACCGCAAGCCGTTCCTGGGCGCGCAGCGCGAGCTCGTCTCGCTGGTGCGCGAGGAGCCGGTCGGAGTGTGCGCGCTGCTCACGCCCTGGAACTCGCCGCTCATGCAGGCGACCTGGAAGATCGCCCCGGCGCTCGCGGGCGGCAACACCTGCGTGCTCAAGCCCTCGGAGCTGACCCCGCTCTCGACCCTGCGCCTGGCGGAGCTGTGCGCGCAGGCCGGCGTGCCGGACGGCGTGGTGAACGTCGTGACCGGCTTCGGGCCGAGCGCCGGGGCGCCGCTGGTGGCCGACCCGCGCGTCGACGCGATCGCCTTCACCGGCAGCGAGCCGACCGGGATCGCGATCAACACCGCCGCCGCCCCGAGCCTCAAGAAAGTCACCCTCGAACTGGGCGGCAAGAGCGCCAACGTCGTTTGCGACGACGCCGACCTGGAGCTGGCGGTCGAGGGCAGCGTGCTGGCGATGTTCCGCCACAGCGGCCAGGTGTGCTTGGCCGGGACGCGGCTGTACGTGCAGAGCGGCATCTACGACCGCTTCGTCGCGCGCTATCTCGAACGGGTGCGGGCGCTGCGGGTCGGCGACCCGCAGTCGCGCGAGAGCGACCTGGGGCCGCTGATCACGCCGCAGCACCGCGAGCGGGTCGAGCGCTTCGTGGCCCAGGCGCACGCCGAGGGCGTCGAGGCGCTGGTGCGCGGCGCGCGCCCGACGGACGCCGCGCTCGCGGCGGGCAATTATCTCGAACCGACGATCTTCGCGCCGCGCGACGAGTCGCAGACGATCGCCTGCGAAGAAGTGTTCGGGCCGGTGCTCTCGCTCTTCCGCTTCGACACGCTCGACGAGGTGGTGGCGCGCGCGAACGCGACCCGGTTCGGCCTCTCGGCCTACATCTGGACGGCGAACACCGCGACCGGGCTGCGCTTCGCCGCCGCGGTGCGGGCCGGAATGGTGTGGATCAACGGCTACTTCCTGCGCGATCTGCGCCAGCCGTTCGGCGGGGTCGGCATGAGCGGCCTGGGGCGCGAGGGCGGCCGCTGGTCGCTGGACTTCTTCACCGAACCCAAGCTCGTCTGCATCGCTTACGAGGCGTAAACCATGGCGTTCATGTCACCGGTCACGGTCATCCCCGCGCACATCCCCGGTGAGGAGCTGCGCACGTTCGGGACGCTGGAATCGTACGAGGAGTACATCGAGCACCAGTACCGCGACACCAAGGCGCTGCTCGAGAAGTACCGCGCCGCCAAGACGCACGACCCAACGCTGTCGCGGGCATACCGCGATGCGATGCGGCCGATCATGGTGACGACCTGCTGGGGTGAGGCGCAGACGACGGCCCAGGTCGCGCAGATCCTGACCAAGACGAACCGCCCCTCGATCCAGTACTTCTACGCCACCCACGCGCTGGACGAGGTGCGCCACACGCAAGTGGAGTGGCGCCGCATCCGCGACCTCGACTTGGCCGAGTCGCTCGACGTGCCGCGCGAGCAGACCGAGCTGTTCCGCTTCGTCAACGGGTTGCCGACCTTCGTCGAGCTGGTCTACGGCCAGGTCTGCACGCTCGAAGCGTACTCGGCCCACGTGCTGTTCAACTCGATCATCGACTTGGCGAAAAAACACGGCGACCTCGCCACCGCGGTGACCTACGAGTACGTGATGCACGACGAGGTGCGCCACATCGCGACCGGCCTGCGGATCGTGACCGAAGCGATCGCGAGCGCGGACGATCCCGAGGAGGCCCGCTTCCGCATCCTCGACCTGGAAGAGAAGCTGCTCCCGATCACGATCCGCAAGCTCGGGCGCGACTCCGCCATCGCCGGCTCGCTCTACGAGAGCGGCCTGATCGCCGACAAGCGCACCTTCGAGCTCGACGGCTTCCGGCAGTACCTCGTCTTCCGCTCGAAGATCCCGAACTTGCCGCCGATGCGCTACAAAGGCCCCGACGGCTGGACCGCCGAGGACGCGCTGGCCGGAGTCGCCTAGTGGCAGTATCCGCCAATCAGACCGAGCCGGCGATGGAGCGTGCTACCGCCGCGGCGGACGGAGGGGCGATCGTCGCCGGGTTGTTTTCCACCCATGTTCCACGGTTGATGATCCTCGACCCCGAAGCGCGGCGGGCGTACATGGGCAAGAACGTCACCACGTTCTACGACGCGCTGCCGGAGCTGTACGACGAGCGGCTGCGCGGGCTGGATTTCGACACGTTCGTGGTGATCGACACGCACTGGCACTCGACGCTGGAGTTCATCCTCAACGCGCACGAGCGGCACGAGGGTATCTACACCAGCGACGAGATTCCGTGGATGATCCACGAGTACGCCTACGACTACCCCGGTGACCCGGAGCTGGCGGCGCTGATCGCGGCCGAAGCCAAGCAGCGCGGCGTGCCGGCCGAGGCGGCTGCGCACCGCGGGCTGCCGATCCACTACGGCGCGCTCAACCCGATGCACTACTACAACCCCGGCCCGGCGAAGAAACGAGTGCTCCCGATCTCCGTCCTCGACACCGCGGAGGTCGAGCCGAACCTGCGCTTCGGCGAAGCAGTCGCGGCGGCGGTCGCGCGCAGCGGCCGGCGGGTGGTGCTGGTCGCCTCGGGCGGGATGTCGCACCGCTTCTGGCCGCTGGCGACGATCCGCCAGCGCGCCAGCGCCGACCCGGCCGACATCAGCGATCCCGCGCTGCGCGCGTTCGACGAGCGCGTGATGGCATGGTGGCGCGCGGGCGATCACGCCGCCGTTCTCGCGCACGCCGAGGAATTCCGGCGGACGTGCTCGCCCGAGGGCCGCTTCGCGCACTATCTCGTGCTCGCCGGCGCGCACGGCGGGCCGGCCTGGACCGCGCGCGGCGAACAGTTCGGCCGCTACGAAGCGGCGATCGGGACGGGCCAGGCGATCTTCTGGTTCGCGCCGTAGGGCGCGGGGATGAAGCGTTCCGCCTTCGCCCTGGGCGCGCTCGCGAGCGTCGCCGTCGCGCGCGCGCCGGCGCGCGCCGCGCAGTGGTCGTACAAGTACGCCCACAACCTTCCGGCCGGGCACCCGCTCCACATTCGCACCGTGCAGATGTGGCACGCCGTGCGCGAGGCCACCGGCGGCCGGCTCGACGTCGCGGTGTTCCCCAACAACCAGCTCGGCGCCGACCCTTCCGCGCTGGCGCAGCTGCGCTCGGGCGCGATCCAGTTCTTCACCGCCTCGGGCGGGCTGATCGGCGGCGTGGTGCCGGTCGCGCAGATCGAGAACGTCGGCTTCGCCTTCCGGGACGCGAGCGCGGCGCTGGCGGCGATGGACGGCGAGCTGGGCGCGTACCTGCGGGGCGAGATCGCCGCCCGCGGCCTGATCGGCCTGGACCGCATGTGGGACAACGGCATGCGCCAGATCACGACCAGCACCAAGCCCGTGCGCGACGCCGCCGATCTAGCGGGGATGAAGCTGCGCACGCCGCCGGGCGCGCTGTGGGTCGACTTGTTCCGCACGCTGGGCGCGGCGCCCGCGCCGATCGCCGGCGCCGAACTCTACACCGCGCTGCAGACGCGCGTCGTCGACGGCCAGGAGAACGCGCTGGCCGCCATCGAGGCCACCCGCATCTACGAGGTGCAGCGCTACCTCGCGCTGACCAACCACATGTGGGCCGGCTACTGGATGCTCGCCAACGGCGACGCCTGGAACGCACTGCCGCCCGACGTGCGCGCGATCGTTCAGCGCGAGAACGCGCGCTTCGCGGTTCGGCAGCGGCGCGACGTCGCGCTGCTCAACGACTCGCTGGCCGACAAGCTGCAGCGCCGCGGCCTGGCGTTCAACGCGGCCGACCGCGGCTCGTTCCGGGCGCGCCTGGCGCCGTTCTACGCGAAGTGGAAGGGCGAGTTCGGCGCGCGCGCCTGGTCGCTGCTGGAAGCATCGGCCGGGCGCTTGAGCTAAGCGCGCTGCCGCGTCGCCCGTCCGTGCGCCTGGTCCGGATGAGAACTTGGTGAGACGCGGGCTGCGTTCGGGATTGCCAGAATCGACCCAGCCTGACCCCAGCATCGCTGCCGATGAGGGTGATGAGGCCCTTCCGCAATGCGCGGACCGAGTCTCGGCTTCCCGAGAAAGGATTCACTCCATGAGCTTCGGCGTGCAAACCATCGCCGGGTCCGACCCCACCCAGCAGTCCGGCGCGACGTCGTCCAGCCTGCGCCCCTTCGCCAACCTCAACCTGACCGAGGACCAGCGCACCAAGCTGCGCTCCATCCTCCAAAACGCCAAGAGCCAAGGAACCTCGCAGAGCGACGTTCAGCAGCAGATCGATTCCGTGCTGACGCCGGACCAGCAGGCCACCCTCAAGTCCGACGTGCAGAACGCACAGAGCGCTCGTTCGGGACACCACCATCACCATGGTGGCGGCGGACAGACGCCTCCCCCGGCGCCCGACGCATCGTCGAGCACCGCCACGACCGCGACCGACGCGCTCGGCGCGCCCGTCGCCGCGAATACGAGCGTCACCGAGGCGAGCATCCAGAAACAGATCGCCGCGGCCAACGGCATCCAGCAAGAGCAGTTGCAGAGCCAGTACCGCTTGCTGCAAGACTCCTGACGCGCGGCGCTACGCCGGCCGCGGTTCGAGCCGCAGCCGGCGCAGCAGCGGGCCGATCGCCAGCCCTTGCACGATCAGGGTGACGAACACGACCCCGTAGACCGCGTCGATGATCTGCGCGCGGTGCGGCAGATCGGCCGGCAGGCCCAGCGCGAGCGCGACCGAGAGCGCGCCGCGCATGCCGGCCAGCGCCACGACGTGCTGCCAGGCGAGGTCGCGAATCCCGCACAGCGGGAGCGCGCCGTAGGCCAGCGCCAGGCGCGCGCCGCTGACCAGCAGTAGGGTCAGCACGACCAGCAGCGGCTCGTGCGCGATGCGCGGGAGCGAGATCGCCAGCCCCATCGCGATGAACACGAACGAGGCCGCGAAGTACGCCACCGCCTCCCAGAAGAACCCCACCGCCGCGGTGGCGCGCTCGCTCCACGGAAAGCGCTTGAACGCGCGCAGCGTGATGCCGGCCACGACCGCGCCGAAGATACCCGACACGTGCAGCGCGTCGGCGGCCAGATACGCGCCGTAGGCGGCCACGACGGTGCCGACGAGCGCCAGCGAGACGTCCTCCACGCCGCGCAGCAGCAGCGTCACCAGCAGCGCCGCGGCGAAGCCGATCGCCGCGCCGCCCAGCGACACGGCGACCACTTCGAGCGCGAGACGGCCGGGGTGCAGCGCGGCGATGCCGACGCCCGCGGCGACCAGGCCGACCAGCACGCCGTAGAGCACGATCGCCGTGCCGTCGTTGAAGAGCGACTCGCCCTCGACGATCGCGGCCAGGTCGTCCGGCACCGCGATGCGGCGGAAGACCGGGATCACCGCGACCGGATCGGTCGCGGACAGGATCGCACCGAGCAAGAGCGCGGGCACGAACGGCAGCAGCCCCGCGAGCGCCAGACCGGCCCCGACGACCAGCGTGGTGAGCACCACCCCGGGCACGGCCAGCACCGCGACCGGCAGCCAGCGCTGCAGCACCGCGCCGGCCTTCAGGTTCCAGGCCGCCTCGAAGATCAGCGTCGGCAGGAACACCACCAGCAGCGACGGCCCGAAGACCTCGGTGGTGCCCGGCAGCGAGAGCGGCAGCGCCGCGACCAGCAGCGCGACGCTGTACGGGATCTGGAAGCGTGCCGCGACGACGCCGATCAGCAGCGCGGCGGCGAGCAGCCCGACCAGCAGCGCGACGTTCGCGTGCAGCCCTTCCACGCTAGGGCAGCCGCAGGGACGTGCGCACCAGCCGGTCGCGGATGCTCGCGGGCAGCAGCGCGGCGATGCTGCCCGCGCGCGCCCCCGCGCCGAGCAGGTAGTTCGCGCGCGGGTTGGGCGCGCTCAGCGCGTGGCGCATCGCGCGCGTGACCGCCGCGACCGGCATCGCGCCGCGCTCTTCGCGGTCGGTCGCGGCGAAGACAGCCTCCATCGCCGCGCCATAGCGCTCCAGCGCCTGCGGCGGGAGCAGCCCGAGCAGGGTCGCCTTCCAGGCCCGGCCCTTGGCCCAGATCGGCGTCTTCACCGCGCTGGGCTCGACCAGCGACACGCGCACGCCGGCCGGCGCGAGCTCCACCCGCAGCCCGTCGGTCAGCGCGCGCAAGGCGAACTTCGAGGCGCTGTACGGGGCGATGAACGGAATCGCCAAGCGGCCCGAGCTCGAGCCGACGAACACCAGCCGCCCGCGCGCCGCGCGCAGCTGCGGCAAGAACGCCTGCGCGACCTCGAGCGCGCCGAACAGGTTGACCTCGAACTGCCGCCGCAGCTCGTCGACCGGCAAGTACTCCAGCGGCCCCGCCACGGCGATGCCCGCGTTGCAGACGACCCCGCTCAGCGGCAGCCCGCTCTCCGCGACGGCGCGCGCCGCCGCGTCGATCGCGGCCCGGTCGGTGACGTCCAAGCGCAGCGCCCGGACGTTGGGGTGCAGCGCCGCGGCCGCCGCCGCGTCGGCCTCGCCGCGCACGCCGGCGAACACGGCGTACCCTTCGCGCGCCAGCAGCTCGGCCAGCGCCGCGCCGATCCCGCTCGACGCGCCCGTCACGACGACCGCGTTCACGCGCTCACCCGTTTGTGCTCGCTGCGGTCGTCGCCGCGTTGCGCGCGCTCGGCGCGGGCGTCGCGGTTGAGCCGGCGCTGGATGCGCGGGTCGCCGAACACCAGGTCGGTGAAGCCGGGAAACGCCTTGAAGGCGAGCAGCGCGAGCCGATAGCTCGCCGGCACGACGTGCACCCGGCGGGGCCGGTCGACGGCGCGCACGATCGCTTCGGCGACGAGCTCCGGTCCCGGCAGGCCGCGCATCGACGGGTTCAGCGCGGTCGCCACGAAACCGGGCTCGATCAGCGTCACGCCGACCCCCTCGCCGCGCACTTCGCGCCGGACGGAGTCGGTCAGGCCGCGCAGGCCGAACTTCGAGCCCGAGTAGATGCCCATCACGCCGGCTTCGCCGGCCACCGAGCCGACGTTGACGATCGCCCCGCGCCGCTGCGCGCGCATGACCGGCAGCACCGCGTGCATGGTCCGCGCGGCGCCCAGCAGGTTGACCGCGAGCACGCGCTCGAGCTCGGCGTCGGTCGTGTCGCCGAACGACGGGCTCGAACCGACCCCGGCCACGTTGGCCAGCGCGTCGACGCGCCCGTACGCCACCAGCGTGCGCGCGACCAGCGCATCGACCTGATCGCGGCGGGTGATGTCGGTCGGTACGATCAGCGCCCGCTCGCCGTGGGGCGCGGTCTCGAGCGCCAGGGCGTCGAGCAGCGCGTCGGGGAGGGCCGCCGCCACGACGGCCGCGCCGCGGGCGAGAAAGGCGCGCACGGTCGCGGAGCCGATCCCGCCCGAGGCTCCGGCGACGATGACGACCCGTCCGCGGTACGGCATGCGCGCTCGTTCCGGGGGCCGCGCAGGGGGCCCTTCGTCGGCTCGCGCATCGGTTGCGAGCATGGAAACCGACCCGACGATCCCGCCGCGCGAGCTCGCGGCCAAACCCGGCGCCGTCGTCCTGGACGTGCGCGGCAAGCCCGACGGCGCCCAGATCCCCGGCTCGCGCTATTTCGACGCCGACAGCCTGCTGGGCGATCCGTCGCTGCCCGAGGACATCGCCTTCGACGCGCCGATCGTGGTCTATTGCGGCAGCGGCAACACCTGCAAGAGCGTCGCCGTGGCCCTGCGCGCGCACGGCTACGAGTCGGCCATCGCGCTCGAGGGCGGCTGGCGCGCCTGGCGCGAGGCCGGGCTGCCGGTCGAGCCGCGCAAGGGTTGAGCGGGGCCTTCATCGCGCTGCTCGCCGCGCTCGCGCTCGTCAGCTTCAAGTCGCTGGCGGTGCTGGGCGCGCGCTCGCCGTGGACGAGCACGGGCTGGTGGGCGACGATCGTCTACTGCCTGATGACGGTCGAGGAGCTGGTGCGCCATATCCGCCTGGCCTGGCACCTGCCGTACTGGGACCTAGGGGTGCTGGCGGCGGCGTTCGCCGTGGCCGGCATGCGGCACGAAGCGCAAGCGTCCCCTTGGTGGTGGCCGGCGCGCACGAAACGGTAGGCCAGAGCAGCCGCCCCTCGACAGGCGATGGTGCGGGTGCTCCCAAAGCATCGGACATCGTCTTGCAGCGGGTGGGATAACGACGTGACGAGCTTCCCGGAGAACCACATCCCACCCGAGCCGGCGGCCGGGGCGGTGAGCAGAGCCGACGCGTCGCTGATCGTCCGGCCTCGGTTGCTGCGCCGGCTGGACGAGGCGACGGCGTTCCCCGTCACCGTCCTGACCGCGCCGGACGGCTACGGCAAGACGGTGTTACTGCAGCACTATTTGAGTGCGGGCACGCGCCCAACGCTAGTGGTCGAGATGCCGCCGCGGCCGGGCGACCTGGCCGCAGCGGTGCGTGCCCTCGCCGCGGCGCTGTGCGCAGCGGGTGGACAACTTCCGGCTCTGCGCTCGGTTGGTGACAAGGCCGGCCGGCGCGAGCTGGACCCGTGGCGGCTGGCCCGTTCGGTGGCCGACTTGCTGGCCGGCTTCGCCGGCACCGTGCTGCTCGAAGACTGCCACAACGCGGCCGACGTCCCCGAGTTCGAGACGTTCCTGCTCGAGCTGGTCGACCTGTGCCCGCAAGCGACCTGGATTCTCACCACCCGCGACGGCGACGTCCTGCCCTGCGCAACCTGGATCGCGTACCGGAAGCTGGATGCGGTGATCCGCGATGACGATTTGCGCCTGACCCGGCACGAAGCGCTCGACGTTGCCCGGGCGCTGGGCACACCCGCGTCCTCGTCCGACGTCGCGGCTCTGCACGAGCTCACCACGGGCTGGCCGACGGCATTCGTGCTGGGCATGCGGGCCTTCGCCGACACACGGCATGGGGACCCGACCGAACGTGCCCGCGCATTGCTCGACGCGTTCTTGGCGGAACGCGTACTGGGGCGGCTCTCGGACGATGAAGCGCGACTGCTGTTCGACAGCAGCGCCTTCGAGCTCGTCGACCTGCGCGTGCTCAAGCCGTTGTTCGAAGACCGGGACGCGCTCGCTCATCTTCTGGGCACCGTTCCGCTCGTACACGCCGAAGCGCCAGGTATCTTTCGCTTCGCCCCGCTGCTGCGCGAATTTCTCCAGCAGCGAGGCGGGCGCGACAACCAGCGCACACGCCGTCTGCTGCTCGAAGGGGCCCGTTTGCAGATCGCGGCAGGCCAGACCGCCGCCGCGCTCGATGCGTTCGTCCGGGCGGAGGCACGCGACGAGCTGCGGGCCCTGCTCGAACGGCACGGCTTCAGCTTGGTCGAGTCCGATGCCGCCGCGGCCATCGCCCGCGCACTCGACACGCTCGAAGCGGACGAAGCCGCACCGAGCGCGATAGTGCTCGCGCTGCGCGCGGTGATCGAAGCCACCGCTGGCCGCTTCGCGTATGCCGACCACCTCTTTCGCCGCAGTCTGACGGCGTGCACGGACGAAGCGCAGTGCCTAGCGATCACCTACCGGCACGCGCTGCTGCTGACGAAGTGGAACGCACCCGAGGCTCGCGAACCACTAGCGCAGACGGTCGCCACGCTGGACCGGTTGCTCGCCGCGGGCGTTCCGGACGAGCAAATGGCGCTGCGCGTGCGTGCGGCGGTCGCGGTCGCCCGCGCGCTGCAAGGTGATGCGACGCGCGCGGCAACCGAGATGCGCGAGGTCCTAGCCCAGGTCGAGACGACGACCGGCGACGCCGAGCTGCGCGCGCTGGCCCATCACCAGGCAAGTTTCGTGGCGCTGGCCGGCGGCGACGTGCGACGCTGCCGCGCGCTCTCCTCGATCGCGGTCGAGCTGGCGGTGCGCAACCGCTTCCACGCCCTGGCAGCCCGCGCGATGAGCCTGCGCTCCGCGGTCACGATTCAAGTCGAGGGCCGCTACGACGAGGGGTTGCGCGAGCTCGAGCAGATGGCGGATTACGCCGCCAAGGCGGGCGATGCGTTTCTGGTCGTCGAGGCGGCTTTCGGGCGCTACGACTTGCTGGCCGACAAAGGCGCCGAAGAAGATCTCGACGCGATCGAGGCGCTGGTCGAGCAGCAGCGCCTAGCCGTCGAGACGAGCACCGCGGCCTTGCCCTACGGCCGTGCGCTGCGTGCGGCCTGGCGCGGCGATCTCGACGAGGCGTACCGGCTGCTCACCGGCACCGGCGAGGAACAGCCAACGCCGGCACGGCGATTTCGCCGCTGGGCCGAGATCGCGCTCTTCGCGGCGTTCTCGGGCCGACGCGCCGAAGCCGACGAAGCACTGGCCTGCGCGAGCGCGGCGGTCGAAGGCGTACAGAACGAACGCGGCGAGTTCATGCGCCGCCTCGCGCGCGGCAGCGCCGTGGGCGCGTTCGCCTTCGCGGCGCTCGGCCGGCCCGATGCCGGCCGGCGGTGTCTGGAGCGCTTCGCGCCGCCCACGCGCCGAACAGGGCGCGAAGGGCGCGCCCGGGGGGACGCCGGGC
>CAXTNU010000115.1:0-10615 GCA_964245595.1 uncultured bacterium | reverse complement strand
GCCGGCGCGCTGGTGCTGATGCTGGGCGCGGGCTCGATCTCGTCGGGCGCGCACCGCTTGGGCGAACGGGTCGCCGCCGCGCCGCTGGCGCGGTGAAGACGGTCCCGCTGCTCGACGACGGCGACCGCGCCGCGCTGCGCGAGCACTTGGGCGCGCGGGCTCGCTTCGACGAGCCGCTGGCGCCGTTCACCTGGTGGAAGATCGGCGGCCCCGCCGACGCGCTGGCCGAGGTCGAGTCCAGCGCCGAACTGGCCTTCGTGCTGCGCCGCGTCTTGCGCCGCCGGCTGCCGATGTTCGTGCTCGGCTCGGGCTCCAATCTGCTGGTCGGCGACGGCGGCATCCGCGGCATCGTGCTGCGGCTCGCGGGCGACTTCACCGCCCTCGAGGTGCGCGAGGAGGACGGCGCGGTGCTGGTCGAGGCCGGCGGGAGCGCTTCGCTGCCGGCGCTCTGCGCCCAGGTCGCGACGCTGGGCGGGGTCGGGATCGACGGCCTGGCCGGCATTCCGGCGACGGTCGGCGGAGCGGTCCGGATGAACGCCGGGACCGACCGCGAGATCGGCGAGTTCGCCCGTGCGATCGTGGTCCAGACGCCGGCCAAGCCCGACCCGCACCCGATCGACCTGGCCTGGCGCTACCGCGAGACCACCCTTCCGCCCGACGCGATCGTGGCCCGGGCCGAACTGCGCTTCGAGCGGGGCGACCCGGCCGAGGTCCGCGAGCGGCTGCGCACGCGGCTGGTCCGGCGCAAGGCCACCCAGCCGGTGGCCCAGCCCAACTCGGGCTCGTGCTTTCGCAACCCGCCCGGCGACCACGCCGCCCGGCTGATCGAGGCGCTGGGGGCCAAGGGCTGGCGCGAAGGCGGGGCCGAAGTATCCGGCTTGCACGCCAACTTCATCGTCAACACCGGCGGCGCGTCCGCGCGCGACGTCGCGACGCTCCTGGCCCGAGTGCGGCGAGCGGTAGAGGAGCGGTTCGGCGTCGCGCTCCACCTCGAAGTACACCTCGTCGGAGAATTCGTAGATGGTCACGTCGCTGACGCGCCGCGACGAGAACCGAGCGCCACGCGTGGCGCCTGACGCAATCGGCTCGATGAGAGGCTATACACGGTACCGAATGTCGAGAAATAGATGCCCAGTCTGAAAATCGCCGTCGTCATGGGCGGGCCGAGCGACGAGCGCGAGGTCTCGATCCAGAGCGGCACCGGCGTGATGCGCGCGCTCACGGCGCTCGGTCACCAGCCGCGCTCGCTGGACTTCGACGGCCGCTTCATCGACGCGCTGCGCGAGATCGCGCCCGACGTCGTGTTCAACGCGCTGCACGGCTCGGGCGGCGAGGACGGCACCATCCAGGGCATCCTCGACTGGCTGCGCATCCCCTACACCGGGAGCGGCATCGCGGGCTGCGCGCTGGCGATGGACAAGCACGTCACCAAGAAACTGCTGGCCGCCGAAGGCCTGCCCACCCCGGCCTGGGACGTGTTCGACCTGACCGGCGGCACGCTGCCGCTGCTGCCAGGTTCGCTCAACCTGCCGCTGGTGGTGAAGCCGCGCAACAGCGGTTCGAGCGCCGGCGTCGCGATCGTCAAGACGCACGAGGAGTGGACCCGGGCGATCATCGACGCCTCGACCCGCACGACCGAAGTGATGGCCGAGGAATACGTGCCCGGACGGGAGTTCACGTGCGGCGTGCTCGGCGAAGAAGCTCTGCCGGTGGTGGAGATTCTCGCGACCAGCGACGACTTCTACACCTACGACGCCAAGTACAAGCCGGGCGGCTCGCGGCATTTGGTTCCCGCGCCGATCGACGCCGATCTCACTAAACGCCTGCAGACGCTCGCGGTGTCGGTGCACAAGCTGCTCGGCCTGCGCGACTACTCGCGCACCGATTTCATCCTGAGCAAAGAGGGCCGCCCGACGATCCTGGAGATCAACGCGCTGCCGGGCATGACGCCGACCAGCCTGATCCCCGACGAAGCCGCCTGCATCGGCATCTCGTACGAAGCGCTGGTCGACCGCCTGCTGCACTACGCGCTGGAGCGCGCGAACGAGACGCGCGTCGGATAGAGCGTCCGGCACCGTCACAGGTGCCATGACCGGGGGCGAGCAAAGGAAGCGCTCCGCCGCCCCGGCGGGATGGAGGACGCCATGAACGGAGACCGGCCGCTCGAACCCTCGCCCACGAGCGCGCGCGATGCCATCCCGGTGGACGTGCCGCCGCCCGGTGACACGCAGCCGTTCGCACGCGTCACCGTGGGACAGCCGGTCGTCATGCGGCCGCCGGCGCCGCCCGTGGCGGCCGAGCTGGCCGGGATGCTCTTGCCGACCGAGCACGTCGTGTTCGCCAGCTCGCCGCACTGGATCGTGTTCGTGCGCCCGCTCGCGGAGATCGTAGCCGTTCTCGTGCTCCTGGCGACCGTCCTGAGCTGGCGCGTCGTGGTGCTCGTGCATGGGCACCACATCCTCGTGCCGCTCGTGAGCGGGTATGGGCGCCTGGCGGTACTCGGCGTTGCCGGCCTGCTGCTGCTGCGGAGCATCATTGCGCTGGCCGGGCGGGCGGGGCACTACTTCGGCCATCGTGTCGTCTCGACGAACCGCCGGATCTTCATCGTCCGGGGCTTGTTCGGCCGGCGGGTCGACCCGCTCGGCAACACCGGGCTGGCCGGGTCGACGATGGCGCAGGGCATCCTCGGCCGGATGCTCGGCTTCGGCTCGATCGTGCTCGGTGGCGGCGGCCCAGCGATCCGCGACATGCGCGACCCGATCCGCCTCTACCGCGAGTTCCAAGCCGTCGCGAACGGCGTCGACGGCGACACCTGGACTCCGGCGATCCGCCAGACGCAGATCCCGTAGCGCGAGAGGGGTACCTCCATTCACCTCCATCAGGCCAGGAGCCGTGTCATTACGTTATGTAATAACGTGGAGTGACTGGGCTGAAGCTGACCCGGGTTGGGAATTCGGTCGGTGTCGTGTCCCAAGGAGACCGTCGCAAGGCTCAAGCTCGGCGTCGGGGATACGGTGTACTTGACCGAATCGCCTGACGGCTTCCGATTGACGCCGTACGACCCGGAGTTCGCCGCTCAGTTCTCTGCTGCTGAGAAGTGATGAAGCGCCGGCGTGCCGCTTTGCGCGAGCTTGCCAAGTAACTTGGTCTGGATTCTGATCGATATGGTTCTCGCGATCCACGAAGCGCAGATCGACGAGCACGGCGGCGGTCTAGGCGTGCGCGACCTCAGCTTGCTCGAATCCGCACTTGCCCGCCCGCGCAACGCGAAGTGCGGGAGACATTGCCTTGCTCGCAGCCCTGCATGCGATCACGCTGGTTCGCAATCATCCGTTCGTCGACGGCAACAAGCGTGTCGGATTGGTTTTGCTCGAGTTGTTTCTGGAACTCGACGGTAACGAGCTGCGCGCTTCGGACGCCGGACTGCGCCGCGGTGATGTGGTCGCTCGCATCGGGCGCGACAAAAGACGACGACTTCATCGCCTGGGTGCGAGAGCACGTGCGTCCGATGGCCTAGTAGCCAATTCGGCGTGCCGACGCGGGCATCAAGCCGTAGCGTAGCCGCTCGGCGCCGTTATGTCGCGCTCACCCGGAACGAAGGCATAGCCATGTTGGTACTATCCTAGAACGAGCTTCTTGCTTAGAAGGACAAGCAGGTAGATTATTGAATTGACTTTGCATACCGGAATAGTGGGAAAAGTGTATGTATAAGCTGCATTCCGGCAAACGCGCGTTCTTGTCTTTGTCATACTAGTAACTGTCAAGCGGGGTCAGTTCAAAGTAGATGGCTTTTGGAGGAGATGACCAGGGTCCGTTGCGGTTCATCCCACGAGAACGACCGCCAGAGCAATATCTCGACGCTGAGTGGGCGGCCTTTGCTGAATCGCAAATACCGACCGCGTATCTCAACGCTTTCTTCTGGGCCCACGCTCTTTCAGAAAAATTTGGACAAGAAGGCTTAGCACGACAGGTTCCGGGCTTCCTTGAATCAGCATATGGCTTTCTTGATCCAGAGCAGGAAATGCCAGGATTCGGCATCATCGCGTACACACGTGATCCACGCGTTGGTCGTCCAACCTCATTGAACGAAAGGGCCGTGTTAATCGGCGACCACTTTTTTCCGTTGGTAATGCGCTATCGCCGGCTCATCGAACATGCGCCTGCCTCACCTGTGGGTGGGACGGTTACATGCTACGCCGTAGAAAGCGTTTCACGGCAGTTCGGCGCGCTTACGGCACGCCACGTCTTCGGTGTGGATCCTCAAATAGGCCAAATTGTTCAGTTGATGGATGGCACAGTCCAACAAATCTGTGCCGTGGCACCTCCTATGCTAGACGCTGCGATGTACACGATTGACGTTCCCGCCGTGGAGAGGGATGTGATGGTGACTCGCTTGTTCCCCGCCCCGTACGAGCCTGTCGTCATCGAAGCTTCGTCGAGCGCCATTGCAGCACGAATTTCCGCAATAGGAGATACAAGAGGCGTCCTGAGTCCCCAATTGCCATGCCACTTCTACCTCGACTCACCGGGGCAGCCTGGAGATTCCGGCGCTCTTGTTCAAAGCACCCTCGACGGGAAGGCCCTTGGGTTGTACCGGGGAGAGGTTGCGACGATCGTCAATACCCACGAAGGCTGTGCGCTGAGTCTTGCACAGGTGGCACAATGTATGAATATAACTCTACTCGAGCCCTGACCGGAGCCTGCAAATGAGCGAAGACATTTCCAACACAGTATACATCATAACTGGGGCGACGGCGAAGAGCTCCCCCGGAAGCACTGGCTTTGTAGAGCATAGCGGCTTTCGTGAAGCGGTTGTCACGAGGACCGTAGAAGAGTTGCGGGATGACTGGCGCCGAATTACGTCTCAACTCAACGAAATGCTTGTAGCATCCGCGGATGCCGTTAAGGATTATCCGCTTAATTCAGTGAAAGTCACACTCGGCTTCGATGTATCAGGTAAACTTGCGTTCATAGCAGATGCCAAGGTGTCTGGAAGCATAGAGGTAATGTTCGAACGCGCGTAGCGCAAGTGTTTGAGTGCGCGCCTCGGGCACGTGGGCCAAGCTGCACTGGCTAATTGCACCGGTTCATTACTTCTTTACGGATTGACGATCGGCAATGCTGCCGGTCCGCAACACCGGTCGACCGGACCGATCACGCCCACAGCGCAGCCTCGGCCAAACGCAGATTCCGTAATCCGTCCTTTCAGCGCGGGATGACTTCCAGGCCCATCAAGGTGCGGATGCGGTCGCGGTCGGCGGCGAGTTCGGCGGCGGGACCGGCGTGAACGACGCGGCCGCTGTCGAGCACGTAGGCGCGGTCGGCGATGCGCAGCGCGAGCAGCGCGTTCTGCTCCACCAGCAGCACCGCGACGCCGGTCTGCTTGAGCTCCGCCAAGATGCGGTAGACGTCCTCGACGACGAGCGGCGCGAGACCTTGCGAGGGCTCGTCGACCAGGATCAACCGCGGGTTGGCGACCAGCGCGCGGCCGATCGCGAGCATCTCCTGTTCGCCGCCGGAGAGCCGGCCCGCTTTGCGCGCGCGCAGTTCGGCCAGCTTCGGTAACTGTTCGAGCACGCGCGGGATCGTCCAGTCGCCCGCGCGTCCCTGCTCGGCGAGCTGCAGGTTCTCGAGCGTCGTCAATTCCTTGAACATGCGCCGGCCTTCGGGTACGTAGCCGACGCCCAGCCGCGCTATCTTGTACGGCGGCCAGCCGGTGACGTCGCGCCCGTCGAAGCGCACCGTGCCGCTGCGCGGCGGCGTCAGGCCGAGAATGCTGCGCATCGTGGTCGTCTTGCCGGCGCCGTTGAGGCCGAGCAGCGCGACGACCTCGCCCGCGCCGACCGCCAGCGACACGTCGCGCAGGATGCGGATCTTGCCGTAGTCGGTGCAGATACCGGCCAGACTCAGTAGCGGTTCAGTCGCGGTCGGCACGCCGTCAGACATGGTCCAGCACGCCCTCGCCCAGGTACGCGCTGCGCACCGCCTCGTTCGCGGCGATCTCGGCGGGGTCGCCTTCGGCCAGCAGCTTGCCGCGGTCGAGCACGGTGATGCGGTCGGCCAGCGCCAGCACGACCCGCATGTTGTGCTCGACGAACAGCACGGTCAGGCCGAGCCGCTCGCGCAGGTCGCGGATCACGCCGATGATGCGCTCGGTTTCGGCCTCGGCCAGGCCGGCCATCGGCTCGTCGAGCAGCACCAGCACCGGGTCGGTCGAGAGACTCATCGCGATCTCGCACAGCCGCTGCGAGCCGTGCGCGAGCTCGGCGACGGGGCGGTCGCGCTGCGCGGTCAGGTTCACGAAGCCGAGCAGCTCGTCGACCCGCGTGTCGACCGTCGCCCGCGCGATGCCGCGCGGCGTGCGCAGGCGGAATGCTTGCCCGGCGTGCGCGCGCACGCCCAGGCGCACGTTCTCGTCCACGGTCAGCTCGGGAAAGACGCTGGGCGTCTGGAACGTGCGCCCCATGCCCATCGCGATCCGGCGCCAGTTGACCGTGCGCGTCACGTCGCGGCCGCGGAACGTGACCCGGCCGCGCTCGGGGAACGCGTAGCCCGAGACGGCGTTGAAGAACGTCGTCTTGCCGGCGCCGTTGGGGCCGATCAGGGCGTGGATCGTGCCCTCGCGGACGCGCAGCGAGACGTCGTCCACCGCGCGCACGCCGCCGAACACTTTGGAGATGCCGGTCGCTTCGAGCAGCACGGTCTCAGACACGGTTACCCCCGGGCAGCGGCGTGTGCGCGTCGAGCGGGTCGTCGCCGGCTTGCGGCAGCACCGGCCGGCCGCGCCGCAGCGCGGCGATCGTCCCCAGGATGCCCTTGGGGAAGCCGAGCACGCACGCCACGAACAGCGCGCCCAGGAAGATCTGCCACAGCGGCGTGATGGTCGAGATGATGTCCTTGCCGATGACGTAGATGAACGCCCCGACCAGCGAGCCCCACACGGTGCCCGCGCCGCCCAGGATCATCATCAGCACGAAGTCGCCCGACTGGTGCCAGTCCAGCATCAGCGGGTACGCGAAGTCGATCAGCAGCCCGAACAGCGCGCCCGATACGCCCGCCATCGTGGCCGAGATCAGCAGCGCGACGAAGATGAAGCGGTCGGTGTCCAGCCCCAGATAGCGCACTCGCGCCTCGTTCTGGCGGATCGCGACCAGCGTGCGGCCGAACGGCGACCGCGCGACGGCTCGAAATGCCACCACCGCCACCACGAAGACGACCAGCGCGGTGTAGTAGAAGCCCTGCTCCTTGAGCGTCGCGTGCAGGCCCGGCAGGCGCAGCGGCGGGCGGGCGAAGTTCATCCCGTCCTCGCCGCCGGTCACGTCGTTGAAGCGGTAGGCGATGAAGTAGAACACCTGGCCGAACGCGATCGAGAGCAGCCCGAAGTAGATCCCGCGCCGGCGCAGCAGGAACGGTCCCAGCACGAGCGCGCCCAGTACCGCCGCGACCGTGCCGACCAGCGCCGCGGCGATGAAGCCGGCGTGCCAGTACTTGATCGAGAGCGCCGCGCCGTATGCGCCCAGCCCGAAGTAGGCCGCGTTGCCGAAGGCCGGCAGCCCGGTATAGCCGAGCAGCAGGTTCACGCTCATCACCGCCAGCGCGAAGAGCAGCACCTCGCTGACGATCGAGATGTCGAGGCGGATCAGCGGGGCCAGCAGCGGCGCCGCGGCGAGCAGGACCACGACGGCGAGCGAGGCGGCGAGCTCCGTGCGCGGGCTCACCCGAAGATGCCCTCCTCGCCGAACAGCCCGCGCGGGCGCACCATCAGCACGATCGCCATCAGGACGTACATCGACACTTCGCTCGCCGCCGGGATGAACAGCGTGGTGAGCGAGATCGCCAGGCCGATCAGCAGCCCGCCGACGATGCTGCCGAACAGGCTCCCCATCCCGCCGATGATGACGGTCACGAAGGCCGGCATGAGCAGGGCGTTGCCGCTCGTAGGTGAGAGACCGAGCATCCCCGCCGCCAGCACGCCCGCGATCCCGGCCAGGAAGATGCCCAGCCCGAAGTTGACCGCGTAGAGCACCTGCGTGTTGGTGCCCAGCGCGGCGATCATCTCGGTGTCCTGCACCGCCGCCCGCAGGCGCAGCCCGAAGCGCGTGCGGGTCAGGAACAGCGCCAGGGCCGCGATCGCGACGATCAGCACCACCGCGATGAAGATGCGAAACACCGGAAAGCTCATGAAGCCCAGGCCGAGCGTGCCGTTGAGCCAGCCCGGGGGCGAGAACGGGACCCCGTTGGAGCCCCAGATCAGGCGGTAGATCTCCTCGGCTATCAGCGACAGGCCGAACGTCATCAGCAGGCTGTAGAACGGCTCGCGCTTGTAGAGCGGGCGCACCAGCGTCCGCTCCACGATCACGCCGATCGCGACCGCGACCAGCGGCGCGACCAGCAGCGCGAACCAGAACGGCGTGCCGCGCGCGACCATGGTGTAGGCCACGTAGCCGGCCAGCGTCATGAAGCTCCCGTGCGCCATGTTGATCGTGCCGGTGAGGTTCATGATCAGCGAGAGCCCCAGCGCCACGATCGCGTAGAACGCGCCCAGCACCAGCCCGTTGAACAACTGCGGCGCCAGGTGCTCGATCACGCCCTCACCTCAGCCGGGATAGTCGAGCTTGCAGACCTTGGCTTTTTCGCTGACGCTCTGCTCGACCGCTTCGGCTGCGTTGATGTCGGTCACGTCGAACAGGTCGAGCTTGTCGCCCGGCGTGCCGTTGGGGCGGATCTTGGCCACCCACATCGGCCACATGAGCTGGTGGTCTTCCTTGCGGTAGTAGCCCTGGCCGTTGAAGATCGAGCTGAAGCGCGTGTTCTCCAGGGCGTGCGCGAGCTTGGGCGAGTCGGTCGATTTCGACTCGGCCATCGCGGTGATCAGCCGGTCGGCGGTGACGTAGCCGAACGCGCTGCGCGCCGTCGGCGGCTTCTTGAAGCGGGCGGTGTAGTCGGCGACGAACCGGTGCGCGAGAGCGTTGTTCTTGCCCAGCGTCTTGTCGCTCTTGTAGTACCACTCGATGCCCCAGTAGCCGCCGCGCGCCTCGGGCGGCAGGCCGTAGAGCGACTCCAGCTCGACCTGCGGGCCGCCGACCGCGTACTTCTTGAGCAGGCCGAACTGGTTCATCTGCTTGAGGCAGTTCGTGTAGTCGTCGCCCTGCACGAACACCAGCACGAGGTTCGGCTTGGCGGCGTCGATCTTGGTCAGGTAGGAGCTGAAGTCGGTCGTGCCCAGCGGGGTCTGCTCGCTGCCGACGACTTCACCGCCGATGCGCCCGAGCACGTCTTTGAAGCCGGCCTCGAGCGCGTGGCCGTACGCGTAGTCCGGGGTGATGAAGAACCAGCGCTTGCCGAAGCGCTTCTGCAGTGCGTAGCCGGTGGCGTGCGTTTCCATCCAGGTGCTGTGGCAGGTGCGAAAGACGTTCCAGTGACAGGCCTTGCCGGTCACGTCGTCGGTGTGCCCGCCGGAGTCGATGAACAGGAGGTTCGCCGCATTGGCCGCGCCGGCGACCGAGAGCGAGACCGCGCTCGACACGGTGCCCACCAGCGCCACGACCTTGTCCTGATTGATCAGCTTGCGCGCTTTCTGCGCCGCGACGCCGGGATCGTTCTGCTCGTCCTCCTTGACCAGCTCGATCCGCCGGCTCAGCGCGCCGCCGCGCTTGTTCCAGGCGTCGACCGCCATCTGGAAGCCGTTGGTCTCGTTCTCGCCGGGCGCGGCGTACACGCCGGTGTACGGCTCGAGCAGCCCGATCTTGATGGTGTCGGCGGCCTCGCCGATGCGCGGCAGGTAGGCCGGGATGCCGAACGCGGCGGCGGCGGTCCCCGCGCCGGCCAGCCGGACGAAGGAACGACGGGTGAGATCGGAACGGGTCATGGCGGACCTCCTCTCAGCGCCTGGTCGCTACGCCCATTGTCACAAACGTCGGTGCGCTCCTCGCGCCGGCGGGGCCGTCCCGGGGCGGCGCTCAAGCGTAGTCGGCTAGGGTGAGCGTGACGTCGCGTTCGCCTTCGGCGCCGCGCAAGCGCAGTACGACGCGCGTGCCGCCCGGCTCGGCCAGCCGGGTACGGATGGCGCCCAGCGAGAGCGCCGCCGCCGGCGTGCCGTCCAGCGCGACCAGCGCATCGTTCGCGCGCACGCCCGCGCCGGCTGCCGGCGTGCCGGGCCGCACGTCGAGCACCGTCGTGCTGGCCGGGTCGGGGCGGATCACGAACAGGCCCGAGCGGTCGAGCACCTGCGGCTCGTCGAACGCGGCGGAGGGCACGATCCGGGCCCGGCCGCGCGCCAGGTCGTAGGTCACGACGAAGCGCCGCAGCAGCGGTTCGCCCAGGTTGGCCTCGACCGAGCCGTCGGCGAACGCGCCGTGGCGCTGGGTGGTGAAGTCGCCGATCACGCTTACCGTGCGGCCGCCCAAACCCACCTCGACCGGGCCCAGCTTGCCGCGCGCGGGCCCGCCGATGCCGTAGCCCTGGACGCCCTCGGCCGTCGTCGCGCGGGCCGCGACGGCGGGGTGGGAATCGAGGAACGGGCGCATCAGCGAGGCCGCCAGGCGCGAGCCGGTGTCGAGCTGGCAGTGGGCCGGCAGGGCGGCCACCGTGCAGGGCGTGGCCGGATGCCCCGAGC
>CAXTNU010000114.1:0-10649 GCA_964245595.1 uncultured bacterium | reverse complement strand
TCGTGATGGTGTCCAGCGAGCTGCCCGAGGTGTTGGGTATGTCGCCCCGCGTGCTCGTCGTGCGCGGCGGGCAGGTGCGCGCCGACCTGGCGCGCGCCGAGGCGACGCCCGATCGGGTGATCGCGGTTGCGACCGGGGTTGCGGCCTGATGCCCGTTTCACCTCAGGGTCCCGGGACGAACGCCGCCGGCGGCCCCGACCCTGCCGCCGAGGTGAAGGCGGTGGAGGTCAAGGCGGTGATGGACGCGCGCAGCGACGACGTGGCCGCGCAGAAGCGCCGCGCCGCAGCGCTGCGCACGGCCGGGCTGGCCGGCGCGCTCGTCGTGCTGGTGGTCGTCGTCAACCTGCTCACGCACGGCAACTTCCTCAACACCGGCAACCTGACCAACGTCCTGCGCCAGATCTCGGTCAACGCGATCATGGCGGTCGGGCAGACGTTCGTCATCATCACCGCCGGAATCGATCTGTCGGTCGGCTCGCTGGTCGGGTTGGCTGGGGTGGTGATGGCGCTGGTCGCCAACACCCTGCACCTCGGCGGACCGGCGACGTTCGCCGTGACGCTGCTGGTCGGCTTGGCCGTCGGCTGCGCGGCGGGCTGGATCAACGCGCTGCCGGTCGTGAAGCTGAACCTGCCGCCGTTCATCACGACGCTGGCGATGATGCAGGTCGCGCGCGGGCTGGCCTACATCCTCGCCCACGGTCAGCCGATCCCGCTGGTCGACAGCAAGCCGTTCGACTGGCTGGGAACCGGTACGCTGGCCGGCACGATTCCCTGGATCGTGGTCGTGATGGCGATCGTGACGGTCGTCTTCGCGGTCCTGCTCGGGCGCACGGCCTACGGGCGCTACGTGCTGGCCGACGGCGGCAACGAGGAGGCGGCGCGGCTGGCCGGCATCGACGTGCGCAAGGTCAAGACGCTCGTCTACGTGATCTCGGGCGGCTGCGCGGCGCTGGCGGGGCTGCTGCTGATGGCGCGCTTCGCGTCGGGCTCGCCGCAGACCGGGACGGGCTACGAGCTGCAGGCCATCGCGGCGGTCGTGGTCGGCGGCACGTCGCTGATGGGCGGCCGCGGCACGATCGTCGGCACGTTCTTCGGCGCGCTGCTGATCGGCGTGCTCAACAACGTGATGAACCTGCTCAACATCGAGTCCTACACCCAGCAGATCGTGCTGGGCATCGTGATCCTGCTCGCGGTGGTGATCGACGAGCTGCGCAAGCGCTACCTGGCGCGCTGAGCGCCAGGCAGCGCCCTCGACGCCGCCTCAGCGGTCGAGCAGGGTGAGTTTGGTATAGTAGCGGCCGAAGTGGTTTCGGTAGAGCACGTGCGTGCCGATGCTGATCCGCATGAGCGGCTGGGTCGGCAATGGGGCTTCTCGGCAGCGGCGCCAGAAGTACGCCGCCTTGACGTCCGCATGCCGCTGCTGGAGCAAGGACATGAAATAGGGATCGACGTTCGCGATACGCTCGGCGTCCCGGTGCAGCGCGCGCAGCACCGTGTCATGGGAAGGGTCCAGCAGGGGGCGCTCGTGTTCGCTCGCGACGACGACGAGCAACTCGCCGGACCGGTCGAGCAGCGCGTATCCGACCACGCCGGCGTGCGTCTCGAGCGTGATCTGGAAGAAATCTCCGACTGCGGTCGAGTTGGTTGCCTGGAAGCCGGACAAGAAGCGCCCGAGCGGTCCCCGGCGTTCGATACCCATTGCGCGGATGGCGTTGGCTGCCACCACCTGCGGCTCGCCCGGTACCCAATCCCGAGCTGCCGGCGTGGTTGCGGGCCGGACGGGCGAGCGTGCCAGGATCAAACCCAAGCCGCCCAATGGCTTGGCATCGAGTCGTTGCGGAGTAGCCTGAAGCTGAGAGTCCATCGGCGAACTCATGACGCCATTGGCTGATGCGGCGCCGGGTAGACGAGCGCCAGGGGCGTATAGTCGGGCTGCTGGAGCATGGCGGTCATCCAAAGAACGTTCACGTTGCCCGACCCATTGCCTCGACCGCAATCATCGCCATCCGCATGATAATCATCAGGATACGATGGGCCGTGCGGGTCGCTCATGAAAATTCCGATCGGAGCCGGCAAAGCACCTTCGTCGAAGAACACTTCATTGAGAAAAACCCAGTGTTCCCCGTTTTGAACCAACGCTGCGACACCGTTCGGGTTCGCGCTGAGAACTTCGAATGTCGTATCCAGCGAGCCGTTCGTCTCGATGGCCATGAAATCCGCAAGCGCTTGGGTGCTAAGCGTCTTTGCGAGAGCGTCGGCGGATGCACCGTTCACCGTACCTTGATCGTAGTCGGAGTTTTCCTGGGCTAAGTCGTCTTGGTCGCACAGCGTCCCGGTGACGGATCGCAAAACCATCTGTGCCACGGCCGCACCGCAATATGTCGAATCGTCCTGAAGATGAAAGAACAGTCGGGCAGCTGCGATCGCACCTGCTGGTTCCTGGGCTCGATCACTCATTTTCGTTCATCCTTTCTTGTGCCTGGTCGGCGGAGTCGTCTCTGAAGCTCGCGTCGGCGGCCGCGAACCGAAAGCGTTTGGCTGAATCCTCGAACGAGAAATCGATCGGTGCGGCGCCGGCTGGTAGCTGGGCCAACGTCGATCCGGTCTCGGCCACGGGGCCGACCCAGAGATAGAGCCTCGTCACCGCGACGAAATCGGCTCGCGAGCCGGGCGTCAGCGTGGCCACGTTGACCGGCGAGCGCACGCGGGTGCCGTTGACCACCGCGGATTGCAGCAAGCCGAACACCGCCGTGAGCGATGCCTGGTTGGCTACGTCGTAATGGCCGGCTGGGATCGCCTCGAGCGCCACGGGTGGGCCGAATCGATCGCCCCGGAACGGGTGCAGTGCCCGCTGGGCAGCGGGATAGCGCGCGCAGCGGATGCTGATCGGGCTCGACTCTCGGGGCGGCACGTCGGCGCCGAAAACGCCGTACGTCTCGCCCCAGACGATCGTGGTTCGCGGCGCCGGGTCGCAGGCGAGCCAGACGACGTTGGGCGGCAGCACGCCGGCCGGTTTGGCGATGGCCAACCGCATGCCTTCGGATTTCAGCGCCGCGATGCTCGCGTCGTCGAAGTCCAGTATGAGCCTGAATCGCTGCGCCATCGGCACCTCGCTGCGCGTCAGTCGCCGCGCGCGCTCGGCCCGGTAAGCGAGGCGGTGGTCTGACACACGTCGTAGATGGCCGAGAGTTGCGGCCTTCGAGGGGAGTGGGTGAACCGAACGGCGATCGGACCTGAATCGTTGGCTTTGGCGGCGTCGGTGCTCGCGGCGGTTCCCCGCGTCATCGTCGTCGGTGCGCCGGCCGGATATCGTAAGGACGGGTTCCTCAGGGCGTGTGCCGCGTCGGTGGGGCGGTTCGTCGCGTGCGATCTGCCTGCCGGGGCTGATGCCGCGAACCTTGCCCGCGCAGTTCTCGATGCGGTCGTCTCGCACGATCGGTTGCGCTCCGCGCGCTCCGCCGCCGACCGGCTCGCGTTGCGCCGCGAAGAGGCGCCGGCGCGCTACCGCGAGGCGTTGCGCCGCGAGTGGCCGGCTCTGGAAGAAACCGAGCTGTTCGTTCTGCGCGACCCGCACGGCGCGCTCGCGTCGCCGGCCGGGGCCGACATCTTGGGCGAGCTGATCGCCACGTTGCCGGCGGCGCGGACGCTCGCCGTCAGCACGCGAGCCGTGCTGCCCTCGGCGTTGCGGGCCCTCGTTCCGTGGGAGCGGGCCGTGGAACTCGGCACGGCCGAACTGGCGCTGACGCCCGAGCAGTTCGCGAGCGCCGTATCGCACGCCGGCGTACCCGCGCAGGCGGCTGCTGCCGTGTACCGGGCCACCCGCGGGTGGCCGCTGGTGACGTGGTTGCTCGTCGGGTTGCTGCGCGACGAGCCGGGTGGCGACGTGCTCGAGGCGGCCACGGTTCTGACCGGCCCAGCTCTGCTCGCGTTCAGCGTGCAGCGGACGATCGCTCGGCTCGAACCCATCGTGCGCGAAGCGCTGATCGTGGCCGGGCTGCGCGGGGGAGCCACGCAGACCGAGTTGGTGCGCGTTCTGGGCGGGTCGTTCGACGATCTCGCGTTTGCCCGGCTGGGTGCTCTTCCCGCGGTGGAGCGCGACGGCGAACGGGTCGTCGTCCACCCCGCGGTGGTCGATTTGGTGCACGAGCGATTCGGCCCGGCGGCTCAGTTGCTCTATGGCCGTCTTCTCGACGTCCTCACCGGCGACGGCGCCTATGCCGAAGCCGCGCGGATCGCGCTCGAGAGCGGCGATGCGGCACGAGCGGCCTCGATCGTCGATGCGGCCCCGCCCTATACCGCCGCGCCCGTGTCGCTGGCCGAGTACGAGCGGATCATCGAGCGGATCGACCGCGGCTTGATCTCGCGCTATCCCAACTTGTGGATCGCGACGATCCCCTACCGCGCCTTTGCGGTCGACCGGGCGACCTTCGTGCGGGAAGCCGAGACGGTCTACTACTGCCTGTCCGGTGCGGCGAGCGCCGAGCAGCGTGCCGCCGCGCTGATGCTGCTCGCAAACGCCTACATCAACGTGGGCCGGGTCGCGGAGTGCGATCAGCTCGTCGACGAGGCGCTGCACGGCTTCGCCGCGGCGCACCCGTCGGCGCGCGCTTCGCTGCTCAACTTCCTTGCTTCGGTGCGCGGCATCGAAGGCCGTTTCGGGCTGGCGCGCTCGCTGGCGAGCGAGGCCGCCGCCCTCCGGCGCGACACCTTTGGCGAGAACCAGACCCTGCACTACCTCGACGCGCACGAAGCCGGCTACCGGGGCAAAATCGACCGGGTCGCCGTGATCATCGACGAGCTGCTCAGGCGCCGCGGGCAAGAACAGCTGCCGCTCTACTTGGCGTACGTCGCATCCAATGGTGCGTTCTTCGCCTGGGTGGCCGGTGACGACGCGTTGTTCGAGCGGTACCTCGCCGTCATGGAGGAGGCGCTCACGCCGGGCATCGAGCGCGGTTTCGCGCCGATGGCGGAGGCTGCACGAGGCCGTCCGGTGGAGATCGACGATGCTCATCTCTGGCAGGCATATGCGGCGATCACGCAACTGTATCGCATGGGCCGGACCGGCTTGCACGAAGAGGCCCTCGATGCCGCGCGAGCCGCGGCCCGGGCAGCCGACTTCCGGCGCGACACGTACCTGCGCATTCTCGCCCACGCGGCGCTGTACGTCTTGGACGAGGCGGCGCGGCCGGTCGAGGCGGCGCTGCTCGGTGAGCTCGTCGCCGACTTCGAGAGCGTGGAAATGCGGCACGCGGTCGCCGCGCTCGTCCGCGGGGAACCACCCGGCATCCTCGAGCCGTACGTGCGTCGCCGCGTGCTGCGCGCGCGCGAGCCGGCCCAGCCGCGCCTGGTGCTCGAGCTGCTGGCGGGGCGCGTGACGCTGAACGCGATGCCGGTTCACCTGACCGAGCGGGAATTCGCGTTCCTGGCCTTCATCGCCACGGCGCCCGGCGCACCGACGCGCGACCGCATCGGCGAAGCGCTGTGGGAGCATCTCGACCCCAAGGAGTGGGGCAACAATCTCAAGGTGACGCTCTCGCGCGTACGCTCGAAGCTCGGCTCGTTCGACGCGATCCTCTCGGCCGACGGAAGCTACCGCCTGTCGCCGGCGGTCGAGGTCGATCTGCGGCGTGCCGAAGGTCTCGTCCGCGAGCGCCGGACCCCATCGCTCGACGCGCAGACGCGCCAAGCGATGGCGGCGATTCTCGCGGCGCACCGTTCCGGTGCGACGGCCAGCTACGAGCGCTTCAGCTGGGCACAGCCGATGCTCGCGCGGATCCACGGTATCGTCTGCACGGCCGGTGCCATGCTCGCCGAAGACGCGATCGCCCACCTGCGGTTCGACGAAGCGCTCGCGTTCGCCGGCCAGGTCGCCGCCGTCGATCCCTACGACGAAGCCGCGTGCGAAGTCGTCATCCGCGTGCTGCTCGCCCGCGGCGACGTGAACGCGGCTCGCCGCGAGTTCCGGCGCTATGCCGCAGCCCTCGCCGAAGAGCTCGATGCCGAGCCCTCCGCTCGACTGGTCGCACTGGTCGCGGCCGGCCCGACCGCTTCGATTAGCCATCCGCGGTTACGGTAACGCCACGCCCATCGGTCCGCCGATGCCCCCGACTATCGGCCCGGGCGGGATGAACCTTGCCGTCGTGACGTCAGCAGGGACGGGAACGACCAGCTTGTCCAGAAAGAAGAGCCGGTACGTGCCCGGCTGCCCATCGACCTCGACCGCAATGTAGCCCAGCGGATTGGGGTTTCCGGCCCCCGGTTGTGCCACCGCAGCGATCCGCAGCGCGAAGCTTGCGTAGAGCAAGTTCGAGGCGACTTCGACCGCGAAATCGAGCTTATCGCCTGCATATGGTGAAGCCAGTGGGCCGGCCCAGCTTTCGGTCGAGGTTTGCGACTTCACGGTCACCGAGACCCGCGTCACCGGCTCGGTGACGGGGACGGGGATCGGTCCGAGCTGGCTGGGGCCGTCCTTATCGATGAGGACGATCAGGGTGGAACCGGAGACCAGGATCTTGCAGAACAGCGGATCCCCGAGATAGCCGACGATCGGGGTCGTGAACGTCGTAACCTTCCCGTCGTTGGCGGTGATGGTTCCGCCGGTGATCGTTGCGTTCAACGATGCGAGGTTGCTCATAAAACGCTCCTGAGGGGTGAAAGCCGTAGTGTTTGGGCTGGCTGGTGAACGCCGTGCAGCCGAACGAACTCGGGCACGGCGGTTTGCATCAGCTCGGCCGCATGGTCGGCGACGACCCGCATCGCCACGTCGTCGCGCTGCAGCGCCGTGCACGCCTGGCAGATCGATGCCGTCGGTGCGAGCGCGAACCCGGAAACGTGCCGCGCGACGAACTCCGCGATCCCGCTCGGCCCGATGGCGTGCAAGGCCATCGTCAGCAGCCGGTTCGGTGTCTCGTCGAGGAGCTCGTCGAGCGCGCGGTCCGCGACCGAGCCGATCCGCAGCCGCGGCAGCTCTTCGAGCGGGAAGCCGCAGCACGCGGTGAGCTGCTGGTCCGGCGTGACCGCGATGCCGGCCAGGATCTGCGGGCAGCGGCCCACATCGCGGTCCAGGTGACGTTCGAGCACGTGCTGGTGGGTCAGTTCGGCGGTACCCCTGCCGCCGGCGTCGGTGGTCCACGGATCGCGGCCGAGCACGACCCGGTGCGCCGCGATCTCGTCGCGCAACGCATCGTGCAGGACCGCGTCGTCGAAGATCTGCTGATCGCAGTCCTCGATCGCGATGCGGGTAGCGATGCCGGCCGCGGCCGCCGCGCGCGCCGCGTGCACGATGCGCTCGACCGGGACGAAGCGCTGGTGGAAGGTCCCCGTCGAGAGCATCAGCTCGTCGAGCCCGGCGGTGCGGAGCACGGTGACCCGAGCGCGCGCCGCCCGTTCGCTCGCTGCCCAATAGCCGTTGGTCACCGTGCGGGTGATCAATTCCAGTTCGTGAGCGTGCGCGATCAGCGCGTCGAGGTCGCGGCCGAGCAGAAAACACTCGCCGCCGGTGAACACGATGCGCTCCATCGATGGGATGCGCTTGGCTTCGTCGATCAGCCGGTGGATGCGCGGCACGGGAATCGCCGCGGTCGCCCGCGGGCTCGCGCCGACACAGCAGTGATCGCACTGCGCGGTGCAGCGCCGCGTGGTGAGGATCGAGAGCATGCGCGGTGCGGCCAGCATGCGGCTCAGCCGAGGTCCGTATCGGTGATCAGGCAGTCGACGGTCGCTGATGCCGTGAGACCGTTACTGTCCGATTGCGGGACGACGTACAGACGCAGCGGTTCGCTGCCCGCGTACGGCGCGTCGAGCGTGAACGTGCCGAGGTGCCGGCCGCCCAAAACGAACGTGACGGATTCCAGCACGTGCGCCTCGCCGGCGCCGGGTCGTCGAAACGGGTAGACCGTGCAGCGCGAGGTGCTGCGGATATCACCGAGCGGCTCGTTCATCGTAGGCCTCCTGCGTTGCAGTGTGACGCAGGCTGGTTACGATGCGGTTAATGGCGCGCTCGCGGTTACGACGCTCGCCGTCTCAGGGCGGTCCGGCGAAGCGTACTTCCTTAAAGGCAGCCCGAGCCGTTCACCGCTTCGGCGATCTGGCCGTTGACGTAGTCGCACGACACGATGAACGGCTTGTCCAGACAGGTCAAGCTGAGCCGCCGCGCGGCGGGGTCGTAGTTCCAGCCGATGGTCACGCCCATCTTGCTCGCCTGCCCCTGGTCGCCGGAGACGCTGATGCCCAGCTTCGCGGCCACGGCGCTCTGCAGGCAGCTCCACGCGGAGGCCGAGACGTCGTCGAAGTGCTGCGGCGGGCAGGCCATGCGGGAGCTCCTGGTTCGGGGAACGGTGCGGGGTCGGCACGAAGTGCGGCGCTCAGCCATGGAACCCCTCGATCTCACCGCCCGCCCGCCGCGCGCTCCGCGCGAGACCCTGCTCGGCTTGATGTTCCTGCCGCGCACGATCGACAAGCTGCGCGCCGAACTGCCCGGCGGCCACGTCGGCGCGTACCTCAACCACGACCACGGCTTCAGCGCCTACGCGCTGCGCCGGGCCGGGATCGACATGGAGGGGCTGCGCGCCGTCGTCGCCTCCGCTCGGGACGAGGACGAGGTGGTGACCTGGCTGCGCGGGCGGGTCAGTCCCGAGACCGCGGCCGAGGTCAACCGCAAGCTGGAGTCGTTCACGGTCGCCCGCATGTCGCCCGAGGATCAGATCCTGATCCGCCAGCGGCACCCGGTCATGGCCAAGCGGCCCGAGCTGGACCGCGTGCTCGACGTGCTCACCGCCGACGACCAGGACGCCTTCGGCCAGCCTGCACGCTGACCCGGTTGCTAGGTGCCCGCAGCGGCCCTCAGACCGCCAGCCGGCGCCGCTCCCAGTCGCCCGAGCGCAGGCGCAGCGCGGTGATTCCGCTGCGCACCAGCCACGTCGCGATCCAGGCCAGTGCGAACCCCCACAGGCCCAGGTGCAGCCCGCGGATCAGCAGCGCCAAGCCGGCCAGCACCACCACGCTGGTCGCGATCCCCATCACCATCACGAAGCGGGTGTCGCCGGCGGCCCGGATCGGGGCCAGCACGGTCATGGCGTAGCACTTGAGCGGCAGGGTCACGGCGACGTGCAGGGCCAGCGGCAGCGCGACCAGCCCGGCCAGCACCGGGCTGAGGGTCACCAGCGCGGCCAGCGGCCAGGCCGCCGCCGCGACCAGCAGCCCGATCCCCGCCCCGACCAGCAGCGAGATCCGGATCGCCTCGCGCCCGAACGCCCGCGCCCCGGCGTAGTCGCGCGCGCCGATCCGCTGGCCGAGCACCACTTCCGTCGCGTCGCCGAGCGAGCCCGGGATGGCCCAGGTCGCGTCGCTGACCAGCGACATGGCGCGGAACGCCGCGACCGCCTCGGTTCCGGCCGGCGCCAGCAGCGCGACCGTCACCGGCTCGGGCGCGATCTGCAAGGTCAGGAACACGAACTCCGGCCACGAGAGCGAGGTCGTCGCCGCGACCAGCTTGCGGTCGATCCGCCAGGAGCGGAAGATGCCCAGTTCCGGGCGGCGCCGGGTCTCGCGCACCGCGTACACCAGGCCGACCAGCTCCGCGATCAGCGACGACAGCCCCGCCCCGGTCAGCCCGAGCGGGTGGTGCGTGCCCGTTCCGAGCGCCAGCACGAACACCAGCGGAACGTGCACCGCGTTGATCACCAGCAGCACGCGCAGCGCCAAGCCGGAGTCGCCCGCCGTCGCGAAGGCCGTGATCAGCAGGCCGCTGCAGACCATCGGCAGCAGGCACACGCTGCGCAGCGTCAAGTAGCGCGCGGCCGCGTCGAGCGCGGCGTCGGGCGGCAGGATGACCTGCAGCAGCGGGCGCGCGCCGAGCAGCGAAGCCAGTACGGCGAGCAGCGCGATCGCCAGCGGCGCGACGGCGGCGGCGCGCACGACCGCCCCGAAGCGCTCGCTCTGGCCCGCCCCGATGGCCTGCGCGCCGACGATCCGCAGCCCGGTGAAGAAGGCGGCCAGGCCGATCCCCAGCACCATGAACACGCCCGTCGCGCCGGTGATCCCGGCCAGCGCGGCGGTGCCCAGCACGCCGATCGCGATCGTGTCGACGATGCTCAGCAACTGGTCGCTGAGCAGCGCCAGGGCGTTTGGGGTCGCCAGCCGGCGCAGCGCGGCGCCGGCGTCTTTGTGCTCGACCGCGTCGATCGTCACCGCCGCGCGGTATTGCGCGCGCGCACGTATTGCGCGATGCGCGTGATGCCCAGGCCGATCATCGCGACCGCCAGCAGCGTGCCCAGCGTCTTGTTGGCCCCCGGCGCGGGGGTGATCAGGATGCGCCACAGCGTGACCCCGCCCAGCGCGAGGAAGCCGATGCCGAACATGGCGCGGTAGCCGAGCACGGTACTCTGGTCGATACGTTTCACGACGGTCCTCGCGTCAGCGGTTGCGGATCAGCAGGCGCTGCAGGGCGTACAGGAGCCGCTCGCCCTCTTCCAGTTCCTTGAGCATCTTGCGGCCGCGGAAGCTGGGCAGCGCGTCGGTCACCGTGTCCACCCCGTCGGAGAGCTCGCGCCGGTTGCCGAAGTCGCCCTCGCTGTTCTTCTGCAGGATCATCGCGCCGTACTTGACCGCGGTCTTCGCGCCCTCGATCTCGTTGACGGCTTGCGCGCACG
>CAXTNU010000113.1:0-10836 GCA_964245595.1 uncultured bacterium | reverse complement strand
TGCGCGAGGCGTTCGGGCAGGCCGGCCAGGCGCGAGGTGTCCGGGAAGCGGACCAAGCTCTCAACCGCGTCCCCGGCCGAGAGCCCGGCGAGCCGGTCGATGTCGGCCGGCGAGCCGCCGAAGCCGGCCCGGCGCAGCAGGTGCGCCGCCAGCCGGCGGTTCCAGGGACCGTTGTACGGCAAGAGGGCGGTCGACGCGTCGAGCGCGCCGGCCGGGCGATAGGGCGAGGGGGCAGTCGTCTGAGCGGCCACGGTGCCATGGTAACGCCTGGGAGCAGCCTGGTGAGCCGTTAGACGGATAATCTCACGCAGGCTTAAAATCGTACCGGCGTGAGCCTCCTCGCGACCCGGATCGACCGCCACGCCTCGGACTTCGAGCGCAACGCCGCCGCCATGGCCGCGCTCGTCGACGACCTGCGCTCCCAGCTCGCCCGCGTGCGCGGGGGCGGCGGGCCGGTCGCGACCGAGCGCCACCGCAAGCGCGGCAAGCTGACCGCGCGCGACCGGATCGACCGGCTCCTAGACGCCGGCACGCCGTTCCTCGAGTTCTCCGCGCTGGCCGCGCACGGCATGTACCAGGACGCCGCGCCGGCGGCCGGCATCGTCACCGGCATCGGGACGGTCGAGGGCACCGACTGCGTGATCGTCGCCAACGACGCGACCGTCAAGGGCGGCACCTACTACCCGATGACGGTCAAGAAGCACCTGCGCGCGCAGGAGATCGCCGAGCAGAACGGGCTGGCCTGCATCTACCTGGTCGACTCGGGCGGCGCGTTCTTGCCGCTCCAGGACGAAGTCTTCCCCGACCGCGACCACTTCGGGCGCATCTTCTACAACCAGGCGCGCATGAGCGCGCAGGGCATCCCGCAGATCGCCGCGGTGATGGGGTCGTGCACCGCCGGCGGGGCGTACGTGCCGGCAATGGCGGATGAATCCGTGATCGTCAAGGACCAGGGCACGATCTTCCTGGGCGGCCCGCCGCTGGTGCAGGCCGCGACCGGCGAGATCGTCACGGCCGAAGAGCTCGGCGGCGCCGACGTCCACACGCGTATCAGCGGCGTGGCCGACCACTACGCGGTCGACGACGAGCACGCGCTGGGCATCGTGCGCCAGATCGTGGCCCACGTCGACCGCCGCACCTACGACGCCTGGCCGGTGAGCGCGCCGCGCCCGCCCGCGCGCGACGCGCACGAGCTATACGGCATCATCCCGGCCGACCCGCGCCAGTCCTACGACGTGCGCGAGGTGATCGCGCGCATCGTCGACGGCTCCGATTTCGCGGAGTTCAAGGCCCGTTACGGCAGCACGCTGGTGTGCGGCTTCGCCCACATCGAGGGCCACCCGGTCGGCATCCTGGCGAACAACGGCATCCTGTTCAGCCAGTCGGCGCTCAAGGGCGCCCACTTCATCGAGCTGTGCGCGCAGCGCGGCACGCCGCTGGTGTTCTTGCAGAACATCACCGGCTTCATGATCGGCAAGGAATACGAGAACCGCGGCATCGCCAAGGACGGCGCGAAGCTCGTCACCGCGGTCGCGTGCGCGGAAGTGCCCAAGTTCACCGTCGTGCTGGGCGGCAGCTTCGGCGCGGGCAACTACGGCATGTGCGGGCGCGCCTACGCCCCGCGCCAGCTCTGGATGTGGCCCAACGCGCGCATCAGCGTCATGGGCGGCGCGCAAGCCGCCTCGACGCTGCTCACCGTGCGCATGAACGCCGACGCCGAAAAGCACAAGCCCGCGCTATCAGCCGAACAGCAGGACGCCTTCAAGGCGCCGATCCTCGCCAAGTACGACACCGAGGGCCATCCCTACCATTCGAGCGCACGGATCTGGGACGACGGCATCATCGACCCGCTCGACACCCGCCGCGTGCTCGCCATCGGCCTGCGCGCCGCGCGCTACAAAGCGCCCAAGGAAACAAGGTTCGGCGTGTTCCGGATGTAGCGTCAATAACTTTTGTTGGTCATCTATGGTGCGTCACGCATCAAGCACAACGACACTTTCACGAAGGTACGGCTTGGATCCACCAGCTGCAAGAGCATCCCACTGCTGCACGGAAACTCGGTCTAAGTTACGAATTTTCTCAACTTTTCGAGTAACCCAACCGCTCCTTTCTGCCACCTCGCCCAAGATAATATCGACAGGTATCTCGACCCCAGCATATGCGGATGTCGACACAACAAACCATGCGGATGCACCGGGCTTCGCACGATGCTTTAGGCGCCTCAACACTTCCTGGAGGTCCTCAAAATATGCTTGTACCATCAGCGGGATACGACGATTCCACAATTCGGCACTACGCTGCTTGAGGATCCTGATCGCGTTTTCGTAGGTTGCTCCAAAATCGGCTGTCTGTGGATCATCCCACTTCACCTGTACGTGAGAGCGAACCGTACGATGTCGGACTGCGGATAGTTCCGTCATATCATTCACAAATCCGCCCAGAAACAGCTCTGGACGATATACGTCCGTATAATCAAATGAATTCAAATATGGCGGAGACGTGACGCAGAAGTCAAAGCTGCTCGAAGGAGACCGTCGTCGCGAATCAGCATTTATGATGGACGCCGAACGAGGTAGCGGCGCTTCGTCAAGGTCGTTTGTGATCACTAGAACACGAGCAGCGAATGCCTTTAGAAACGCATCACGATCATATTTAGACGTGCGCCAATCGCTCTTGTAACGAAGACACTTGCCGTCCTTGCGAGCATTGGCACAATCCATAGCGGCACCGATCAACGCAATTTTGATGAGATCTACAGCTGACGCTTTTTTGCCTTCTAAAGATCGCCACGCTCCTTCAAAAGCGCGCAATACTGGAATATTGAAGAGCCACTTCTTTGATGTAGAAGTCTCGGAAAACGTCGAGAACTCTTCTAAAGACGAACGGCGACCACGCATTGCCCCATCTATTGCATATCCAGCCATTTGTCTAACGTCCCGAGATATACACCTTAGAAGTTTGGCCTTGGTTACTGCGACAAGAAATGGATTTACTTCATGTCCGTATCCCGAGCGCCCTGATCGGCTCGCTTCCACAAGCGTCGTACCACCGCCGGCAAACGGGTCAAAGACAACAGCATCTCGCGCGATACCTTCTACCTCGAAGGCATAAGCTACAAGACTCGGCGAAAATGCTTCCTTGAAAAAGTACCAACGATGCCGTGGCTCGACAAGCGCATCAAGCGCGCTCGCGGGAATAAGTTGATCCGAATCGACAAGTTGCAAGAGTCAATCTCTAGAGATCAGGTTCGGCATAAAGCCTATGTGGACGATCAAAATCGAGCCGTTCTCTCGTATAGTCCGGGTCATACACAATTTCTGAATGTTCATACTTAAATGCCTGATCCCTTGTAGGATGACCGCTAGACGGCACGTCACGCCTAGCGTCAAAGACAATAAGGGTCCCACGAGTTTCGGTTGCACCAGCGCGCGGTTTGTTTGAGTCTAGGTAGCCCGCAAGCTGCGATGCACCTTCAAGAGCACGGGATTGCGTGTAGCGCGTCGTTACACGCCGTCCAGCCTTCGATGCACCCAACCACTTGATCTCTATAAGCGCTTCCTGATTACCAAGGTTCCAGAAAACGCGGATATCGACCGGATGCCTTTCATCGACATTATGCTCGGGACGAACCTCTGCTTCTGCGCTGAGCGCCGAAACGAGAAAGGCCTCAAGAGATTCACGCATGAAATGTTCTGGATGGGGCTTAAAAAATAGCCGCCGCTTATCGAGCCACGATTGACTGAAAATGCGGCATCGAGAATGCCTCACCATTTGAACCTTGTATCGCTCTAAAGCTTCCGCAAGATTCCTATATCGAGGCTGTGCAAACTGGCTCGCGCTCGCTGGATAAAGTTTAGGGATGGGGAAAGTCCGACCTGCAATAAAGAATGTATCCGTTCGGTTTTCGTATTTATACACAATCGCGGTTTGTGAAAGATCCAGCGGATCAACTGAATCGCCGAACCAAACCTTCAGTTCCCCATCGTCAAGGACTTGAACGAGGATTGGCGTCGAGAAATTTTGGGCAAAGCTATCCATTGAAAAGTACACTTGTGGTACGGAGTCAGGCGATTGACTAGCCTTTCCACGGAGCGTGCTAAAAATGACTACGGAGCCACGTATGTTTTCCGGGTCTCGTTTAGCGAATATTCGTGCCACCGTCTCCAAAATTGCACGGACCCGTTGGGACCCTTCCGTGCCGTATTCACGAACTGCGTCTCCGATGAAGTTTTGAGCTGCGACCTCGCGCATTAACGCCAAATTAACCGGACCATCACGATCAATCACTTCCGCTTAACCCCGTGTTCAACCGTTACGTAGCCTGCTTCTACGGCGCGCATACGTGATAGATAAGTGAGCCACACAACAGAAGGAACCAGAAGGTCCTCAACGTCTGGCCCCACGGCCAAACTTAATGCTTGAAATTGCTCATGCAGCTGAAATATGGCAGTACCAACAAGTAGGGTTTCTATCCGATCGGTAACATCCGATCGCCTTAGGTTTGGCTCTTGCATTATGGCCGCACGGACTTCCCCAAAGGGCATAGCAAGCACGCTACTACATGCGGCTTCAATATATCGTAACCGGCCTTGATTATCTGCAAGCCTCCGGAGATTAGATTGCACTTCACAACCACGCGACGTTATTGCTCGCAAGCCGGACGACTCGACGATCAACGCACCGTCACGAACTAGATCGCCAGCATCAGAGATTGCCTTAGAGAACGGCGAGCCCGAATGCGTCCTCGCAAATTGGTATCCCCAATCGGCGGCGGGGGCGCCCCGATATAGAGACAAAAGGCAAGCAAGGTAAGAAAATAGGTGTACTTCGGCTTCAGACATTGCGCCGAACGTATCACCGATCCTGATAAGAATCGACAGGTAATCAAAGGCAGCGCGCGGATCAACCACGCCGGGCACTCAGAGCCGCATTAATTTGCTTGAAGGAACTCTCGAACAAGCTGCTATTCGCTCGCTGAACGTCGCTAAGCCGAACCCAATCCGTCATCTTCTCCAAGCGAAATAACCTCTTGCCACACCGTCGCGCGAGCTGAAGTACCAGCTCCGAAGCGTTAACATTTGCGGTCAATATAAGTTGGTGGCCACTTTTGACGAAATCGGCAAACATAGTACCCGCTTGACTCTCATACGCGATATCCAACGCACCTTCTGGAGTATCGACAAAGAGTGGAGCTGCGGCGTGGGGTGATGATGCAAACTGAGCAAGTGCCATTCTAAGCGCAATATCAACGAAGAACCGCTGGCTTTCAGACAATTGGTATTTTTCGCGACGTGCCGTATTTGCAACCTCGATCAATAGGCCCAATTTGCCTGCGCTTCCCTGCAATCGTACTGTCAGAGCTATACCAAGAAACCGTTCCGCAAGGGACCTAAACGCTGGGACGAAGTGCTCTTCGGCAAGCGAATAGCGTTTTGCAAGACGCCCTTGGAGTACCTGGAGGTCTCGCTTCTTTTTATCACGTTCGTTCAGTGCGGCCGTCTTGTTATTTCGAAGCTTCCCGACGTCTGCAATAAGGGCGTCGAGCGCTATACGCCCACGGTCAGCATCTGTCACGGCATCACGATTACGAGCGTGAGAGACCAAGGCCCGATTTGAACGTTCGATACGACGTAGACTCGCTTGTACTTGCTCAAGCTGCCCCGAAGCCAGGGCTTTTTCTTCAGCTAAGCGCTTTCGTTCAGAGTTCGCCTCGCTCAGTCGTTCTTGCGCGGTCGTGATGCGCTCATCAATCGCGACTAGATCTTCGTACCCGTGCAGTGATCCGACGAGATCAAGAGCCGTATTACACAGTGGACAATGACGCGCGTGCAATGTCCGCCCAATATGGGATGAAAGATCAGGCCCAGCAGCGCCGCAAATGCCGCAGCGCTTTTCCTCCAAAGCCGCGCGTATCAGAGGATGGTCTTCGGGATTTGCCCGAGAGACGACCAATTCTTCGAACCGCTTTGAGTATTCATCGCGCAACGACACGAGCGATGCTGCTCGATCCGCAAGTTGCAACGAATTATCACTCAGCTGATCATTGAGCAGGTCTAGCTTACGCAGTCTAGCCGCTTCGGACTCAACCAAGCTTTCGATCTGGTCCAGTAGAACTGTGTCAACCTCGTCTTCGTCGGCCTCGAAGCCAAGGGCTGCGCGAAGCTCTTTAATACGTTTTTCAGAGCCCGCTATTTGGAACTGGATATTCCTGGCTCGTGAATCTGCACGCTCCATATCGCGCCGTAATTTATCCGCCGATATGGCTTCTTCGTTGCCGCCGAAGATCAAAAACAACGCTTGCTCTGTCGCCCTGCTATCCCAAAACAGCAGATGGCGGCTTTCGTCGAACATTAAAACGAAATGATTAAGAAAGATAAATTGATTAAATGACTGCAGACCCGTTTGAGTCGCAAGCCATGTCTCGTAAGCGTAGTCTCGCTGCTCATCGGTCATAGATCGCGAATTACGAATAACCGGTCTTTTCGAAGGTCCATCAAGGCTTACCGTAAACACTTCAAGGCCAGGAGAAAAAACTGGGCGCTTCAACTTGATAACTTGACCCTGAAGACCAAACTCCAGTTCCACTGACGCTCCAACCCGGTCGTGCTCGGCTATGCGTCCGGTAAAATACGGCTCCGTAAATGCGATCGATCTTTTTCGATACTCGTTCAGATCTTCCGCGTCCCGACCGCCCGCTGGCACTGGGACTGAGCCTGTCAACCCAAACAAAATCGCCGCAAGCAGCGTAGATTTGCCAATGCCGTTCGCGCCCGCGAAGCAAGTTGCGCCACTACCGACAGCTACACTAACAACTTTGTGACGCTGATACAGCGAAAAGCCGTTAAGAACGACGGATCGTATAGACGGCAAGCTGAGCTTACGAAAATCGTCGAGACTACTGGCAGTAGATTTCTTGGCGGAGGATCTAGAGGGCACCGTACAGATCCATTCCGGCCACGAATACTGAGCAAAGTTGCATAGAGCGGTTATGTTGAATTTCGACGCCCAAACGAGACCTCGCGGATTTCCGAAGATGTTGGCATCCAGGCCATTAAGTACGGTGCTGCCTTAGTCTTTTCGATGCCAGGATACGTTACTGGATTCCTAGTCACCTCTATGTCCTTTTGCAACTGAACTTGTATAAGGAGGGAAAGGCTCCTTTACATACAGCGGGCGCGGTGAGGCGGACCCGACTAGTTGCGATTTCGAGGACTACGGCATGTGCGGGCGCGCCAACGCGCCGCGCCAGCTCTGGATAAGGCCAACGCGCATTGTGCTTCTCGGCGTCGGCGTTCATGCGCACGGTGAGCAGCGTCGAGGCCGCTTGCGCGCCGCCCATCACGCTGAAGCCTCTCTCACCCGAGCAGCAGGACGCCTTCAAAGCGCCGATCCTGGCCAAGTACGACACCGAGGGCCACCCTTACCACTCCAGCGCGCGCATCTGGGACGACGGCATCATCGACCCGCTCGACACCCGCCGCATGCTCGCCATCGGCCTGCGCGCCGCTCGCTACAAAGCGCCCACGGAAACGAAATTTCGCGTTCCGCATGTAGGCAAGGGCGCCGCACGCTCGCCGCCCAAAGAACCGTCCGTGCGACGGATGGTTTTCGGATCGGCTTCTTTTGCTGCGCTCGCCCTGACCACTGCTCGCCGCGTGCGGCGGGGGCGGGGGATCGAGCGCGATCGTCGCGCCGCCCGGCCCGACCACGACGCCGAACCCCCGCCTCGTCGGGCTGGCCGACGGCGCCAGCGCGTCGTACGACCGCACCGACGAGGCGACGGTCACGGTGACGACGGTCGGCGGCGGCGTTCCCGTCGTGCCGGCGCCGAGTCCGAGCCCGACCACGACGATCATCGTCTCCACCTACCGCGACACGGTGACCGTGACCGGCAACCAGAGCTTCGGCGGCACGAACGGGCTGTACGACGTCCGCACCAGTACCGTGCCGACGGGCGCGGGCGTGCCGTTCACCAGCTACAGCACCGTCGTCGATACCTACGAAGGCCTGGTCGCGACCGCAGCCGGTTTCGACCTCGTCTCGTACGGCTCGATTTCGAAGCAATCCAGCACGACGTCGTTCGTCTCGACGGACACGTCCAGCAGCACGGTGACGTCCACGAACACGATCCCATCGCGTTTGACGCAAGTGCCCGCTGGCGCGCCGTTCGACCTGGTGCCGGCCTACAGCGTGACGTCGACCAGCCAGTCCGCGAGCACGCTCCCGCCCGGCACGGACTCCACCGGCCCGACGAGCACGACGGGCAGCGCCACGATCGTGCTCGGCGCCGACGGCGCGCTCCACGCCGGCTCGGTGCTCGCAGGCGACGACGGCTCCTCGTCGTCGTCGGACGAGACGATCGCCGGGCCGGGGCTGGCCGGAACGATCGTCAACAGTGCCGTCAGCCCGCGTTTCGGCAAGAGCAGCACGACGATCACTACGGGGCCGACGGCCGCCGACGGCGGTTACACCGTCGCATTCGCCGCGACGTATACGGGGAGCGGCGCACCGCAGCCGGTCGCGACCACCGTGCCCCTATGGTATCCGGACGGGCCCGCACAGCGGTCGCTGGCCGTGCACGTCACCCCGCTGGGCGCGCAGAGCGTCCCGGCCAAGTGCGCCCTTCCGAGCGGATTGCCGGCCGGCGGTGACGCGACCGAAACGGTGACGACGGCCGTCCAGCCGTTCTACGGCACCGTCAGCCGAATCGACGAGACGCGCTGGGACGCGCCCAACCTCGGCACGCTGTGCTCGATCGCAAGCGAGGCCTACACGCAATATGACCCGGCGACGGGCGTGAAGAACGACAGCAGCAGCTTTACCACGACGCGCGCGCTGCGCACCGCGACCGTCCCCGCGGCCTGGCGCCGGCGAGCGAGCGCGGGCGGCGCGGTCCCGTTCGTCCTGCCGCCCGCGCAGGCGCGCCTGCCCAAGCTCAGCGCGGCGCCGGCCCCGCATGCCCGGGCGGCGGGCAAGCGCACCTAGCGCGCGCAACCGCCCGCAACCTCACGCGTTCTTGGACCGGGATGCTCCGAATCGTCGTCGCCTATGCCGTGATGTGCTCGATTTGGGGGACGACGTGGTTCGCGATCAAGATCGGCCTGCGCGGCTTGCCGCCGGTCACCGGCGCCGGCGTGCGCTTCATCGTGGCGGCGCTGTTCCTCTGGCTGCTGGCGCGCGCCGTGCCGGGGCCGCGCGGGCCCGCGCCTTCCTGGCGGCTGGTGCTGATCCTGGCGCTAACGCTGTTCGGCGGCAACTACGCGCTGACGTACTACTCGGAGACGGGCCTGGCGTCGGGGCTGGTCGCGGTGCTGTTCGGCACCCTGCCGTTCTTCGTGTTCGGCTTGAGCGCCGTGCTGGCAAAGGAGCGCTTCGGCCCGCTGGCGGTGGTCGGCGCCGGGCTCGCCCTGGCCGGCGTGGCGGCGATCTCGCTGGGCTCCGACACCCGCGGCTCGCTCCCGTTCGTGCTGGCGGCGCTGGGCGCGTCGGCGCTCTCGGCCTTCGCCAACGTCGAGCTCAAGCGCGAGTCCCAGGCCGACCCGTTCCGCACCCTGCCGCCGGCCATGCTGCTCTCCGGGGTCGTGATGGCGCTGGCCGGGAGCCTGTTCGAGCACCCGGACTGGGCCCGCGGCGCGGCTCCGGCCTCGCTCGGCGCGATTCTCTACTTGGGCGTGCTCGGCAGCAGCGTCGCCTTCTACCTCAATCACTGGCTGCTGCAGCGGCTGCCGACCTGGGTCATCGGGCTCTCCGCGCTGATCATTCCGGTGATCGCGGTCGCGGTCGGCGCGCTGTTCGCGGGCGAAGCCTTCGGCCCGCGCGAGCTGCTGGGCGCGGGCTTGGTCATCGCCGGGATTTGGCTGGCCCTGCGCTCCCCGCGCGAAGCGGCGCCGCTGGCGGCGCCCCGCCGAGCGAGCGCCTCGCACTCTTAACCGTCCGCTGCGCCCGCGGCCGGCGCGGAACTAAAGTCGGGCCCGCGGGCACCCGACCTTAAGGGCCATGATGAGGGTGAAGATCGGGACCCAGATCGCCGCCGGTTTCGCCGTGCCGCTGGTCGCGCTTGCGATCGCGGTGGTGGCCGTCGTGATCGGTTTCGGTCAGATGAAGGCCACCAAGGACGACGTCCTGCTGCGGACGAGCATCCATGCCCGGGCGACCGACATCCGCCTGCAGACCGCGCTCGAGCGGGAAGCCGTCTCGCGCTTCGCGCTGAGCCGGCGCGACACGGAACTGGGCGCCTACCAGGCCGCCGAGAAAGCGGCCGACGAGGACATCGCCTTCATCCTCGACCACGGCAGCGTGCAGGGCTCGGGCAAGGAAGCGATGGCGACGATCACCAGCCTGCTCGGCGGGATCGAAAAGCGCGACCAGGACATCATCAGCGCGGCCACCCACGACGCGCCCGCGGTGATCGCCGCGTTCGGCGGCACCTCGGGTGGAACGTCGGAGAAAACGTTCGCCGCGCTGGGCCAGAACAACGACGACCAGGCGCAGCTCGACACGACCCTCGAGGTCGTGATCCGGATGGCGAACACCGCCGCCACCGCCGCCAGCGACAACTTCGACCGCCAGATGCGTCTGGTCGAGCTGGGCCTGATCGCGCTCGCGCTCGTGGCGCTGGCCGTCTCGGCGGTGCTGGCCTTCGTGCTCGCCCGCCGCATCCGGCGCCGGCTGGGCCGGGTCGCGCGCCGGCTCGACGCGATCGTGCACGACGACTTCGCCCGCCTCACCTCCGCGCTCGACCTGCTGGCCGAAGGCGACCTGCGGGTCACCTTCAGCTCGCAGCGCGAGACGCTGCAGGACCCCTCGAACGACGAGATCGCCGACGTCGTGCACGCC
>CAXTNU010000112.1:0-10921 GCA_964245595.1 uncultured bacterium | reverse complement strand
CGCACGCCAGCTGCTATACTGAGCGAACTGTTGCGCTGATAGGTTGAACTCGCCGCAACTTTCCTTGTTTAGCTGCTTGTACTTCAAATAGCGCCTCCTGGATGGCGCGTAAGTCTGCTGGCTGTTCGAGCAGAACGTCGGCGACCCGTTGCTTCCCGACAGCTTCTTGGAGCGCTTCAAACCGCTCAGGTACGCTGACGATTCCAATGTTGCCGTTCACAGTGTCTGTTGATACCTATTAGGCTCGGCCTTAAACTTAGGGGTTGTGCTTAATGTGCAGCGGTTCGATGGGCGCCCTATAGCTCCTCCGCTTCGATAATTAGGCAGTTATTGGATCACCTGAACCGTTCCTCTATCGGCTACCCTGCTCGGGCTTTAGCACGACAATTTAATGCGTGCGAGCAACACGACCACTTCGTATAAGCCGAGGTACCGTACGGTCATGGCCGTTCCACACCATCGTTCTCGCCGAAGGGGTGGGGGAATTCAACAGGTTAGGCTCGCTAGAGGTTTTCGCTGACCGTTCCAAGCCCGTCGTTCTCGATAGTGGTCACACCGGCGAGCATGTCGTGCCACGCGCGGGCGATCGCGGCTTCGAGCGGTCGCAGCGCGTGCGGAGCGCCGGGGACTTCGTAGTAACGCGCGTAGACACCCGCGCCGCGCAGCGTGCGGACGCTGGAGCGAACCGCGGCGGTGCCGATCACTTCGTCGTTCGCGCCGATCACGAGATATGCGCCTTGGCCGTGCAGCCGCCGGCCAACGGCGCGTGCGTCCTCACCGCGCAGAAACCCGGCGATGCCGATGAAACCCGCATAGCCTCGCGCGTCGCGCGCGACCGCGTGGTACGCGGAGAAGACGCCGTTGGAGAAGCCGCCAACGTAGCGCCGGCGCGGGTCGAGCGCGAGCCCGGTCGCGAGCACGGCTTGCGATGCGTCGAGCGCGGCGAACATCGCGTCCGCATCGCGGTCGTCGCCGCCGGGCGCGAGCACGATCGTCCCGGTCGTGTCGGCCAGCTCGCGCACGAAGCGGCGCGCGATCAGATCGCTTTCAGGCTGTGACGCGCCGTGCAGCAACACCACTAGCGCGGCCGGCCGGCGCGCATCGTACCCGGTCGGAACCCAATATGCGAACGGCACCGGCAAGCCGCCCGCCTTGGCCACGCCGACGTGCGCGCCGGGTGCCGCGCTCGGTACTTCGCCGCTGCCGTGCAGAACTTGCGGCACGACCAGTTCGTCGAGTTGCACACGCCGTTCGAGATCGGCCAATACGGCCTCGTTCGGGTCCGACGCCAGCGCCGCTACGGTCTGCGCAGCCGAGCCGAGCCGCACGAGCAACTCTTCGCGCGCCGCCGGCGCGATGATGCGCGGCTCCGCGATTGCCGCATTGAGCTTCTCGTACCGCACCCGCAGTGCGTCAAGCCGCGCAGCCGTCGGTTTTGTCTCTACCTGCGGCGTCGCTTGCGCGACGACAGCGGTCGATTTAGATAGAATGCCGAGGGCATGTTCGGGCGATGCTACCACGGTCAATGTGAAAAAAGCGGCCAGCGCGAGTACGAGCGCTGCGATGATTCCCCCAGACCGTCGGGGACGGTTCGGACTCATGATTTCACGTGCGATGGTTGAACGAGCGCCGGACGAAGTGCATCGGCGACATACCGATGCGCTTCCGCCGCGGTACTAGGAACCGCGAGCCCGCTGGCGAGCTTCGCATAGGGAACGTCCCATGACGGGGGCGGCGGCGGAACCTCCGCTGGCAGCGAGTGCGTGCCACGCGACGCGAACACGGTGCGCAGCGCTTCGCTCAGAACCTGTGCATCCACCGGCTCAGCGTGGATCAGTAGAACCATGTCGACGAGGTCTTTCACACGCGTCGATCCGTGCGCGCCGTACTGCTTGGTGTACGCGTGCAGCTTCTCTGCGAGGTGTTGACGAATTGGGATGGCGCGCACCTTCGCGGCGGAGATCCCGGCGAAGCGAAGGAGGTCCGGCCCCTCTAGCTCCTCGGGGTCGCCAAGCCACGGATCCGCGAAGCCGACGTCAACCTTCAATTCATCGAAAAGCTTACCGTTTTCGAGCAAGACGTCGACAGCGAAGCGATAGGTCTCGACCTCATCGACCGGCTTCGTTCGCCCGACGATGCGTAGCGCGAAGTAGTCGTCCAATTCGGCCCTTGCCGCGTCGGCGAGCGTCTGGGTGATCCTCTCGAGATCGAACTTGGCCGATAGGTCGACGTCTTTCGTCGCCCTTGCGTGGCCAATACGGTACTCGAGTGCGACGCCCCCTTTCAAAAGCCAGTCAGCGGGGGCGACCGCGTCCAGCCGTGCGAGGAGCCGATCGAAGGCCACCTGCTTACGAAGCTGCGCGAACGTTCGCCCGGTGCTCGTGCGCATCATCAACTTATGCTTGAGGGCTGTCTCGAAGGCGGTAACCGTATCGTAGCGACGCGTCACGGGTGCGAGCTTCTCGTGGCCGCTGCTTCGGCAATGCCCCGCTCGATCAGTGCCTTGACACGGCGAGGTGCGCTGGCGACGGCTGGTGCGAGGTTGCTACGGGTCAGCATGCCGCGTCGAAGGCCGTTGCGAACGGCGGCAACGATCTGCTCGGGGGCTGTGCCGGTACGTGCGGCATCAACGATGGAGCGCGCGAGCGACGTCGAGCGGAAACCGTGGTGCTGATCGACCTCCCAGACTTCGAGCGGACGGGAGATCGTGTGGAGCACGAGGTCGTCAAACGGCGCAGCGCGATAGCGGCGTGCTCTCGGGATCGTGACGTGAATCTGTGAGGGAGCGACGTCGCTCACATCATAGAGAGCAAGAGCGCTCTCGTGAGAGAGCACGGCTTCATCACCGAGCGCTTTCAGGGCCTCGACGGCTGCGTCTTCCCGCGAGCGGGGATAGTGCGAAACGCGGTAGACGCCTCGCCCTACTCGTTCGAGCGCACCGGTTCCAACATGGTAGGTCAGCGAAGCGGGGTCGACCCCGGCGCGAAGTGCGTCCGACCTCGTGAAGACGCCCCGTTGGTCAGCGGCGATTCCCAGGAGGCCACGGCGAGGATCGAGCGCGCTACGGGAGCGCGGCCTGCGGGGTGTCATGGATACGATGATATAGGTTTAATGAATCAATGACAAGCCGGGGACCGCGATCATCGACCCAGGCCATCATCCGGCACGGTCACGCCGGCCAGCATGTCGTGCCAGGCGCGCACGATGCCGGTCGCGTTCGGACCCAGGCCGTGAACCGCGCCGGGCACCTCGTAATAGCGCGCGCGGACGCCCGCTGCGCGCAGGGCACGCACGTTCGCGCGGACGGGCGCGGTCCCGAACGCCTCGTCCCGGCTGCCGATTACCAAGTACACGCCCTTGCCGCGCAGGCGCCGCTCCACCGCCGCCGCGTCCGCATCGTCCAGCACGCCGGCGATGCCGAGGAATCCGGCCGGCGCTTCCGCCGCTCGCGTGACCGCGTGGAACGCGCCGAACACTCCGCGCGAGATTCCGCCCAGGTAGCGCCGCTTCGGGTCGAGCGCCAGCGCCGGGCTCAGCGCGGCCTCCGCCGCTTCCAGCCCGGCGGCCATCGCGTCGCCGTCGCGGTCCTCGCCGCCGGGCGCCAGCACGACCGTGCCGGTCGCGTCGGCCAGCTCGCGCAGGAAGCGGCGCGCGATCACGTCGCTCTCGGGCTCGCCCGCGCCGTGCAGCAGCACCACCAGCGGGGCGGGCCGGCGCGGGTCGTAGCCGGCCGGGACCCAGTACGCGAACGGCACCGGTGCGTCGCCCGCCCGGGCCAGCCCGACGTGCGCGCCGGGTGTCGCGCCGATCGGGTCGCTCACCCCGCGCAGCAGCTCGGGCACGATCCGCGCGTCGAGCTCCTCGGTCCGCTCGAGGTCGTCCAGGCGGGCTTCGTCGGGCGTGGCGGCCAGCGTTTCGACGTTCTCGCGCGCCGACTGGAAGCGGATCTCCAGCGCCGCCCGAGTCTGAGGACTGATGGCGCGCGGCTGGTTCAGGACCGCGGCGAGGCGGCCGTAGCGCGCCTGGACGGCCTCCAGACGGGTGCCGGCCGAGAGCGGCGCGGCGGGCGAGGCTGCGGTGCCGGCCAGCGCCGCGAGCAGGAGCGCGGGGATCATGACGAGGTGAACCCCGGCCAACGGGGCGAATCCTGCCGCATGGCGACGCCCGCCGGGGGCCCACGGCCCGGTGCCGCGCACCGAATCAGGCCGTCCGACTGGAACGACTCTCGCAGTCCGTTCCGCCAGATCGCCACGTCCCTTGAAAGAAGCGAGGCCGCCCACGCGCCTCGCTTCTTGCGTTCCACGACCTCGACTGCCGCCTTCGCACGGGAGCACTCGTGAACGACGTCCTCGTCCTGAACTTCACCTACGAAGCGCTCAACATCACCTCGTTCCAGCGCGCGGTCAAGCTGATCTTCTCGGGCAAAGCGGAGATCGTCCACCGGCGCGAGGAGCTGCTCAAGTCGACCAGCTACCAGATGCGGCTGCCCTCGATCATCCGCATGCTCTACTACATCAAGCGCCCGATGCAGAAAGTCGCGCTGACGAAGAAGAACGTGCTCCTGCGCGACAACTACGAGTGCCAGTACTGCAGCCTCAAGGGCGAGCGGATGATGACCGTCGACCATGTGCTGCCGCGCAGCAAAGGCGGCCCCTCGACCTGGGAGAACCTGGTCTGCGCCTGCATGCGCTGCAACAACCGCAAGAACAACCGCACCCCCGAGCACGCCAACATGAAGCTCAAGCGGCGGCCCAAGGCGCCGAAATACATTCCGTGGATCCGGGTCAAGCGCAACACGCTCCCGGGTGAGTGGCACCAGTTCTTGTTCCTCTACAACGTCTCGATCGAGGAGAAGATCGAAGCCTAGAAAGGGTACCCGGCAGGCATGGATGCCTATGTGACCGTCACGGATGCGTCGGGGCGGGTCCTGTTCCGGCGCCGCGCGAGCGCCGAGGAGATCGCGGACGCCCTGCGCGCCGCCGAGGAGGCGGAGCGCGGCGCGCGCGAGACGCTGGCCCGGATCGCGATCGAGCGCGGGCTCCTGACCGAGGAGCCCGGCGCGTGATCCGGCGCATCGAGCGGCCGCTCCGCACCACCCGCGAGCTCGGCGTCGCCAAGCGCGCGCAGGGCCTGGTGCCGCTGGTCGAGGACCCCGGCGCGCCGGAGCTCGCGCTGCGCTATTCCAACGGTTTCGTCACGGTCGAGATCAGCCACGACGCGCTCGACCGCTACGCCGAGGCCAACGGCGACGTGCCGCTGCCGGTCCACGTCGATGCCCAGACCGGCGACCGGCGCGCCTTCGACGCCCGCTCCCGGGTGCGCGTCGTGTACGACCGCGCGGCGCGCCTGCGCGAGGTCACCACCCGCGGGCGGGACGGAGTCTACGTGCGGCTGACGATCCTACCCGAGGCGCCGGGGCCGCAGCCCCGCGGCCACCAGGCACTTCGCAACGTCACCGATCAGAAACGGCACGACGCCCAGGGCGACGGCCTTGCCCAGGCCGAGGTGCAGGCCGAAGGCCAGCCAGCCGGCGCCGGTGACGAAGACCACCGCCGTCCCGCCGAAGACCGCGACGAACCGCCGGCCGTACCCGCCGTCTAGCCCGCGCTCGTAGAGCGCGCCGACCAGCCAGGCCGCAAGCGGGAAGCCGATCAGGTAGCCGCCGGTCGGGCCGGCGAACTTGATCAGACCGCCGGCGAAGCCTTGGAACACCGGCAGCCCGAGCGCGCCCTCCGCCAGGTACGCGACGACCGCCGCCGTGCCCAGCCGGCGGCCGAGCAGCGCGACGAGGACCGGGATCGCGAGCGTCTGCAGCGTGATCGGCACGCCCCAGACCGGCGCGGCGGGGACGGCGATCTGGGCCGAGATCGCCATCAGCGCCGAGCCGGCCAGCACGAGCGCGGCGTCGCGGGCGAGCCGCGCGGCGGGCGAGAGGGTGGAGGAGCGGGCGGAGAGCATCGCGGGCCCGGTTCGGCTTGCGACGTGCGACCCCTTGGATCGGCACCCCGGCGTGCTATACTCGCTCGCGTTGTGATCCGGGAGCCCGCCGCCGCCGCGCTCGACCAGACGCGCGCCCCGTACTTTCAGGTTCTGCTCGACTATGTCGACGGAGGCGTGATCCCGTTCCACACCCCGGGCCACAAGCAGGGCATCGGGATGGAGCGGGCCTTCCGCGACTTCGTCGGCGACAACGTGCTGGCGATCGACCTGACCCAGATCCGCGGGCTGGACGATCTGCTCCAGCCCGAAGAGGCGCTGGTCGAGGCGCAGGAGCTTGCGGCCGAGTGCTTCGGCGCGGAGCAGTCGTTCTTCCTGATCAACGGCTCGACCAGCGGCAACCAGTGCATGATGATGGCCGCGCTCAACCCGGGCGACAAGATCGCCATTCCGCGCAACTCGCACAAGAGCGCGATGGGCGGCTTGATCATGTCCGGCGCGACCCCGATCTGGATGCAGCCCGAGGTCGACGAGGCGCTGCACATGGACCACACCGTCACGCCCGAGACGGTGCGCGCCACGCTCGAGCGCGACCCCGACATCAAAGCGGTCTACATCGTGACCCCGACCTACTACGGCGTCGCGGCCGACCTGGAGGCGATCGCCGAGGTCGCGCACGCGCACAATATTCCGCTGCTGGTCGACGAAGCGTGGGGGCCGCACTTCCACTTCCACCCCGCGCTGCCGCTCTCGGCCATGCAAGCCGGGGCCGACCTCTGCATCAACTCGACCCACAAGATGCTCGGCTCGCTCTCGCAGACCGCGATGATGCACGTGCGGGGCAACCGCATCCGGATCGACCGGCTCAAGGCGGTCTACAAGCTGTTCCTCTCGACCTCGCCCAACCTGGTGCTGGTCGCCTCGCTCGACGTCGCGCGGCGCCAGATGGCGCTCGACGGGCCGGCGCTGCTCTCGCGCACGATCGAGATCGCCAACGACGCGCGCACCCGGCTCAACGAGATTCCGCGCGTGTACTGCTTCGGCGAGGAGCTCGAAGGCCGGCCCGGCGTGTTCGATCTCGACCCGACCAAGATCACGATCACGGTCAAGGACCTCGGCTACACCGGCTACGAGGCCGAAGAGATCCTGCGCCGCCGCTACAACGTCCAAGTCGAATTGGCCGACCTGTTCAACGTCGTCGCGCTCTACACGATCGGCACCACGCCCGAAGCGTCGGACCAGTTGATCCGCGGCGTGAGCGAGCTGGCGCGCGAGGACCGCCCGCTGGACATCTTCTCACCTTCGGGCGTACTCGACCGGCGGGTGAAGACCGGTACCTACAAGCTGCCGCCGATCCCGCCGATCCGGCTCGTGCCGCGCGACGCGTTCCTGGCCGAGACCGAGTTCGTGCCGTTCAAGCGCAGCGCCGGGCGCATCTGCGCCGAGGTCATCACACCCTATCCGCCCGGCATTCCCGTCATCTCGCCCGGCGAAGAGATCATGCCGGCGATCATCGACTATTTGCTGCTCGAGAAGCGGGCCGGGGTGAAGATGCAAGGCCCCTACGACGACGAGCTCAAGTTCATCCGCGTCGTGCGCTGACGCGGCGGCGCTCACCCGGCGTCGCGCAGCTCGATCCAGGTCGGGGCGTGGTCGCTGGTCTTCTCCTTGGCCCGGACGTCGCGGTCGACGCCGGCCGCCACCAGCCGCTCCGCGACGGCGGGACTGAGCAGCAGGTGATCGATCCGCAGCCCCGCGTCCCGGCCGAACGCGTTGCGGAAGTAATCCCAAAAGGTGTAGATCCGCTCGCCCGGGTGCAAGGTCCGCAGCGCATCGGTCCAGCCCTGCGCGGCGAGGCGGTGGAACGCGTCGCGCACCTCCGGCCGGAAGAGCGCGTCGGCGGTCCAGCGCTCCGGCTTGTAGACGTCCAGGTCGGTCGGCATGACGTTGTAGTCACCGGCCAGGACGGTCGGGATGCCGCGCGCCAGCAGGCTCGCCGCGTAGCCGGCGAAGGCTTCGAACCAGGCCAGCTTGTAGTCGAACTTCGGTCCCGGCGCCGGGTTGCCGTTGGGCAGGTAGAGGCAGCCCACCAGCACGCCGTTCACCGCCGCTTCGATGTAGCGCGACTGCGCCGGGTTGGGATCGCCGGGCAGCCCGCGCCGGGTCTCCACCGGCTCGGCCCCGCGCGCCAGGATGGCGACGCCGTTCCAGCTCTTCTGGCCCAGCCAGATCGCGCCGTAGCCGGCGTCTCGAATCGCCGCTTCGGGAAACCGTTCGTCGGGCGCCTTGAGCTCTTGGAGGCACACGACGTCGGGCCGCGTAGCAGCAAGCCACTCGAGCAGCAGCGGCAACCGGCCGTTGACGCCGTTCACGTTGTACGTGGCGATCTTCACCGAAGCGCGCCATGCCGAAGAATTACCGCCACGGCGTCCTCGCTCAGACGATGCCGCGGCGCAGGCCGCGCACCGCGGCGCTGACGCGGTCGTGGACGCCGAGCTTCTTGAACAAGTGCAGCAAGTGCGTCTTCACCGTCGCTTCGGAGCAGCTGAGGCTGGTCGCGATCTCGTCGTTGGTGTAGCCTTCGGTCACCAGCCGTAGGATTTCCGTCTCGCGCGGTGAGAGGCGCGGCTCGGCGGCTTCGGCCGGCGCGCTCGCGCCGGCGGGTTCGACCGGCTCCGCCGGGTGCGAGTGGAGCAGAATCCGCGAGATCTCGGGATCGAGCCAAGTCGCGCCGTCGGCGACTGCCTTGATCGCGCTGCGCAGACGCGACTCGCTGGTCGTCGCCAAGCAGCAGGCGTCGGCCCCGGCGTCGAGCGCCGCGCGGAGCAAGTGCTCCTCGACCTGCCGCTTGAGGGAGAGGATGCCGATGTCCGGGCGCGTGGCCTTGGTGTGCCGGATCAGCTCCAGGCCCGGGGCGTCGTTGCCGATCAGGCCCAGGTTCACCAGCATGACGCGCGGGCTCGCGGTCTCGAGCAGCAGCTCCGCCTCCGTGACCCCCGCCGCCTCCCCGACGACCTGCAGCTCGGGGTCGGCGGCAAGCACGTGAGCGAGCGCCTCCCGAGTCGTCTCTCGATCGGCGACGATGAGGACCGGAATCGTGCCCGCCTGGATCAACAACCTTCCTCCATCCCGCGTGCCTTGGGGCGGTACCATTCTCCATCAACCAGGTGGTTGACTTGCGACGGTAATCGGTCGGCGTCTATTCTGAGACCTCCGGTCCCGGGTTCCATTCGTCATTTCGGCTCGGAAAGGTCGTCGTATGAAGCGTCAGGCCCTGGTCGTCGCGGTCGCCGCGGCATTGCTCGGATCGGCTTTGATCGGCAGGGGAGTCACGGCTCACCGGCCGGTCGCGTCCGCCGAAGACACGGTAGCGCAGCAGTCGGTGGCGCAGGCCCGGATGTCGACCCATCAGCAGCTCTCCCTGGCCGCGATGGCCGAGGACCCGGCGCAGTGGGTGATGCCGAGCCAGAACTACGCCTCGACCCGGCACAGCGAGCTCAAGGAGATCACCACCGAGAACGTCGGCGGCCTCAAGATGGCCTGGACCATGTCGACCGGCGCGACGCGCGGTCACGAGGGCCAGCCGCTGGTGATCGGCGACACGATGTACTTCGAGAGCGCCTATCCCAACAACGTCTACGCCGTCGACTTGAACGACTACCACATCAAGTGGTCGTACACGCCCAAGCAGGACCCGTTCGCGGTCTCGGTCGCGTGTTGCGACCTGGTCAACCGCGGCGTCGGCTACGCCGACGGCAAGGTCATCGTCAACGCCCTCGACGGGCAGGTCTTCGCGCTCAACGCGATGACCGGCAAGGTGATGTGGAAGGCGAAGAACGCCGATCCGGAGCGCGGCCAGACCCTGACCGCCGCGCCGCTCATCGTCGGCAACAAGGTGCTCGTCGGCGTGTCCGGCGGCGAGTACGGCGTGCGCGGCTATCTCACCGCGTTCGACCTGGGCAGCGGCAAGCAAGTCTGGAAAGCCTACAGTGAAGGCCCCGACAGCGACACCCTGATCCCGGCCAACTTCAACGGCCCGCACAACGCCGGCGTCAACACCTGGCACGGCGACCAGTGGAAGGTCGGCGGCGGCACGACCTGGGGCTGGTACTCCTACGATCCCAAGCTGGACCTGATCTACTACGGCACCGGCAATCCCGGCACGTGGAACCCGACCCAGCGCCCCGGCGACAACAAGTGGTCGATGACCGTCTTCGCCCGCAAGCCCTCCAACGGCATGGCCGTGTGGGCGCGCCAGCTCACCCCGCACGACCAGTGGGACTTCGACGGCGTCAACGAGATGATTCTGGTCGATCTGAACCTGAACGGCCAGACGATTCCCTCGCTGGTGCATTTCGACCGCAACGGTTTCGCCTACGAGATCGACCGCCGCAACGGCAAGCTGCTGATGGCCAAGAAGTTCGACCCGTCGGTGAACTGGGCGACGTCGGTCGACATGACCACCGGCCGGCCCAACGTCGTGCCCAGCAAGATGACCCGCGCCGGCATGAACGTGAAGAACATCTGCCCCGCCGCGATGGGCAGCAAGGACCAGCAGCCCGCATCGTACGACACGGTCTCGGGCTACTTCATCGTTCCGACCAACCACAATTGCATGGACTACCAGGCCTTCGCGACCAAGTACAAGAGCGGGTTCCCGTTCGTCGGCGCGATCGTGAAGATGTATCCCGGCCCGGGCGGCAACCGCGGCGCGGTGATCGCCTGGGATCCGATCAAGGGCGAGATCGCCTGGAGCCACCCCGAGCGCTTCCCGGCTTGGAGCGGCACGCTCACCACCGCCGGCGGCGTGGCCTTCTACGGCACGATGGACGGCTGGTTCAAAGCGGTCGACGCGAAGACCGGCAAGGACCTGTGGAAGTTCCACATCGCCTCGGGCACCATCGGCAACCCGATCACCTACACTCACGCCGGCAAGCAGTACGTCGCGATCTTCGACGGCGTCGGCGGCTGGGCGGGGCTGGGC
>CAXTNU010000111.1:0-10956 GCA_964245595.1 uncultured bacterium | reverse complement strand
GTGACCTTCCAGCAGATCGTGCCGCTCGGGCGCACCGCGCCCGAGGTCTACCCGCTGCTGCTCGGCAACGCGATCCTAGGCGGCGGCTCGATCGGGCCCGAGCAGAGCCGGCTGTTCCGCGACCTGCGCCAGAACGCCGGGCTGGTCTACACGGTCGCCTCGCAGCTCTCGCCGCGCCGCGCGCGCTACCAGCTCTCGATCCAGTTCGCCTGCCTGCCGCAGAACGAGCCGCGCATCGCCTCGCTGATCGACGCCGAGATCGCCCGCCTGGCGACCGAGCCGGTGGGCGATTTCGAGCTGGCGCTGGCCAAGGCGTCGATCGTGCGCCAGACGGTGATCGCCGGCGCATCGATGGGGGCCATCGGCGGGACGCTGCTCGACGACGCGAGCCAGGGATACCCACTCGACCAGGCGCTGCTCGACGCGCGCGAGTTCGCGGCGACCGACGCCCGTGCCGTGCAGCGCGCGTTCGCCGCCTACGTCAAGCCGGAGAACTTCGTGCGGGTGATCGAGGGACCGTAGGGCCGGAGCTAGTCGAGCCCGGAAACCACGCCGTAACGGCGGGCCAGCGCCTGCCGCTCGGCTGCGAAGCGCTCGCGGATCTTGGCCGACTCGACCTCGGCCTCGCGGCCGAGCTTCTCGCTCGCGGTCGCCTTGCGCTGCTTCTCGGCTTCCTTGGCGGCCTGGGCGGAAATCGTTTTTGCGCTCATCCCACGGTTCTTCCGGATCGCTGGGAAATGACCCCCGCCGCGAGCTCCGGCGCCAAGCAGGACAATGCGGGCTCGGGTGGGTCAGCGAACCCCAACCGCGACCGCGCTCTCGCTGGCGCGTGACCTCAGAACCTTGTAGCCCCAGATCATCAGCGGCATCATGATCGGGCTGATGCTGCGGCCGAGCTCGGTGAGCGAGTACTCGACGCGCGGCGGCACCTCGACGTAAACCTGGCGGCTCACGACGCCGTCCTTCTCGAGCTCGCGCAACTGCACCATCAGCGACTGCTGCGAGATGAGCGGCATGAACTTGAGCAGCTCGGAAAAGCGATGCGGCCCGTCGTCCAAGTGCGCGATGATCATGATCTTCCATTTCCCGCAGATCACGCTAAGGGAGGCCTCGACTGCTCGCAGATTCTGCGCGATCACGGCGGGCGGGACGTCCGTGATTGGATACCTTTTTCGGTCGTCGATCATGCGGCCAGCACCTTACTCATAATATTGTGAGTGTCTTGATACCAGATTGAATATACCATATAGTGGTGCCGCGGTGTCGCCCCGTGGCGCGGGGCAAGCTACGGGTGCGCTCGGACTCCCTCCATTTCAGCCTCTTCGACTCGGCGAGCTGACACCGGCTTGCTTCTCTACTACTAAGAACCGAAAGTTGTGGAAACCTCAATGCGCCTACGCTCGATTGCCGCATCAGCTGCGGCATTGGCGATCTCCTGTACGTCTCTGGCAAGTGCTACGAGTCTGTACAGTGGGCCGGGTCGTCCGGGGCCTGACATTCTCTATGCTCCGCTCGCGGCCGCGCCGCAGTTCGCGAACGTGGGAGTCTGGCGCGCCGCGCCGATCCTCGTGAGCGGTGCGAGCTCGTATCGCAGCGGCGAGTACGTCTACCAAGATTTTCTGTACGACGATCACGGCGCCGTCGCGCCGGTGATGGACCCCACCGACGTGCGCACCCAGAACGCGACGTTCTCGCGCCCCGCCGGCACCTACACCTATCCGACCGATTCGCGCTACGCGCAAGACGCGGCGGACCTGGTGGAACTGCGCTTGCGCCCGGCGACGGGCGGTAGCTACTTCCGCGTGACGTTCAACACGATGATCGATTCGTCGCTGGCGGCCTTCACGATCGCGCTGGGCGGCACGGCCGGAACGACGTTCCCGATCCCCCATGGCGCAAACACGCGCGCGCCGGGCTCGGTGTTCCTCACCTGGCACGGCAACACGTACGACATCAAGGCTGCGGCCACCGGCACGACGCTCTACACGGGCACGCCGACGGTGCGCCTGACCAATCGCCAAGTCGAAGTCTTCGTGCCCAATTCCGTGTATCTGACGACGAATCAAACGGCGCTGCGCGTCGCGGCCGCGACCGGGCTGTGGAACAACGCCACCAACACCTATCTCATTCCGGGCGTCGCCCGCAATGCGACCGACGGCGGCGGCGCCAGCGGCTTGCCGCTCCCCTCGGCGTTCTACAACGTCGCCTTCCGCCACGCCGAGCCCGCCATGGGCGCGCTCAAGCTGCCGTACTTCCCCGCCAACGAGGCGGCTTCGACGCAGTGGCGCGAGCTGGCGCAAAGCCTCGCGCTCGCGGCCGGCGACATCTCGCCGTTCTTCGACACGGTCAACGTGACCAAGGCCGCGGCCGGCGCGAACGACGACATGAACGGCTCGCCGCAGGGCGTGCCGGTGACGGGCTCGATCACGCGCATCCTGGCCAGCCACTTCGAGCCGGCGCAGGGCGCGAACCTCAACAACCCCACCGAAGGCGATCTCGTCGCCGACCCGGTGCAGTACCTGGGTAATCTCGAGCCCTACACGATCTACGTCCCGGCGAACCACACCGCGGGCGCACCGTATCAGTTCACCGTGCTCCTGCACGCGCTGGACAACAACTACAACCAGTTCACCAACACCAACCACCAGATCCAGTTCGCCAACCGCGGCGGCGGCACGATCGTGCTGACGCCCGAAGGCCGCAGCCCGGGCAGCTGGTACTACCGCCTCTCGGAAGTCGACGTCTTCGAAGCCTGGGCCGACGTCGCCGCGCACTACCCGCTCAACCCCCTCGCGACGAGCATCTCGGGCTACTCGATGGGCGGCTACGGCGCGTACAAGATCTCAACTGAGTTCCCCGACCTCTTCAACCGCTTGGCGATCACGGTCGGCGGCCCGTACGTCGGTCTGGGCGCGATCATCGGCCGGCCCACGGTGGAACAGCCCGGAACGCAGGAGCAGCCGCTCTTCGGCTCGCTGCGCAACGTCCCGGCCCTGCTGTGGTACGCGGCGGGCGACGAGCTGGTGCCGCCGGCGGACTCGCTCTCGACCCAGATGCGCTTCGACGCGCTGAACTATCGCTACGAGTACGACCTGTTCAACGCCGCCGACCACCTGGTCTTCGACGAGAACGACCAGTACGCGCCGCAGGCGGCGTTCCTGGACACGGCGCGCACCAACCTCAACCCGCCGCACGTCACCTTCAATTTCGATCCCACGACCGATCTGCCGAAGCTCGCGGACGTCCACGATCACGCGTACTGGGTCTCGCAAGCCCGGCTCCGCGTCCTAGCCGTCACCAATCCCGTGGACGGCCGCCCGGTCGGCATCGTCGATGCCCGTTCGGAAGGCTTCGGCGTGGGCGATCCGCCGGTCTCACCGACCACGCCGGGTGCCGGCGTGCTGGTCGGCGGCGCGCTCGGCGCGCTGACCTACACCTCGACCTCGAAGACGTGGGGGGCCGCGCCCGCGACGCCGGTCAAGGACGAGCTGCACCTCAACGCGACGAACATCGCCAGCGTGACGATCGACCCGCAGCGCGCCAAGATCGACTGCGCGGCCGTGCTCGACGTGCAGAGCGACGGACCCATCAGCGTCACGCTCCTGGGTTGCGGCACCAAGAGCTTCGCCGCGACGCGCGCCGTGCAGCAGCGCACGCAAGCGCGGCCCGGCACCGTTCGCACCCACTAGCGACCGAACCGGTATCGTACGTTTCGGAACGCCCGAGCGGTGGAACGTCGATATCACTCCCGGTAATGGCGTGACAGGCCGGTGCCGAAATTGGCACCGGCCTTCACGTTAGCATCCCGCACGCAATCGTTCTCATCTCGACACGTCTCTTCAGCAAAAAGGAACCCACATGCTCAAACGAACCAAGCTCTGGATGGCCGGCGCGGCATCGCTCGCCGCGGGCGTCCTGCTCGTCGGCGGCGTCACGCTGGCCGCTCCGGCGGCAGGCGGAATGGCCGGCCACGGAATCAACGGTTTCGGTATCACGCAAGCGTATTACAAAGGCGGTACCGCGTCGGAGATCTACACCAAGGGCTTCTACTGCGACACCTCGGTCAGGGCCGAGTCGAGCACGGGCTGCGAGCTCGGCCAGAAGGCCGCGGTTCCGCCGCCGGGCCACTTCGACCCGGAGTACGCCACGGTGCCGATCGGCTTCACGGTCCCGCCGATGCAGATGCAGTGCGCGCCCAAGCTGGTGTGCATCGGCCATCCCGGAACGATCGACATGACGCGCGCCGTCAAGCCGCTCGCCAAGGCGATGCACATGTCCGAAGCGGCGCTCCTGCCGATGCTGGCCAACGCCGCGGTCCCGCCGCACAACCACTACATGACCACGCTCTACGGCGGCCGGCCGGAGTGGTGGAACGTCACCATCATCGGGGTGACGAGCCGCGCGACGTTCGACGCGATCCAGAAGCACGGCGACTACGCGTACGTGCAGAAGCTGCTCGCCGCGGGCGACCCGACCGTCATGCCGCCGGTGCCGACGAACCTCTTCCTGTACTTCCGCGCCATCCCGAGCAAGGACCCTGGCGTCCCGATGATGCCGATGTAGACCCCGGCCTCGGCCTGGGCCTGGCCGCCGCCGACCAGCACGAGCTGGCGGCCGGCGGCCCCGGAGCGGCGCCGCCCTCGCGGGCGGGGCCGCTCTGCGCTCTGCGGCCCTCTGGCGCTCGGAGCCCGGACGCGGTATACTCCTCGGGTTCCCCTCGGCGCGGTGACGTGCCGGAGCGGGTCGTGGCGTCCCTCGGGGCGCCACGTGTGTAGGGCCGGTTCCCGGCCGTCACCACCTACATCACCGAAAGGCTCTCCCCACCCATGGCTGGTCCGCCCAAAGGCAAGCGCGCGTCCGCGAAAAAGGATCGCCGCCCCAAGAAGAAGGTCTGCACGTTCTGCGCCGACCGCCTCCACGACCTGGACTACAAAGACATCACCCGCCTGCGCAAGTACATCAGCGAGCGGGGGAAGATCTTGCCGCGCCGCATCTCCGGCAACTGCGCCAAGCACCAGCGGTCGCTGACCGTCGCCGTGAAGCGGGCCCGGATCATCGCCCTCCTGCCGTTCGTCGCGGCGTAAGGAGCCCGCAGTGAAGGTCATTCTCACCGCCGACGTCAAGCCGCTGGGCACCCGCGGCCAGGCCGTCGAGGTCGCCGACGGCTACGCCAACAACTACCTGCTGCGCCAGAAGCTGGCGGTCGCCGCGACGCCGGGCGCGATGAAGCAGCTCGAGCAGCAGCAGCACGCCAAGAAGCGCAAGCAGGCCGAAGAGGTCGCCAACGCTCAGGACGTCGCGACCCAGCTCGAGAACGCCGTGATCCGGGTCGCGGCCAAGGCCGGCGGCAACGGCCGCCTGTTCGGCACCGTGACCAACGCCAACGTGGCCGACGCGCTGCACGAGCAGCTCGGGGTCACCATCGACCGGCACAAGATCGAGATGAAGGACGGCATCAAGGCGCTGGGGACGTACCCGGTCGAGATCCGCCTGGGCAACAACATCGTCGCCAAGTCCGCGGTGCAGGTCGTCGCGCTGAAATAGCCGTGCGGCTGAGCGCGGACGAGAAGGTCCGCCGCGAGATCGCGGTGCTCTACGACGTGCTCAGCGAGGCGCTGGGCACCGACAAGCTCGTGCTGCGCGCCGGCAAGCTCGGCACGCTCAAGGAGATGCGCTCGCAGGCGGTGCCCGACCGCCTGCTCGCGCTCCAGCGGCTGGTCTTCGAGGACCCGACCCTCGAGACGCGGCCCGCCAAAGCCCAGTACAAGAAGGTCATCGCCGAGATCGAGGACCGCCTGGCCGACCTCGTCGCCCAGCGCACCGTCGGCGACAGCCTCGAGGCCAAGATCAACGCCAAGATGGTCGCGCGCCATGCCGACTACCTGCGCGAGCTGCGCCTGGAGGCGCTGCGCGACGAGGCCGGCCCCGAGACGCCCGCCACCCAAAAGCGGCTGGCCGACCTCGAAGCGCTCGACGCGCGCGGCCTGGCTCGCGCCGCGCTCGACGTCCTGCGCCCCAAGGCGCTCGACGAGGTGGTCGGCCAGGAGGCCGCGATCAAGGCCCTGATCGCCAAGCTGGCCTCGCCCTACCCTCAGCACGTGATCCTCTACGGCCCGCCGGGCGTCGGCAAGACCACCGTCGCGCGGCTGGCGCTCGAACTGGCCAAAGCGCGCCCGCACGCGCCCTTTGCGGCCGGCGCGCCGTTCGTCGAGGCGGCCGGCACGACGCTGCGCTGGGACGCGCGCGAGACGACGAACCCGCTGCTGGGCAGCGTGCACGACCCGATCTACCAGGGTGCCCGGCGCGACTTCGCCGACGGCGGCGTCCCCGAGCCCAGGCTGGGCCTGGTGACCAAGGCTCACGCGGGCGTGCTGTTCATCGACGAGATCGGCGAGATGGATCCCGCCATGCAGACCCGCCTGCTCAAGGTGCTCGAGGACAAGCGGGTCAGCTTCGAGTCCTCGTACTACGACGAGCACGACGCCAACGTCCCGGCCTACGTCAAAAAGCTGTTCCGCGACGGCGCGCCGGCCGACTTCGTGCTGATCGGCGCGACCACGCGCGATCCCGACGCCATCGATGCCGCGATCCGCTCGCGCTGCGCGGCGGTGTACTTCGAGCCGCTGACCCAAGCCCAGGTCGCGCGCATCGTGCGCGAGGCGGCGGCGCGCTTGGGCGCCAAGGTCGCGCGGCGCGTACCCGAGCTGGTCGCGTCGTACACGATCGAGGGCCGCAAGGCGGTGCAGATCCTGGCCGACGCCTACTCGCACGCGCTCGAGCGCCACGGGAACGCGCGCGGCGCGAGCGTGCGCGACGGGGACGTGCTCGAGGTGGTGCAGGCCGGGCGCATCGTGCAGCACACGCCGGCCCGCGCCCGGCACGCGCGCGAGCTGGGCAAGGCGCACGGTCTGGGCGTGCTGCAGTACGTCGGCAGCGTGATCGAGATCGAGGCGGCCGCGTTCGCCGCGCGCGAGGCGCGCAAGGGCACGGTGCGCTTCAACGACACCGCCGGCACGATGGCGCGCGACGCGGTGTTCAACGCCGCCTCGGTGATCCGCGCCGTGGCCGGCATCGACCCGGCCGACCACGACCTGCACGTCAACGTGGTGGGCGGGGGCAACATCGACGGCCCGTCGGCGGGGCTGGCGTTCTTCCTCGCGCTGTACAGCGCGCTGACGAAGGTTCCGCTCCCGCAGGACGTCGCGGTGACGGGCGAAGTGTCACTCGCGGGCAACGTCCGTGCCGTGGGCGGAGTCGTCGAAAAGCTTTACGCCGCGCGCCAGGCCGGGATGCGGGCCATCGTGCTGCCGCGCGAGAACGCACGGGAGATCGAGGCCGCACCGGAAGGAATCGAGGTGATCGCCGTCTCGACCGTCGCCGAGGCGCTGGCCGCGCTCGGCGTGCGCGTCCCCGTTCCGCCTCCCGCCAAGCGCCGCCGCACGAAGGTCACCCGGTGAACCTCGCTCAGCTCTCGCACTCCGTCGACCGCATTCCGCCCAACAACCTCGAGGCGGAGATGGCGCTGCTCGGCTCGATCCTGGTCGACAAGGAGATGATGGCGACGGTCAGCGAGATCGTCGTCTCGGGCGACTTCTACGCCCCGCTGCACGAGTCGATCTTCGTCGCGCTCTACGCCCTCTACGAGCGCGGCGAGCCGCTCGACAAGGTCGCGCTGGCCGAGGAGCTGCGCAACCGCGGCATGCTCGACAAAGTCGGCGGGATGGCCTATCTCAACTCGCTGATGGACACCGTGCCGACCGCCGCGTCGGCCGAGTACTACGCCCGCATCGTGCGCGAGAAGGCGAGCTTGCGCGGGCTGATCCACGCCGGCACGCAGATCACCGGTTTGGGTTACGACTCCGAGGAGGACGTCGAGGCCGCGATCGACCGGGCCGAGCAAGTCGTCTACGAAGTCGGCAACAAGAGCGACCGCGGCTCGTTCGCCTCGGTGCCCTCGCTGCTGCTGTCGACGTTCCAGGCGCTGGAGCGCCGGCACGAGTCCAAGGGCGACCGCACCGGCGTCACCTCGGGCTACCGCGACATCGACGACTACACCGCGGGCTGGCAGCCCGGCAACCTGATCATCGTCGCCGCCCGCCCCGCGATGGGCAAGACCTCGATCGCGCTCAACATGGCCGTCGCCGCGGCCAAGGACGAGAAGAAGCCCGTCGCCGTGTTCTCGCTCGAGATGACCAAGCAGGAGCTGGTCGAGCGCCTGCTCTCGTCCGAAGCGCGGCTGGACGCGAGCAAACTGCGGCGCGGCGCGATCGCCGACCGCGACTGGGAGAAGATCGGCCACGCGATGGGCGTGCTGCACGAGCTGCCGATCCATCTCGACGACAGCGGCGCGCCGACCGTCACCGAGATCCGCTCGCGCCTGCGCCGGCTCAAGTCCGCGCACGGCCTGAGCTGCGTGGTCATCGACTACCTGCAGCTCGTGCGCCCCTCGACCGCGGTGGGCAAACAGGTCAACCGCAACGAGGAGCTGTCCGACATCTGCCGGACGCTCAAGGCGACCGCGAAAGACCTCGAAGTGCCGGTGATCGCGCTGGCCCAGCTCAACCGCGCGGTCGAGACGCGTCAGGACAAACGCCCGCTGCTGTCGGATTTGCGTGATTCGGGCGCGATCGAGCAAGAAGCTGACATCGTCACCTTCCTGTATCGCGATGCTTATTATAACAAAGAGACGTCGCCCGAACCAGACGCGACCGAGTTCATCATCGCCAAGCACCGCAACGGCAAGGTCGGCACGATCAAGCTGCGCTTCCTCCCCGAGCACACGCTCTTCGTCCCCTACGGCGACGACTCGCACTACCCCGCGCCGTGAACCGGCCGGCGCGATGAACGGAGGCGGCGCGAGCGTCGTTCCTCCACGGGTTCTCGTCACGGCGTCGTTCGACGATCCGGTGGGCGAGTATCTCGACGCGCTGCGCGAGGCGGGTGCCGAGCCGGTGCGCGTCGACGCGGCGTCCGGCCCGGCCGAGCTGCCGGCGAACGCGCGCGGGCTGCTGGTGACCGGCGGGGTCGACGTCATGCCCGCGCGCTACGGCGCGCCGCGCTCGCCGTTCGTGACGGCGGTCGAACCCGAACGCGACGCGTTCGAGATCGCGCTCCTGCGCGCGGCGCGCGAGCGCGGGCTGCCGACGCTCGCGATCTGCCGCGGCATCCAGATCGCCAACGTCGCCTTCGGCGGGACGCTCATCGACGACATCCCGCACGCGCTGGGCGAACGTGGGTCGATTCGTCACGCCGTCGGGGAGCCGGGCCGGCAAGACCGCTGGCAGCTCGTCCCCGAGCACGTCGTGAGCATCCAGCCCGACAGCCTGCTGGCGCGCGTCGTCGGCACGACGAGGCTCGTCACCAGCGCGCCGCACCACCAAGCCGTCGACCGCTGCGCCGCCGGCCTGCGCGTGGTGGCTCGCACCGCCGACGGCATCGTCGAAGCGCTCGAAGCCCGCTTCGAATCGCCGTTCTGGCTGGCCGTCCAGTGGCACCCCGAGTCGAACCGAGCCGACGACGGCGGCGCGAGCCGCGCGCTGTTCGCAGCCTTCGCCCGCGCTTGCGGCGGCCCCATTTCAGACTGAACCGCCCGGATACACTTGCGTCCAGCCGCTCCGGTAGTGCGCGACGGCGAATGGACATCGCGCGGCAATATCGCGGTAGCGACGATGGCTCACCATCGCGAGCGTGCCGCTCGACGATCCACGCCAGGTCAGGTCGCTCGATGAAGCGTTCGACCTGAGCGCGCCCGGGATTCACCTTTGGGAACTGCAATTAATCTGGCAGGCAGTCATCCTCGATCTCGTGCGACTCGACTCGCACGCACGGCATGCGGCTCGCGACGAGTCGATTCCGCGTGGTGAGATCGACCGTGTCGTGCTTTCCGGCGTTGGGCGCACGAAGGACATCCGTATGCCGGGACGGCAACCCGGCATCAATTTCGAGGGGCGCATCGTCGGCGGGCACTGGATTCGAGTCAAAGTCTCCTGGTTCGTTGGGTATGTCGTCGCCACGGTCCATACGCTATGATGGAGTTGCCATGACCGAACGCAAGGTGCTCGTGACCGAGGAGTATCATCCTAAAGGCAGGACCGTGATCGTCGACGATATCCCCGCTGTCGAGGTGACGATGGCTGGGGAGGCACGGGTGCTCTTCGACGCTGATGTCTTCGACCGCGTCTATCTTCTCGTCGACCGCGCGCTCGGTGGCAGCGACGCCGCCGAGCTGCGAATCCGATTCTCCGCGGCGGACGCGGCCGTTTCGGGCGGTTGAGCGCCGCGTGCAAACGTACCGTCAGAGCCCGGTCAACCGTTGCAGTGCCAGCGACGAGAGCGCAACCGCCGCCCAGAGGATGAAGCCGAACGCGAGCGGGCGGGCTCCGGTGCGGAGCAGCTTCGCGAGCTGGGTCTGCAGGCCGATCGCGGCGAGGGCGGTGCCGATCAGGAACGTCGCGAGCGTGCCGATCGGGCCGTGCCAGCCGGCCGGGACGATGCCGCTCGTGCTGACCAGCGCGGCGGCCAGGAACCAGACGATGAACCACGGGACGATGCGCCGCCACGGCACGCGCGCGCTGCCGGCGCGTTGCGCGCGGGCGCGCAGCACGGCCAGCACGCCGACGATCGGCAGGATGAGCGTCGCGCGGGTGAGCTTGACGATCGTCGCGTGGTCGCCCGCTTCGCGGCCGTAGGCGTACCCGGCCGCGACCACCGACGAGGTGTCGTTGATCGCGGTCCCCGCCCACAGCCCGAAGGCGTCCTGGGTCAGGTGCATCAGGTGGCCCAGCGGCGGGAAGAGCAGCACCGCGGCGATGTTGTAGCAGAAGACCACCGCGATCGCCAGCGCGATCTCGCTCTCGGCCGGTTCGATCACGGTCGCGACCGCCGCGATCGCGGACGCGCCGCAGATCGCGGTGCCGACGCCGACCAGCCGCTGCAGCACGTCGTCCAGGCGCAGCG
>CAXTNU010000110.1:0-10984 GCA_964245595.1 uncultured bacterium | reverse complement strand
ATCGACGCGTAGGTCGAGGGGCGGCCGATGCCGAGCTCCTCCATCCGCTTGACCAGCGACGCCTCGGAGAAGCGCGGTGGCGGCTGGGTGAAGTGCTGCTCGGCGGCGACGCCCTTCTTCGCCGGCGCATCGCCTTCGCGCAGGCGCGGGAGGCGGCGCGCATCCTCGTCGGCGCCGTCGTCCCGGTGCCGGCAAGCGCCGAGCCCGTGCCGCCGACGCATGCCGAGACGGTGCCGCTGGCGCACACGACGCCGGGTCCCGATGCGCAGCCGGTCAGCGGGCCGGATCAGGCCGTCGAGTCGGTCGCACCCGTCGAGCGCGGCGCGGCCGCAGATCTCGGTGCAATCGAAACACCGCCCGCCGCGGACGCACTGACGGCGCAAGCAGCGCCGACGGCAGAAGCAGCTCCAACCGCGGAAGCAGCGCCAACCGGGGAGGGCGCGCCCACGGCTGGTGCGGCACAGCAGCCGCGGCAGCCGAAGCAGTCCAACGACGAGCGGCGGGCGCGGGCGCAGGCGGCGTGGGAGCACGTCGTCGCGGCGAAGGAGAGCGGCGAAGTGCTGACCGGTACGGTCACTTCGGCGGTCAAGGGCGGCCTGCTGGTCGACGTGGACGGCATTCGCGGGTTCTTGCCGGCGTCGCAGACGCGCGTGCCGCAGGGCAGCGCGATCGAGTCGCTGGTCAAGACCAAGCTTCCGCTCAAAGTGATCGACGTCGACGGCGACCGGCGCCGGATCGTCGTCTCGCAGCGCCGGGCGATGCAGGAAGAGCGCGGCGCGAAGCGGCGCGAGCTGCTCGCTTCGCTCGCGGTCGGCCAGGTCCGCGAGGGCGTCGTCGTGCGGCTGGCCGACTTCGGCGCGTTTGTCGACTTGGGCGGCATCGACGGGCTCGTCCCGATGCGCGAGCTGGCGTTCGAGCGGGTCGAGAAGGTTGGCGACGTGCTCAAGGTCGGCGAGAAGCTCAACGTCGAGGTGCTGCGGATCGAGGAGAACGGCAAGAAGATTTCGCTCTCGCGCAAGAACGCGCTGCCCGACCCGTGGCGCGATCACGCCAAGGTGCTCCAGCGCGGCAGCACCGTCGAAGGCAAGGTCGTCTCCAAAGAGCGCGGGCTGAGCGTCGAGATCGCGCCGGGCGTGGTCGGCAACGTGCGCGAGGACGAGATCAACCCCGACGACTACGCGCTCGGCGAAACGGTCGAGGTCTCGGTCCGCAACGTCGACCGCGTGCGCCGGCGCATCAATCTCACCACCTTGCACGGCGCGCAAGCCACCGCGATCGCGAGCGCGGCACCGAGCGGGTCGTCGAGCGGCTTCGCCCCGCTGGGCGCGGAGCTGCTCAACCCGCGGCCAACGAACCGCCGCCGCCGCTAGGGCGGTCCCCGGCGTCAGCCCGCTAGAGCAGCTTTCCGTCGTCGTCGGGGCCGAGCAATAGTTGCCGGACCGACGCGATAGGCGGGTTGCCGTGGGCGAGGAACGCGTCGTGGAACTTCTGCAGCGTGTACGCCGGGCCGAGCTTCTTGCGATAGTCGTCGCGCAGCTTGAGGATCTCGAGCTTGCCCAGCGTGTAGTAGCCGTAGAGCGGGTCCTGCGTGCCGCGCAGGGCTTCGCGGCGGGCTTGGATCTGTGGCATGAACGCGTTGTCCTGGAAGAAGCGCGTGGCGTCGTCGACCGTCATCCCTTGGGTGTGCTCGCGCAAGCCGACCAGGTAACGGGCCTCGCGCTGCAGCGCGTTCTGCAGTTGCGCCAGCCGCACGCGCGGGTCACCGTTGCCCCAGCCCTCGTCGACCATCATCTGCTCGTCGTAGTGCGCCCAGCCCTCGCTGTACGAGGCGTTGCCCGAGAGCGCGCGCACGAGCGACAGATGCTCCGACTTGTGCAGCACGAAGTTGACGTAGTGCCCGGGCATCACTTCGTGCGCGCTCACGATGGGGAACGCGTAAGTGTTATAGAAGCCGAGGTGCTCTTCTTGCTGCTGCAGGGTCCAGGCCGGGTCGGCGGGGGTGACGTAGTAGTACGCCTGCGTCGCGACGTGCTCGAACGCACCCGGCGTGTTCATCGACGCGAACGACGTCTGGCGCCCGAAGATCGGCGTCTCGCGCACCTGCACGTCGAACTCCGCCGGCAGCGTGACGAGCTGCTTGGCGACGACGAACGCGCGCAGTTGCGCGAGCAGGTTCTGGGCGGTCGACAGCAGCGCGTCCGACGACGGGTGCGAGCGGCTCAGGGCCTGGTAGACGTCGTAGGGCGGCTTCGACGGGTCGATGCCGTGCGCGGTCGCGACGAACGCGGCTTTGGTTTGGTCGAGGGCCTGCCGGCCGACCCGCTCGTAGACGTCGAGCGGGATCGCGCGGCCTTCCTGCAAGGCGAGGCGCGTCGCGTACGACGTCGCGCCGATCGCGTACGTGCCGCTCGGGTGGGCCAGCGGTCCCGCGTTCATGAACGCAGCGTAGTCTTGCAGCGCGGCGACGGCCTTCGCGTTCGCATCGATGAGCTGCGCATGCAGCGCCGCGTCGTCGAGCTTGGCGAACGCCTCGGGCACCGTCGCTTGGAAGAACGCCACCGCGCCGGCGATGTCGGCTTTGGCGATCAGCGCGGTCGTGGCGTCGACCGTGGTCACGTTCGCCTTGCCGGCGGCCAACAGCGCCGGGATCGCGCGCTCCCGGGCGATCGTCGACCGTGCCCGCTCGGCCAGCGGCGCGAAGTCGCGCGAAAAGAGACCGTAGACTGCGTACGAGGCGGCGCTGGTGTACGTCGCCGGCGCGTGACGCCAGTGCTCCTCGGTTTCGTCGTCGAGGATTTCGTGCTGCAGCGCGGAGCGCATGATTCCCACGTCGACCCGGTCTTCCGCCGAAAGCGCTTCGCCGGATCGATCCAGCGCGTCGAGATCAGCGAGCTGGCGATGCGCTGCCGCCGCCCGGCGAGCGAACCCGGCGGCGCTTAGATCGGATAGTCGCGCGTCCTCGCCGTGCATCCCGGCCTGTGTCGCAGACGACGGTTGCTCGCGAAACAGGTTTTGGACATACGCCGTCTCGAGCGCACCGAGACGCGCCGACGCCGTACCGGCCGGCGGCAGCGGCATGGCCGCATCTTGCGCCGGCGATGCGCCGGGCGTTATGATCAATGCAGCCGCAAGAGCGGCGGCGGACAGCAGCGAACCCATGTTCCGCACTACAGCAACACGATTGCAATTCCCGCCTGCCTGGGGCGGACAAGTAGCGTGGCATAGCTCGTAACCGGGCTGCCGGAACGAAGGATGTTGAGTCATCGGTGGCCTAATCCCCCGAAAGACTGTCAATTTATGACGTGTCGCTGATACATACGGGGGTGGAATCAGTTGAAACCAAACACTGTGCTTATAGGCTATTCTATCTTGTGCATGGTGGCCGCTTGCTCTCCCTCTGACCAAAGCACCTCTCCGGCAGTCGCTGACTTGCAACAGCAGTCCACGGTCGTTACATCGCTTTCGGCACGCCAATATTCGGCTCAGTCCGCGGCCTACACGGCCACATTGGCCGCAAATTCAAAGCTGGTTATACCGCTCGATACACGGGCAGCGCTTATAGCGCTGATGCGCAACCGGATGGGTCGGTACGTATAAACATGGGCAAAGGCAACCATCTAGTCGTAGGTATCGTGCCCAAAACCGCGCGCCGTTTGAATCTCCAGCTGCAGCATACGAGAGCGCAGATGTCCTGGTATGGCGAAGACTGTACTGATGGCGCTTGCGACTCCGCGACGCCCCGGCCCGTGTCCGATGGCGCGCCGCCCAACTACCCGGATTGCAGCAGTTCCGGCGGAGCCACTTGGTACAACAACGTCACAACCAGTTATGGATGCGTCCGGGGCGGCGGTCAAGAGCAGCTGTCTTGCGGTCTCTACAAATTCGACTCGCCGGGCCATGGAAAGCTGATCTTCAACAATGGAGACGTCATCTCCAATATCAATTGGGTGAGAGATCATGGCGAAAGCGGCTGCGACCTTGCTTAGGCGCGCATCTGCGTCTACACGGAGATTGCTCGCCGTGCGGGGGCGGAACCACGGCGCTATGCGTACATTGCGCGGCGCCGGCTACGGCGGACTGGCAATTGTCAGCATTGCTGTACTGTGCATGCGCGGAGCATTCGGCCAAATATCAAACGATACACCCGGCGGTGCCCATTGTTTTGCGCAAGGCCACGTCCCCGCATTTGCCGCGAAGACCAGGATCTATATCGAACCCGTTTTAGAGTCTGATTCGGTGAGCGGCGGAGTGCACCAGCTGGTCTCGTATGCGACGGGGTCGGTCGTCGTATCGCGCGATCCCGTAGCGACCGGAACGCCGACTCTCGTACCCGCCGGCGGACCAACGACTCTACGGGCGACGTTACGTATCTGCGCCTTTTCCGAGGGAATGGCACTGCCGCCGCGCTTCACCAAGCGTGCGCCGGACTTCATCTTATAGCACGCAGCGCGGCATAGCACGTTTGGATAAACGAAAGGGAGGCGCCTCCGCCTCCCCTCGTTGTCATGCCGCTCGGCGCTTACAGCGCGGGCGTGCCCAGCTCCGCGCCGAGGGTGCCGAAGCCTTCCTCGGCGACGGTCGCGGTGAGCTGCTCGAACTCTTCGGGCGCCACGTCGGCCACGTGCTGGATCGAGCCCGTGATGCGGCGCGTGCCGTGGTTGATCGTGAGCAGCGTGACCTCGACCTCTTGGCCGGGGCTGTACTGCACGCCGGCGTCGAACTCGCCCTTGGGCACCATCGCCAGAACGCCGGGGACGATCTCGACGAGCAGGTAGTTCGGGGTGACCTTGACGACCTGCGCGATGAGCTTGTTGCCCTCCCACAGCTTGTCGGCGTGCTCGACCCACGGGTCGGGCAGCGCGTGCTTGAGCGAGAGCGAGACCTTCTTGGCCTCGGGATCGAACTTCATCACCTCGACCGAGACGGTGTCGCCGATCTTGACGACCTCGGAGGGGTGCTTGATGCGCGCGTACGAGAGCTCGGAGTTGTGGATCAGGCCGTCGATGCCGCCCAGGTCGACGAACGCGCCGAACTCGGCCAGCCGAACGACGACGCCTTCGCGGATCTGGCCGACCTGCAGCGTGCCGAGCAGCTCCTGCTTCTTGGCGTTGAGCTCTTCCTCGAGAACCTGGCGCTGCGAGAGGACGACGCGGTGGCGTTTGTGGTCGAGGTCGATGACCTTGAGGCGCAGCTTCTTGCCGACCAGCTCGTCGAGGTTGCCGACGGGCTGGCGGCGGATCTGCGAGGCCGGGACGAACCCGCGCATGCCGAGGTCGACCAGGACGCCGCCCTTGACGACCTGCGTGACGGTCGCTTCGATGACTTCGTCGTTGTCGTGGGCTTCGATGACCTTTTCCCAGGTCTTGAGCGCGCGGGCGCGGCGCTCGCTCAGGTAGAGCTGACCGTCCTGCTCGTCGATCCGGTGGATCATGACTTCCAGGGTGTCGCCGACCTTGAGCTCCTTGGGCTCGATCGCGAGCGAGAGCTCGCGGAAGGGCAGGATGCCTTCGGACTTGCCGCCGATGTCGACCAGGAGCTCGTCCTGGTACTTGGCGACGATGACGCCGGTGAGGACCTGGCCCTCGTCGAGAACCTTCAGGCTCTCTTCGTAGAGGCGCTGCTCGAGGGCGAGCTGGTCCTCTTCCTCGGGCACCGCCGCCGGAGCGGGGGCCTGAGCCTGGGGAGCGGCGGTGCCGGTGGTTGCGACCGCGTCGGCGGCGTGCTCGGTGGTTGCGACCGCTTCGGTCGGCTCCGTCGGGGAGGCGTGCTCGGCGACGGGTTCGGTGGGCTCGATGGTGGTGGAAATGGTGAAGTGACTTCCTTACTCTATATTTTTATTTTTGGCAGCCGCGGCACCACCAGGTGCCGCGCTGACCGATGACCGTTCGGACGATGCGGCTCGCGCACCGGGGGCACGGTTCACCGAGGCGGCCATAGACGGCGAGCTGGTTTTGAAACCCGCCTTTGAGCCCCTCGGCATCGACGTAATCGTCCACGCTCGTCCCGCGGGCCTCGACGGCTCGCTGGAGGATGCTTCGGATCGCGCCGTGCAGCCGGCGTGCCGCCGGCTTGCTGATCTTGGAGGACGGGCGGCTCGGCCGGATCCCCGATTCCCACAAGGCTTCGCACGCATAGATGTTGCCGACCCCCGCGATCCGGGCTTGGTCGAGCAAGAACGTCTTGATCGGCGTACGACGCCCAGAGAGCATACTGAGAAATTGCTCGGAGGTAAAGCCCTCGGAGAGCGGTTCGACTCCCCCGTCGGCATCCCAGGGGTCGCCTGCTTCGAGCAGCCGCATGCGCCCGAACGTCCGCATGTCGGCGAAGCACAGCCGCGTTCCGTCCGTAAAGTTGATGAGAACGTGGGTGTAGGGGTGCTTCTCGCGCGTCCCGGGCCGCTGGACGACGAGCTGCCCGGTCATCCGCAGGTGGACGGTCACCCGCCGGCCGGATGCGAGCCGGATCACGATGTACTTGGCCCGCCGCCCGACTTCGGCGACGGTCTCTCCGACCAGCGCCTCGGCGAAGGCCTGGTCGGCCAGGCCGACCGCGATCTTGGGCAGGCTGACTTCCACCGCCGCCACCGTCTTGCCGGTGACGGCGTTGGCCAGGCCGCGCGCGACGGTCTCGACTTCGGGTAACTCGGGCACCTTACGCTAGAACCTCGGGCCGGACGGCGTCGTTGCGCTTAGCGGACGACCAGCTCGGCAGCCTTGGGCTGGAAGCGAGCTCCGAGCGCCGCCTCGGGCGCCGCGGTCGCGACTGAGCCAGCGCGGGCGCGCCGACGCACCGAGGGAGAGCCCGCCCGCATGAAACGAGCGAAGGGTGATTTCGGGCTAGTCGGGCGCGTCGGCGCGGTGCGCGCCGTAGGTCTTCGGCTGGAAATACCAGTCGGGCAGCATCACCGGGAAGCGCACGTTCTCGAACGTGTAGTCGGTCTCGAAGCCGCCGTCGCTGGTTTGGCCGTGGATCGACGCGATCAGCGGCAGGCCGTCGCGCTCGCTGAAGCGGACGTCGAACTCGTCGGGCAGCGACTGGCCGGTGAGGCCGAGGTAGAGGTGATCGCGCACCCGCATGCGCCGCACTTCGTACGAGGACACGTCGACCCACAGCTCGTCGATGCGGTTGCGGTCCGAATCGCGGCGCGGGCTCACCCAGAGGTGCCAGTCGGCGCCGTCGCGCGCGACCCGGTCGACGCGGTAGTCGTAGTCGCTGGTCACCACGACGCCGCCGATCGGCTTGAGGTCGCTCGGGAGCGGCGCGGGCGCCGGCGAGGCGGCCGGGCGGGTATAGAGCGCGCGCTCGAAGATCTCGGCGGTCGGCGGACCGGGATCGACGTAGCCGTCGAAGGCGATCGTGTCGTTTTCCAGCTCGCCGACGGCGCGGCCGTTCCAGGCCTTGCGCAGCAGCGCGTCGCGGTCCGCGCCGCGGCACCAGATTTCCAGCGTGTAGCTGTTCTCGAGGTCCGGCAGGCCGTTGCGGCTGTCGCGCCGGCGCAGCGTGTACGCCACGAACGGCGGGCGGACGTGCGCGCGCGAGACGGACTTGGCGCGAGCGAGAATTTGCTCGCCCGTCAGGTTGGAGCCGGGCGCGGCGACGCCCGCGCAGGCCAGCGCGACCCCGAGCGCCGCGAGATAGGCCAGCCGGGAGACCACGCCGCCTTGGTTCTCCGCGGCGGGGCCTCTCACTTCGGCGCCCGTGGGGCCGGCGGAGGTTGGCCATTTGGCCACGGGATGCCGGCGCGGCCGTCGAAACGGCACCGGCATGCGGTTGACGGATGTCGAGCGGGACAAGCTTCTGGTCAGCTATGCGGCGGAGCTTGCTTGGCGGCGGCGGGCCCGCGGGGTGCGGCTGAACCACCCCGAGGCGGTGGCCGTGATCGCGTCGTTCGTGTTCGAGGGCGCGCGCGACGGCGCGACGGTCTCCGACCTGATGGACCGCGGGCGCAGCGTGCTCGGCCGCGCGGACGTGATGGACGGCATTCCCGAGATGCTGCGCGAGGTGCAGGTCGAGGCGACCTTTCCCGACGGCACCAAGCTGGTCACCATCCACGAGCCGATTCCGTGATTCCGGGCGAGATGGTGACCGCGCCCGGAACGATCGCGCTGCGCGCCGGGCGCGAGCGCGCGACGATCGTGGTGGACAACACCGGCGACCGGCCGATCCAGGTCGGCTCGCACGCGCACGTCGCCGACGTCAACGCGGCGCTGCAGTTCGACCGCGCCGCCGCGCAGGGCATGTGCCTGGACATTCCGGCCGGGACGGCGGTGCGCTTCGAGCCGGGGATCGCGCGGCCGGTGGGGCTGGTCGCGTTCGGCGGCGAGCGACGACCGCCCGACGTGCAGATCGCGCTCGACGAGCCGCCGTTTTCCGATGATGCGGAGGAGTCGGCGTGATCGACCGCGCCGCGTACGCACGGCTCTACGGACCGACCACCGGCGACGCGATCCGGCTGGGCGACACCGAGTTGTGGATCGAGATCGAGCGCGACCACACGCACTACGGAGACGAGATCACGTTCGGCGGCGGCAAGGTGATCCGCGACGGGATGGGCCAGCACCCCAGCGCCCTGCGCGACGAGGGCGTGCTCGACACGGTGATCACCAACGCCGTGATCGTCGACGCGACCGGCATCGCGAAGGCGGACGTCGGGCTGCGCGACGGGCGCATCGCGGGGATCGGCAAAGCCGGCAACCCGCTGATCCAGAGCGGCGTGACGCCGGGCATGATCGTCGGCGCGTCGACCGAGGCGATCGCGGGCGAGGGCCTGATCCTCACCGCGGGCGGCGTCGACGCGCACGTCCACTTCATCTGCCCGCAACAGGTCGAGAGCGCGATCGCGAGCGGCGTGACGACCATGCTCGGCGGCGGCACCGGTCCGGCCTCGGGCACCAAGGCGACGACCTGCACGCCCGGCGCGTGGCATCTCGCGACGATGTTCGCCGCGACCGACGCGCTGCCGGTCAACGTGGCGTTCCTAGGCAAGGGCAACGCGACCGGCGCCGAGGCGCTGCGCGAGCAGGTGCGGGCCGGCGCCTGCGGGCTCAAGCTGCACGAGGACTGGGGCTCGACCCCGGCCGCGATCGACACCGCGCTGCGGGTCGCCGACGAGATGGACGTGCAGGTCGCGATCCACACCGACACGCTCAACGAGATGGGCTTCGTCGAGGACACGATCCGGGCCATCGCCGGGCGGACGATCCACACCTACCACACCGAGGGCGCGGGCGGCGGGCACGCGCCCGACATCATCAAGATCGCGGGCGAGCCGTACGTGCTGCCGTCGTCGACGAACCCGACCCGGCCGTTCACGGTGAACACGCTGGCCGAGCACCTCGACATGCTGATGGTCTGCCACCACCTCGACCCCGACATCCCCGAGGACGTCGCGTTCGCCGACTCGCGCATCCGCGGCGAGACGATCGCCGCCGAGGACATCCTGCACGACCTCGGCGCGATCAGCATGATCAGCTCGGATTCGCAGGCGATGGGCCGGGTCGGCGAGGTGATCACGCGCACCTGGCAGACCGCGCACAAGATGAAGCTGCAGCGCGGCCCGCTGGCCGGCGACGGCGAGCGGCGTGACAACGAGCGCGTGAAGCGCTACGTCGCGAAGTACACGCTCAACCCGGCGATCGCGCACGGGTTCGCCGAGCACGTCGGCTCGGTCGAGGCCGGCAAGCTGGCGGACCTGGTGCTGTGGCAGCCGGCGTTCTTCGGCTACCGGCCCGAGCTGGTGCTCAAGGGCGGCGCGATCGCGTATGCCGCGATGGGCGATCCGGCGGCGTCGATCCCGACCCCGCAGCCGGTCCGGATGCGGCCGATGTGGGGCGCGTTCGGCTGCGCGCCGCAGCGGACCGCGCTGACGTTCGTGTCGGCGGCCTCGCTGGACTCGGGACAGTTGCCGGAGCGCTCGCGCGACGGGCGGCGCTTCGTCGCAGTGCGCAACACGCGGACGATCGGCAAGAAGCAGATGGTGCGCAACGACGCGCTGCCGCGGATCGAGGTCGACCCGCGGACGTACGACGTGCGGGCCGACGGCGAGCTGCTGCGCTGCGAGCCGCTGGCGGAGCTGCCGCTGGCGCAGCGGTACGCGCTGTTCTGATGCTCGGCGCAATCGAGGCTCGGACCTGATGCTCGGCATCATCGGGGCTCCGCTGGGAAACTTGGCGACGTTCGCGGTCGGCGGGCGGCGGGTCGAGCGGGTGCCGGTGCGCAGCGACGACTGCGCGAAGCGGCTGCTGCGGCTGGAGACGAGCGCGGGGGAGATCGGGCTGCGCTTCGCCGGCACGGAGCGCTTGCGCGACGGCGACGTGGTGCACGCCGACGCGGAGCGGGTCGTCGCGGTCGCGGTCGAGCCCGACGACGTACTGGTCGGCCGGCCACCGACGATCGCCGCCGCGCTCGCGCTGGCGCACGCGCTCGGCAACCGCCACCTGCCGGTGCAGATCGATGGCGATGCCGTGGTGGTGCGCTACGATCCGCTCTTGCCGGCGCTGTTCGCGGAGCACGGCGTGCCCTGCGAGCGCACGGCGCGCGTCGCCGCCGAACCGTTCCGCCACGCCCACGCGCCGCACGGCCATGACTGAGTCCATGGCAACCGCAAACCTGAGCGCACTCCTGCAGCTCGCGGATGCCGCCTTTCCGGCCGGGGCGTTCGCGCACTCGTTCGGGCTGGAGACGGCCATCAGCGAGGGCGGCGTGCACGATGAGCCGTCGCTGTCGGCGTGGCTGCGTGCGTACTTGCACGGGATCACCGCGCCGATGGACGGGGCGGCGTTCGTGCTCGCGCTGCGCGACGGCGCGGACGCGGAGGCGCTGGACGACCGCATGAGCGCGGCGCAGGCGAACGCCGAGCTGCGCCGCGCGAACGCGCACCTCGCCCGCGCGACGCTGGCGACGTACGCGGCGATGGGGCTGGAGTCGGCGCGGCTGGATCGCTACGCGGACGCGATCCAGGCCGGGCGCTGCGACGGCCAGCATG
>CAXTNU010000109.1:4902-11061 GCA_964245595.1 uncultured bacterium | reverse complement strand
GGCTACCTTCGCGCGCGCGCACGCCGGCGGCGCGGGCGCGGGCGGGCTGCCGGCGCACGCCGTCGAGACCGCGCTGGAAGAGGGCAACGCCCACCTGCGCGCGCGCTACGCCACGCAAGACGGTGCGAGCGGAACGTTCCTGGCGGAATGGGTGGCGGCGGTCGTGCTCGACGCCTACTCGGCGGCCGGCCGGCGGCTGCGGCTGGAACGCGCGGCCCAACCGGTCCGCGCGGTGCGCGAAGCGTTCGCGGCCGATTACGAGCTGCGCTCGGCGGGCGGCGCGGACTACTACGTGCGGCGGGGCGGCACGCACCCGGTCGTGCTGGTCAGCGCGACCGGGGTCCCGATCGAAGCCTGGCAGCGCTTCCTGGGCGATCCGAGCCACGACTACAAGCTGCTGGTGCCGGTGCGCCGCCACGGCGACCTGTTCGCCGGCGGCATCAGCGCGGACGTGCGGCTCGAGGACGAGGCGGCCGACATGCTGGCGATGGTCGAGCGCGAGGCGCTCGCCGGCGTGCACGTCCTGGGCTGGTGCAACGGCGCGCGCCCGGCGGTCGAGCTGGCCGCGCTGCTCGGCGCGCGGGCCGCCTCGCTGACCTTCACCACCCCGATGCTCAAGGGCATCGCGGGCGTGCAGCCGGCCTGGACGCGCTACGCCAAGGACCTCCAGATGGTGCTCGACATCGTCGGCAAGGACCCGCGCACCGCCAAGGGCCTGGCCAAGCGCATCGGCGAGATGGCCGGCCCGATCGACTGGAGCAAGGTCGCGCCGGACGACGCCAAGGCGCGCGAGGAGATCTTCCGCCTGCCCAACCGGCGCCACCTCGAGCGTTTGGTCGAACCGCTGCTGTCGGCCGACTCGCTGGTCAACGTCGCGCGCCGGGTGGTGAGCGACGAAACGCACCCGACCATGGAGCGGCTCGCCGAGCTGCGCCTGCCGGTGCTCGCGCTGGTCGGCTCGCACGACGTCATCGTCAGCAACCAGATCACCCTGGACGCGCTGCGCCGCGTCGGCGGGCCGGCCACGATCCGCTCGGTCGCCGGGGCCGGCCACGACGTGCACGACCTGCAGTACCCCTACTTCCGCTACGCGCTCGACGCGTTCGTCGGGCGCGGCGAGGCGCCCGCGCTTTCGGCCCGGCTGCGCGCCGTCGCCTAGCGCTCAGCCGCGCGCGCGCACCCGGTCGTAGATGCGCGCGAACTCGTCCCGCGCGACCGCGTAGCTGTCGGTCTCGACCGCGCGGGCGAGGATCGGCAGGTCGAAGGTGCCGCTGCCGACGGGGCGCAGGCCGAGCTTGTTCTTGATCCGGTTCGCCGCCGCGTTGACCTTGGGCGTCTCGAAGCGGATCGTCGCCAAGCCGAAGCGCTCGAAGTACAGCCGCATCGCCTTGACGTAGGAGATCAGCCCGATTCCGCGCCCGCGCTGCGCCCCGTCCCAGATGTGGGCGTGCATCACCGCCGAGCCGCCCGCCGTCAGGTGGGTCAGCTCGTGGACGCCGACGGCGGCGCCGGCGTAGACGATCGCCAGGGTCGACATCTGCGACGCCGGGAACGCGGCATTGCCGGCGATGTTCAGGGCCAGCATCTCGCGCATCTTCCTGGCCGGGTAGACCTTGCGCGGGTCGATGCCGAGCGCCGTCAGGGCGGGGTTGCCGGGCCGGTGCCAGTACTCGACGTAGGCGTCGAGGTCGGCGAGGGCCAGATCGCGGACTTCGACCTCGTCGAACGCCGCCCGGACCGGCACTAGACCGCGGCCACCCTCCGCCGCGGCAGGCTCCCCAGCGGCAGCGGCGTGCCGCGCATCGCGGCGGGCGCGGCGACGCCGAACAAGCTCAGGATGGTCGGCGCGATGGCGAGGATCGAGACCGGCTCGGGGTGCACGCACCCGCGCCCGGTGGTCCGGATCCAGAGCGCGCCCGCGGGCGTGTGGTGGCCGCTGCGGTGGCCGTCGATCAGGTAGAACAGCTCGCCGAAGCGGCGCCGCGCGCCGCTGCGCGTGTCTACGGCGTCGCGCTCGAGCACGCTGGGGTCGAGGTAGTGGCAGCCGGCGAACAGGCCGCTGCCCTCGCGGCGCAGGTCGAAGACCGGCTCCCCGTCGACCTCGAGCGCGCGGAACGCCGCCTCGGCCGCCCGCGCCTCGCCCTCGCTTGCGAAGTCGACGTGGAACTGGTGGGTCATCACGGGCGCCACGCTGCCGCCCGCGACGCCCAGGAACGCCAGCAGCGCGGCGAAGTCGAGCGGGCGGTAGTTGCGCAGCACCGGCCCGGTGTAGGGCTCTTGGGAGAGCCCGGTCGCGAAGACCAGCGCGGCGTCGGGAAAGTCGTGCCGGAAGCGCCCGATCAGGCGGTCCATGCTGCGGTAGCCGTGCCGGATCGCCGCGCGCAAGCTGGGGTGCGCGCCGGGTTCGGGCGGCTCGGCGAACGCGGCCGGCTCCATGTTGCGCCAGTACAGGTGCTGGTAGTGCGCGGTGCTGTTGGAGAAGAAGCTCGCGAAGCGCACCCCGTGGGCCCGCACGTAGTGGGCGAAGACGTCGTACTGCACCTGGTCGAGCAGCGCCGCCCGGCGCCACTTCACTCCCCGGTCGGTGCGCTCGTGGGCGAGCTGGCGCGCCACGGCCAGCGCAGTCGCCGGCCGCAGCCCGTGGCGGGCGTAGAACCCGCCCAGCTTGACCACGTCGCGCAAGCCGAGCCGGCCGTGGTGTGACGACTCCTTGACCTGCTCGGCGACGACGTCGTAGTACGGCTGGAGGGAGGCCGGCTCGGTCCGCCCGCGCTTGTCCCAGGGGTCGGGCAGGAAGAAGCCGCGCGCGGCGCGCGGCGCCGGCACGTTCATCCCGCCGAAGACCCCGACCGGCAGGCCGGCCTGGGCCAGCGTGCTCGCGATGGTCGGCCAGGCCGCCCCGCCGGCGTCGCCGAGGTGGAAGATGCCGTGCTCGGCGTAGGGCAGCCCGGTGTGGACCGAAGGCCACTGGATCCAGGGCACCAGCGTGCCGCCCGTCTCGCCCGCGTCGCTGCTGAAGACGTCCGCGCCGTCGCGCAGCCAGGCGAAATTGGGTAAGTCGCCGGCCGCGATGAAGCGCTCGAGCAGCGCCGGCGACAGCTCGTTGAACTCGATCAGGAACACGCGGCGTCCGTCCATGGTGCTCCATCTCTACCCCGCCCGGACGCAAGCGTCCCTTCGCCGGGTCAAATCATGGCCGGAACTGGTGTGGGTCCTTGGTCCCGTGGGTACGGGGTGCCTCGTCATACTGCACCGGAACTGGAGGGCGTTCGCGCGTGCGCGAACGGAGATCAAGGATGAGAGTGTGCGTTCAAGGCCTGGGGTACATCGGGCTGCCCACCGCCGCGATGATGGCGCTCGCCGGCCACGAGGTCGTCGGCTACGACGTCGACCCGCGCGTGCTCCAGTCGCTGCGCGACGGAGCCGCTCACGTCAAGGAGCAGCCCGTGCGGGAGCTGGTCGTGGCCGCGCTGCGCGGCGGCCGGCTGAGCCTGAGCGCCACCCTTCCCGACCAGGCCGAGGCGTACGTCATCTGCGTCCCGACCCCGACCGTCGACCACAAGCCCGACCTCTCGTACGTGCAGGCCGCCGCCCGTGAGGTGGCGCCCAAGCTGCGCCGCGGCGATCTGGTGGTGGTGGAGTCGACCGTGCCGCCGGGCACCATGGACCGGGTCGTCGTTCCCGCTCTCAAGGCCGCCGGGGTGGACCCCGACAGCGTGTCGGTCGCGCACTGCCCGGAGCGGGTCATTCCGGGCGCGATCGTCGAGGAGCTGCGGCGCAACGACCGGGTGATCGGCGGGCGCAACCCGGGCGATGCCGACCGGGCCCGCGCGCTCTACGCGTCGTTCTGCGAAGGCGCGATCTACACCACCGACAACGTGACCGCCGAGCTCTCGAAGGTCGTCGAGAACACGTACCGGGACGTCAACATCGCCTTCGCCAACGAGCTCGCGCTGCTGAGCGAGGAGCTCGGCGTCGACGCGCACGAGGTGATCGCCCTGGCCAACCGGCACCCGCGGGTCAACATCCTCGCGCCGGGCCCCGGGGTCGGCGGGCACTGCATCCCGGTCGACCCGCACTTCCTGTCCAATGCCAACCCGTTCCTGACCGAGCTGATCCAGACGTCGCGCCGCATCAACGAGCGGATGCCGCACATCGTGGTCCGCCGCGTGGCCGAGATGGTGCCGCCGCGCGAGGGCGCGGTGGTGGCGATTCTCGGGGCGGCGTACAAAGCGAACGTCGACGACACGCGCGAGTCGCCCACCGAGCGGGTCGAGGAGCTGCTCCACGAGCGCGGCTACGAGACGCGGGTGTTCGATCCGGTCGCGGACCGCTACGTTCGCCCGCTGGCCGCCTCGCTCGAGGAAGCCGTGCGCGGCTGCGACGCGATCGTGCTCATGGTCGGCCACGATGCGTTCGGGAACATCGACCCGGCCGTGCTCGCGCCGCTTTGCCGGGCGACCCATCTGATCGACACGCGCGCGTTTCTGACGCGCGAGCGGTGGAGCGCGGCCGGTTTCGAGGTGTACACGCTGGGCGGTAAGCGCGGTGCGGCTCGCCGCCTCGCCGCGTCGGCCTAGCCTAGGCGACCGCCGCTCGCTCCTGGGCGTGGGGGCGGCGGTCGTCGCCTGCTGTGCCTTGGCGCTGGCCTTCGCGATCGGCAGCGGCGAGTACAAGCAGGCGGCGGCGCTCGGCGGTCTCGTGCTGGCCCTGCCGCTGCTGGTGCTCGCGCTCCGGCGGCCGTACGTCTTCCCGTACGGGCTCTATCTCATCCTCGTCCCGCTCGACAACATGCTGCTCATCCCCGGCGCGGGAACGCTCACGAAGCTGCTCGGAGCCGCATCCATCGTGTTCGTCGTCATCGCGCTGCTGCGCCAGAAGCGGCTCGGGCGGCCGCCGCTGGCGACGTATTTCGGGCTGGCATACTTCGCGTGGCTCTTGCTCAGCGTGCTCTGGGCGCCCGACCTGAGCGTTGCCGCGATCGACGCGCAAACGATGGGATCGCTCGTCATCTTGTACGCGGTGCTCTCCGTCGCGCCGATAACCGAGCGCGAGCTGCGCACCGTGTGCGCGGTGACCGTCGTCGGCGGCACGGTGGCCAGCCTGTACGGGATGTACTTGCTGCACAACGTGGGAGCCGCCGGGGCGGACTACGGGCGGCTGATGATCAACATCGACGACCGCACGATCGACCCGAACCACTTCGCCAACGCGCTGCTGGGCCCGTTCGCGCTGGCTCTGGTCGGTTTGCTGCACGCCCGCAAGCCGGGCGCGATGCTGGCGTACGGCGGCGCCGTCGCCATCATCGCGGCGGGTCAGCTGATCAGCCTGTCGCGCGAAGCGCTGCTCGGCAGCGTGCTGATCGGGGCCGTCCTGATCGCGTACTCGAAGCGCCGCCTGCTCGGTGCGGCGGTCACCCTACCCACCCTGGGCCTCGTGCTGCTGTTCGTTCCGGCCATCGGCCGGCGCATGGTCGAAGCGGGCTCGACCGGCGGCGCGGGGCGCAGCTTCATCTGGCACATCGTGTGGCGCGCGTGGCTGCAGCACCCGCTGTTCGGCTGGGGGTCCGGCGGGGCGATCGAAGCGTACGACCGCAACTACTTGACCGTCTACGCGCTGATCAACCAAGGCTGGGGCCGGCCGCCGCACAACACCCCGCTGCACATTCTGCTCGAGCTGGGCGTCGTCGGCCTGGTGCTGGCGGGGCTGGCGTATCTTTCGGTGTTCCGGCAGTTCGCGGGCATTCGGCGGGGCGACGAGCTGTACGATCTGCGCGTCGCTCTGACGGCCGCGCTGCTGGCGGTCGGCTTCGTATCGTTCTTCATCGACTTGGCCAACTACAAGTACCTGTGGCTGGTCCTCATCCTGGTGGCGCAACTGCGCAGTGCGGCGCTGGCGCGCGGGACGCCGCCCGGAGCCGGGCCGGCCCTTCGAGCGAGGGGCGCCTGAAGGTCGCGGTCTGCGTCCCCGCAGCGACGATTCCGGCGTGGCAAGCGGCGGTGATCGCCGCGCTGCGCCGCGTCCCCGATGTGTCGGTCGAAGTGGTGCGCCTCGCGGGGTGCGCGAGCCGTGGCGCTGCGAGCGCGCCGCCTTCGTTCGTCGTCGGATCGGCGCTCGCTCCGGTGGCGGTCGAAGCCGCGGCCACCGTTCTTCCTCCGG
>CAXTNU010000109.1:0-4892 GCA_964245595.1 uncultured bacterium | reverse complement strand
GCGACCCGCCCCACGGCGTCTGGGCGTTCGAGCTCGGCGTCGACGACGACGCCGGGCTGCCCTTCGGCCGCGAAATATGCCGGCGGGCCGACGTCGCCTCGATCCGGCTCGTCCGGCGCGGCGGGGGCGGGGAGGCCGTCATCCGCAGCGGTCGCTTCGCGCTTGGGACGTGGTATCCGGTGGCGCTTCGCATCGCGCTGCGCGAAGCCGGCCGCTGGCCGGCCACCTTCGTCGCCGTGCTCGCTCGGGGCGGGACGATCGCGGTGGAAGGCCAGGCCGCCCGTGTCCCGAGCGCGCCCGCGCGCGTCGACCGGCTGCGTTTCTATGCGGAGGCCGGGCTGCGCATCGCCGCCGGGCTGAGCGACGCGCTGACCCGCTTCGACCGCTGGAACGTCGGCTTCGCGGCCGGCGGCCCGCGCCGGCTGCGCGCCGCCCCGCCGCTCGCCGTGCGCTGGCTGCCCGCCCCGCCGGCGCGGCCGGTTGTGGCCGATCCCTTAGTCGTCGAGCGCGACGGCCTGCGGGTCCTGTTCGCCGAGCACTTCGACTTCGCGCACGGCCGGGGCGTCATCGACGCGCTCGTGCTCGACGACCAGGAGCGCGTCCTGCGCCGAATGCGCGCGCTCGAGCGCGACACCCACCTGAGCTGGCCGTTTCCGCTCGAGATCGACGGCGAGCTGTACCTGGTGCCCGAGAACTACGGCGCGAACGAAGTCGCGCTCTACCGCTGCATACGCTTTCCGGCCGAATGGCAGCGCGAGGCTGCGGTCTTCCCCGCCTTCGACGGCGTCGATACGACGTTCTTCGCGCACGAAGGCCGCTGGTGGGCGTTCTGCACGCGCTATTCCCGCGGCTCGAACCTGGCGCTGTACGCGTTCCACGCGAGCTCGCCGCGCGGGCCGTGGACGGAGCACGCGCTCAATCCGATCGTCGTGGACGTCGCCAGCGCACGCCCCGCGGGCCGGCCGTTCGTCGTCGACGGCGTGCTCTACCGGCTGGGCCAGGACTGCTCGCAAACCTATGGCGGCGCAGTGGCCGTCGCGCGCGTCGACGCGCTCAGCCCCGACTCGTACCGGGAGACCATCGTCAAGCGGCTGGCGCCGGTCGCGCCCTTCGCGGACGGCATCCACACGGTGAGCTTCGCCGGCGACACGATCGTCGTGGACGGCAAGCGGACCGTGCGCGACGCGCGCATCATCTGGCGGGCGGCGCCGGCCATCTTCGGGCGCCAGGTCCGCCGCGTACTGGCGCGCCTGCGTGTGAGCCGTCCCACAGGCCCTCAATCCCCGGGCGGCTAGCGCCGATACGTTATTCAGACGATACGGTGGCGCTGACCGGCTAGGAAGCAACGTCGGCGTGCACCGACCGCTGCGGTAGAGGGACCGTCTCTTCGACGTTCCCGGTGCCGTGATCTTCCGGACTTCGAGGGTCGACGCATGGACGCGCGCTTCGCACGGTTGCTCTTTTCCTATTCCCTGGCCGCGCTGCTGTGCGGGTGCGGCGGGGGCGGGGGCGGCACCGGCGCCCTACCGCCCGCCGGACCGGCGGTCGCCGTCCCCGCCGGCGCTGCCCAGGCGATCCCCTTCACGATCGCCTTGCCGAGCGCCACGGCAGCGAGCGGCCAGCGCCGCAGCCCGCGCTACGTCTCGGCCGGCACCAAATCGGCCACGATCGCGTACGCCGGCCAAACGCAGATCGTCAATTGCGCCAACGACGCCTGCTCGGCGCTGCTGACCGTGCCGGCCGGTCTCATCACGTTCGTCGCGACGCTGTACGATGCGCCCAGTGCCGGGGGCAACGTCCTCGCGCAAGGAAAGACGCAGACGACCATCGTGCCGGGCCAGACGAACAAAATTCAGATCACGTTCAGCGGCGTCATCGCATCGATCGCCGTCGCGCTGGGCAGCAGCAGCGTTCCGGCCGGGGCCGCGGCCACGATCCCGCTCACCGTCAGCGCCAAGGATGCCGCCGGCTACACCATCGTCGGCAGCGTGCCGTATGCGAGCCCGATCGCGCTGACGACCGACGATGGATCGCACGCCAGCGCGCTCTCGGTGAACTCGGTCGCCGCGCCCGACACCGCCGTGACGCTGCGGTACGACGGCAGCGGCAACGGCGCGGTCGTGCACGTCGGCGCGACCGCGCCGGGCGCGCCCGCGGCGAGCACCACATTGCAGATTGCCGGAGCCGCTCCCGGCGCGTCGTTTCCGGAGCACGTCTTCACCGCGGCGTACTACGGCTTGAACAACGTCAACGCCGCGCTTCCGGCGGCCTGGATGGTTCAGCACGTCGACCTGGTGGAAGACGACGGCTACACGGCCCAATCCGCGCTCGCGTTCAAGCGAGCCGGCGGCAAAATGGCGATCGCGTACACCGACCCGCAGTTCGTCCCCCATTGCAGCCCGCCGTTCACCGCGCCCGCGGGCAAGTGCGACGGCCCGATCGGCGGTCTGGTCAGCAGCGACGAGCGGGCCTGGGTCCACGACGCGAGCGGCGCACGCATCAATCACGCGTACGGCTCGTTCGGGTACCAAGAAGCACTCAACGTGACCTCACCCGTCGCCCAAGGCGCTTACACGCAAACGACCGCCGGAATCTTGAGCGCTTCGCCGCTGCTCGACGGGTTCTTCGCGGACGACTCGGGTTCGAATTTCACCGAACCGAGCTCGTCGACCGGCCTGGGTTCGAACCTGTACTGGGATTTCAACGCTCCGCAGGCCGACATCCACAGCGACGCGGCGTACGAGGCGGGCGAGATCGCCATGCTCGGCGCGGCCGTGAAGCCCGTGATCGTGAACGGCGGCGGCAGCTACAGCGAGGCGCCCGGCCCGGCGTACGGCGGCGTGTTCGTCGACCTGCCCAACGTGCTGGGCCAGATGTCCGAAGGCTGCTACGACAACAGCGGAGGGTACCTCTTCACCGACGTCGGGGACAAGTTCAGCCGCCAGCTCGACGGGCTGATCGCGGTCCAGGCGCACCGCAAGCTCGCGATCTGCCTGCCGACCGGCGACATGACGCCGGCCGCGCGTCTGTACGCGTACGCCTCGTGGCTGCTCAGCTACGATCCCCACTATTCGGTCTACCAGATGGCCGACGTGCTGTCCGACGGGTATGCCGTCTGGCCCGAGACGACGATCGTTCCGACCCAGCCGCGCTTCACCGCGACCAAGGGCGCGCAGCTGGTTCGGGGCGGTGCGTACGTGCGCGAGTTCGCCGCCTGCGCGATCGCCGGCGCACCGATCGGGCCTTGCGCGACCGTGGTGAACGCCTCCCACGGGTCGAGCGCCGCCGTTCCCGCGCTGGCGACCGCCTACGCGCACAGCATCGGTCTGGACTCGCAGAGCCGCTACACCGGCGGAGCGGCGCACGTCAATTCCGGCGTGCCGTCGACCCTGGCTCCCGCGACGGCGGCGATCCTGGTCCAGTAGGCCGGGCGCCCGCGCAGCGAGTAGTACGGGCGCCATGAGGCTTCGTCTCGCGCTCGGGCTGATCGCCGCGGTGCTCGCCCTGGGCGCGGTTGCGCACCCCCGCGATGCTCCTCCCGCCGCCGAGCGAGCGCTGAACGCTCCCGCCGCTCGCGCGACGGCGTGGCCTCGGCGCCGGCACGTGCGCTCCCTGGCATACTTCGGTCTGAACGACGTCAACGCGGCCGTGCCGGCGGAGTACATGGCGGCGCACGTCGACATGGTCGAGGACGACGGCTTCACCGCGCAGCACGCCGACGCGTTCAAGCGCGCCGGCGGCGGGATGGCGCTGGCCTACACCGACCCGACGTTCGTTCCGCACTGCGTGCCGCCGTTCGTTCCGCCCGCCGGCCACTGCGACGGCCCGATCGGCGAACGGCTCGACCACGCCGAGGATGCGTGGGTGCACGACGCGCGCGGCGAGCGCCTGCACCATTTCTACGGGCCGCGCTATCAGTACCAGGAGGCGCTCAACCCGGCCTCGTCTTCCGCGCGGCGCGCGTATGCGAGCACGACGGCGGCGATCCTGGCCGCGTCGCCGCGTTTGGACGGCTTCTTCGCGGACGACTCGGGCAGCAATTTCACCCGCGACGACGGTATCCCGGGTTCGAACATCTACTGGAACTTCGGCCGGCAGGCGGATATCGCCGGTGACGCCGCGTGGATCGCGGGCGAGCGCGCCATGCTGGCCGCGGCGGGAAAACCGGTGCTCGTCAACGGCGGCGACCGGGCCGGCATGGGACCGGCGTACGACGGCGCGATCATCGACCAGCCGTTCGTCATGGGACAGATGTTCGAAGGCTGCTTCAACAACGTGGGCTACCTGTTCACCTCCGCCGACCGCAAGTTCGAGCGGCTCGAGAACGGGCTCATGGCGGTCGAGCGGCACCACAAGCTGGCCGTCTGCCTGCAGAACGGCGACCCGTCGCCGGCCCACCGCCTCTACGCGTACGCCGCGTTCCTGCTCGCGTACGATCCGCGCTGGTCGATCTTCGCGATGGCCGAACCGCAGTCCGACGGGTTCGCCTTGTATCCCGAGAGCGAGCTCGTGCCGCTCGAGCCGCGTGCGACGGCGCGGAGCATCGAGGAGCTCCAGCGCGACGGCGTGTACGCCCGGGAATTCGCGGACTGCGCGATCGGAGGCGCCTCCGTCGGGCCGTGCGCGGCGGTCGTCAACGCCTCACCGACGGCGAGCGCCAAGCTGCCGCGTCTCGCCGCGCCGTACGCGCACCGGGTCGAATTGGACGAGCGCAGCTCGTACCGCGGCGGAAAGGCGCGCGTGAGCGGCTGGAGCGGGGACGGCTTGCCGCCGTCGACGGCCGCGGTCCTCGTCCGCTAGGGCGCGTAGAGCGCGACGATCCGGTCGGCCCACGCTCCGAGCGCGTCGCTCTCCTCGCGCGCCGGCTAACCGGCGCGGCCGGCGGCGAGCGC
>CAXTNU010000108.1:5834-11198 GCA_964245595.1 uncultured bacterium | reverse complement strand
CGCGTGCTCAGCGGGGCCGAGGAGGCGACCTACTCGTTCCTGGGCGCGACCTCGGTCCGCTGAGCACGCGCGGCGCGATGCCGACGCGCGCCGCGACCTCGGCTCCGAATGCTTCACCGTCGCTGGCCCGGCGCAGCGCGCTGGTCGCGATGGCGTCGACCTGCGTCGTGCCGCGCGCGCGAGCCAGGCCCAGGTAGTCGTCGATCGCGGCCAGCGTGCGCGCGCGCGCGGCCGGATCGATCGCGCCGGTAACGCCGATCCCCGTCCCGATGCGCGTGCCGCGCGACTCGGACGCCACCCGCAGCGCGCCGTCGAGAACGAGCAAGCGGGTCGAGTTGGTGCCGATGGAGACGAGCGCGCGAACCACCGGCGGGCCATTCGTTCGGCGGTGGAACTTCGCCCGCATGGCCTTGAGATTTCGGCCGTCGGCCTACGCCGATCCGCGCACTAACCCGCTCCTTCGCGAAACACGGGCAAGGCGACATCCCAGAAGCGGGTGTCGCCCAGGTAGTTGCCGTGGATGAACTGCCAGCGCGACCAGAGCGAGGGCAAGCGGACGTTCGCACAGATAGTGCGCTCGCCGGGCCGGCCGCCGTGGTCCTTCGACCAGACGAAGTTCGCCTTGCCCGCCTCGACGTCGGAGGTATACGAGACGATCTCGTTGGCGACGATGTCCTCGAAGTACCAGACGTTGCTCCAGTAGATTCCCTGGCCGGTGTCCAGTGCGGGCCGCTCGGCGGTGAAGAGGCTGCCGTAAACGTCGTTCTGCCACTGGTCGTAGCGCGCGGTCGGCGTCGGGTAACGCACGTCGAAGAAAAAGCGCGTCTTCTCCAGCGCGGTGCCGAACGTCATCAGCGAACGCAGCGTGCTCCACTCGTCGGGCCTGACGGCGCCTTCGAGGAACAGTTGCCGCAGCCGGATCAGCACGTCGATCGCGATCGTCGAGCCCAGACTGTGCGCCGCGATGTGGACGCGGTCGTAGAGCGGTTTCTCACCGCTCGCGTCGCGCGCGCGCAGCACGGCCAGCAGCGACGTCGCGACCGTCGTGATGACCAGCTCGCGCACCGCGAAATCGGTCGCGGTCGTGTCGTGGGTGGTGTAGACCTGGATGTCGCCTAAGACCTCGGTTACGGCGAAGTCGAGCAACCAGCGTGCCGCGCGCAGCACTGCCGCGGCGGCGACCAGCAGCAGCGAAGCCCAGAGCACCTGCGGTTGGTGCAGCCACACGAGCGGAATCGCCACCGCGGCGGCAAGGAGCAGCGCGGCCAGCACGACGGCGATGCGGATCGCCGCGCGGTGCCAGCGCTTCGACGCGATCATCGTCGCCTTGAGGTGCTTGCCCGCTGCGGCTTGCCGCGCCATGCCCGTTCGCTGCTGCTCCCTCCCTCGCGACGAACCGATCAGCGCGAAGAGCTCGACGGTCACGAACGCGGCGAGTCCTTCGAGCGCCAGCACGGCGAACGCGGGGAGCGGCAACTTGAGCACGGTCGCAAGCGGATTGACGAAGAACGCCGCTCCCGGTGAGGCGATGCCGAACGCGCTCGTGAACTGGGTGAGCCCCGTAAGCCCGAGGAACAGTGCAACGAGGACACCCAGCGCGCCGCCGGCGAGCAGCGTGCCGATGTAGCCGAAGTCCCAGCGGAGCTTTCCCACGGAGGCCGGGATGCTGGCGGTCGCGCTGGCGCCGGAGAGCAGGCACTTCACCAGCCATGCGCCCAGCGAGGCGGCGTTGGTGCGGCCCTTGGTGAGCGGGCTCCAGTACCCTTCGTACACGTCGAAGACCGGACCCGATGGTTCGCGGTCACCGTCTTGCTCGTCGTCAGCCGGCGCATCTGCGGGCGGTTCCCCGACGCGGCAGACGCGCAGCGCCGTGGCGCGCAAGCCGGGCAATCCCGTGACCGGTTCGATCTGCGGCCAGTACGCGAGCGACGTCCACTTGCCGGGCTCGGCCAGGTTCAGCGCGTTGAGCAGACCTTCCGCGAGCTGATCCTGAAATCCGTAGCGCTGGATCGGGCTGATGCCGTGGATGCCGAAGATCGCCGTCTTCGGCGCAGAGTACGCGTCCGCCATGAATTCACCTCGCTCGGGCCGTAAGCATACCAAGCAAGCTATTTTTGGTCAAGCGCTCAGTCGGCATCCGCGATTCCGAGCGCTAGCGCGCGTCAGCTCGCCGTGCGCGGTTTCTCCAGCACGCAGATAGACTGGCCCAGGCAGCCGAAAATCTTCCATCACCGTGCCGTCGTCCAAGGTCACCGCCTGTAGAAGCGGCACGAACGCGCCAGAGCCATCACGAATGTCGACGACGTCCAGGTTGAAGTGCGCGGCCCACACCTAACGATACCGAGCGCGCCCGATGAACGCACGGTAACCGCCGTCGCCGAAGCGGTCCATCAGCGGCGCAGCCGGTAGACCAGTCCGAAGCCCAGGTCGTCGAGCAGCTCGAAGGCTTCGCTGGCGTCGATCGTGTCGCGCTCGACCGGGGTGTGGTAGAGCAGCACCACTTCACGCCGCTCGTCGCTCGCGCGCAGGTTGATCAGCACCGCGTCCAGGACCGGGGCCGCGAACGGGTTGTAGAGATAGACCACCAAGTCGCCCGGCGGAAAACGGTACGTGCTCGCATCGGCGCGCACCAGGCGCAGGTCGCGCGCCACGCGCAGCGGATCGCGCGCGGCGGCCAGGTTCTCGCGCGCGATCTCGACCAGCGCGGGCGAGACCTCGACCCCGATCACGGTCTTGAACGGCCGCCGCGCGGCGAGCAGCAGCACGCGCCCCATGCCCGCGCCGAGGTCGACGAAGGTCGTGCGCTCGGGCCGCAGCGGCGAGGCGGCGAGCAGCCCTTCGGCTTGCGCGACCGGGGTCGGCTCGTAGTGCGTGGCGTGCTCGAGCGCCGGGCCGATCGCCTCGGGGTCGAGCTCGCCCAGGAACACCAGCACCTCGGTCGTGACGCCGTGCTCGGCGTCGAAGCGCTGTCCGGCTCGTCTACCGCTCATCGTTCGTTTCCAGCCTGCGGCCTGCAGCGCGGCGAGGACCGCGAAGGGCTCGCCGGCCGGCGAACCCACTTAGTAGCGCTTGGCGGCGGTGGCTTCGCGGGTGCGCTCGATCATCTCGAGCGAGCGGGCGTGGTTCTCGTGCGCGACGCCGACGTAGAGCGTGTCGATGATCGTGAGCTGGGCGATCCGGCTGGAGCTGGCGTCGCTGCGGAACGCGGTCTGCTTGGCCGCGGTGACCAGCACGATGCCCGAGACCTTGGTGATCGGCGAGGTCGAGCGGTGGGTGATGCAGATCGTCGTCGCGCCGCGCTCCTTGGCCCGGCCCAGGGCGTCGGTCACGTCGCGGCTGGCGCCGGTGTGCGAGATTCCCAGCGCCACGTCGCCCGCACCGAGCAGCGACGACGACATCGCCATCAGGTCGCCGTCGGAGAGCGCGATCGCGCGCATGCCGAGCTTGAGGAACTTGTGGTAGGCGTCCACCGCGAGCGGCGCGCTCCCGCCGACGCCGTAGATCTCGACCCGGTTGGCGACCGCGAGCGCGTCGACCGCGCGCCGCAGCTCGCCGTCGTCGAGCACTTCGATCGTGTCGCGCAGGGCTTGCGCGTTGGCCTGGAAGACCTTGCTCTTGACCGTCCGCAGGTCGTCGCCGGGCTCGATCGCGGCGTAGATCTCGGTCGTCGGCTCGACCAGATCGCGCGCCAGCACGATCTTGAATTCCTGGTAGCCCTTGTAGCCGATCTTCTGGCACAGCCGCACGACGGTCGATTCGCTGGTGTTGGTGCGCTCCGCCAGCTCGGTCACGGTCAGGTAGATCAGCTCGTCCGGGTGGGCCAGGATGAAGTCCGCGACGCGCTGCTCGGCGGCGCGCAAGCCGGAGTAGGCGCCTTGCAGCCGGACGAACGAGCCCGGAACCTTGACCGGATCGACGCGTGCTTCTCCCACGGGCATGATGTCGGACGCTTCGGCGGCATCCCGACCCGCGCCTCGGCTCGCGTTCGGGATGCCGGAAACCGCTCGCCGGAGTGCTAGGGCATCACGACGACGTCGGCCGGCTGGTCGAGGCCGGTGTACGGCCCGGTGATCTCGCGCAGCGGGGCGGTATCGCCCAGCTTCCCCCGCGCGTACTCCAGCACGCTCGACGTTCCCGCGTCCGAGACGACCAGGGCATCGGCGGTCAGCGCGAGCCCGGACGGGTTCGCGAGCCCGGTATCCGGCCCCGACAGCCGCGCGACCGGTGCGACGTTGCCGTTCGCACCGAGCGGGAACACCGAGATGTCCCCGTCGGCGACGAAGATCCGCTGCGCCGCCTCATCGATCGCTAGTTGGCCGGGGCCCCCGAGCCCGGTGGCCGAGCCCGTCACCGTGCGTATCGGCGCGTCGAACCCGTTCGCCGACGGCGCGAAGACCTCGATCGACGGGTTCGGGTAGTCGTTCGCCACGACGATCTCGCCTGCCGCGTCGACCGCGATTCCGGCGACCAGATACACCGAGCCGGTGAGCTTCCGGGACGGGGCGACGTTCCCGGCCGCGCCGGGCGCAAAGACGAGCACCGCCGCCGCCCCGCGGCTTGCGCCAAGGACCGCCGCGTAGACCTTGCCCGACGCGTCGACCGCGATCGAGCGCAAGTTGGTCAGCCCGGTCAGCGGGCCGGCGATGGTGCGCACCGGTGCCGCGTTGCCGGATGCGCCGCCGGCGTAGACGGTGATGCTGCTGACGGGGGCGGTGAGGGGTCCGCGGTTGCCGACGTACAGGTTGCCGGCCGCGTCGCGCGCCAGGCTGACGGGCGAGTCGAGCAGCGTCGCCGGTCCGGCCAGCGTGAAGTCCGGCGCGACGTCGCCCGAGGCCGCGAGCGAGAAAGCCGCGACCGCGTCGGTGCCGTTAGCGACGTACACGAAGGGCGCGCCCGCCGAGACGCGGGCGAGACTGTAGAACGCGAACACGTACCGCGTGCCGGCGTGCAGCGTCAGCGGCACGTTGGACGGGGTGAAGGTCGCGGTCGTGCCGCTGACCGTCGCCGGTCCCTCGGTGCGGAAGCTGGCGATCGCACCGCTCGCCGCCGGCTGCGAGAGCGCGTAGTAGAACGACGCGTTTTGTTTTTCTTGTTAGGTGTTCAGCGCGATCTAGAAGGCCGGCATCGTCGGCAGCGTGATCGTCGTCCACGGCGTGAAGGTGAGGTAGTAGTAGACCGCGGCGGTGCCGGTCTCGGCCGGGTGACGCAGCGCGGCTTGCGCGAGCGGGGCGGGCGCGGTCGTGGACGCGGTTGCCGCGATCGTCGCTCCCGCGGGCGCCGCGAACGCCGGGAACGTCACCGTTCCGCCGTACCCGCCCGCCGCCGGCAGCGCGAAGGTCGAGCCGCCGGCGGAGAGCGGGTACA
>CAXTNU010000108.1:0-5824 GCA_964245595.1 uncultured bacterium | reverse complement strand
CTATGGTCTCGCCGCGGGGGTTGTGGGGTTACACGACCGCGCCCGACGCGGGGTTCGACCCCGAGCCCGGCGCGACGGCGGGAACGGAGGCCGCGGGACCGCCGCCGCCCGCGCAGCCGGCGCTGGAGAGGGCGAGCGCCGCTGCCAGAACGGCGCGGCCGACGTGGCTGTTCATCCTTCGACCTCCGGGGGCGGGGTGCGAGCCGGTGCGGCGCATCGGCGCGCTCACGGGAACGCCAGCGCGCGCGGCATGACCATGAGAGCCGTGGTGCCGTGGGCGAGGCCGGTGTGCGGTCCGCCGATGATGCGGACCGGCGCGACGTTACCGCTCGCGCCGGGTGCGAACACGTCGATCTCCACCGTGAACTGCGGCGCTCCGGCCGGCTGGTTGACGATGTAGAGCGTGCCGGTGCCGCCGACGGCGACCGAGCCCGTGAAATTCAGCCGCGTCAGCGGTCCGCCCAGCGCCAGGACCGGCGCGGCGTTGCCGTCCGCGTTCGCGGCGAACGCGACGACCTGCACGTTGGGGAAACCGAGCGTGCTCGGCGTGTAGATCCTTCCGCTCGGACCGAGCGCGATGCTTCCCAAGAAGCTCAGCCCCGCGTTCGAGCCGACGATCCGGCGCAGCGGCGTGGCCGCACCGTTGGCGCCCGGCGCGAAGACCGCGATCGAGTTCGTCGACGGCAGCGGGATATCGTGGTCGATGCTGACGACGAGCTCGCCCGCCGCGTCGATCGCGATGCCGCCCGCGGTATCCGGGTAGCCCGTGGCGATCGCTCGGACCGGGGTTGCGTTGCCCGACGCCGTCGGCGCGTACACGTCGACCAGATCGTTGGGCGTCGGGCCGTTTGCGTTGTTGCCGACGTAGATCGCGCCGGCGGCGTCGACCGCGACCTGGTCGCCGTAGAAGCCGTTCGTCAGGTAAATCGTGCGGACCGGGCTGACGTCTCCGTTCGCGTCGGCGGGATACTCGGTGACCGTGTGCGCCCCCGCGTTGATGACGTAGATGCTGCCGGACGCATCGTGCGCGATGCCGGCCGGCCCGGAGAGGCCCGTGTGCGGCCCGGCGATCACGCGCACCGGCGCGACGTCGCCGCCGGCACCGGCCGGAAAGGCGAGTACCTCGTTCCCGCCCGCGGTCGCGAACAGCAGATCGCTCGGCGTCGTCGTCGCGACCGACGCGCTGCCGTAGAAGCCGAACGTGTAGGTGACGCCCCGCTCGAGCGTCAGCGGCACGGCCGACGACGGGAAGATCAGCGTGCGGCCCGAGACCGCGGCCGGGCCCTCGGTGCGAAACGCGAGCGCCGCGCCGGCCGGCGAGGGCTGGCTGATGCCGTAGTAAAACGCCTGGTCGTTCACCTTCGCCGCGGCCGGAAGCTGGATCGTGAAGACCGGCACGGTCGGGAACACCAGCTTGGTGGACGGCGTGAAGCTGACCGCGTAGTAGACGTTGATCGTTCCGGTGGTCGACTGCGCCACCGTTTGGGCCGCGCTCGCCGATGCGGCGATCGTGGCGCCCGCGGGCACGGCGAACGCCGGGAAGGCGACGCTGCCCCCGTAGGCGCCCGCCGCCGGCAGTGGCAGCGTCGATCCGGCGGCCGAGAGCGCGTACGTGACGCTCGACGGCGCCGCGGCGGCGCCGGAGCCACCCGTCCGCGGCACCGGCGGAGCGCTTCCCGAGCCTCCGCCGCACCCGCTCCAGAGCAGGGCGATCACGAACAAAGCACCGACGCGAACGATCCGCTGGAGCATCGCACACCTCCGACGCTGGAGTCAGCCGCTCGTGAAACTACCGAACGGCGGACGATAGCGCTTCGATGCTAGCACCGAACTGCGGCCAAGCGGCAATGGCCAAAGCATGCGCGCGGTGTGACCCAGGGCGTAAGCGCCAGGACTTCCGTCACTTCGCGGAACGCGGCGTTCGCTGCTATCCTTCCGCGCTTTCGAAGTGGCGGGCGCGCTGGCGCTTGCGGACGAGGTGGCGCTCGAACGGCTGCGGCCGGTCGGGCGGCGCCCAGGCCTCGGTGGATTTCAGGTACTGCGCGATCTGGGCTTCGAACGAGGGATCGGTCAAGGCCGGAGCCTCTGTGGTCGGCGCGACCTCGTCGACCCGGGTCTGCGCGATCACCACCATCTTGCCGACCAGGTCGAACGGCAGCGTGACGTCCTTGTGCTCGGCGGCGCGGGTGTAGGCGGCGCGGTTCTTGTTGACGTCGCCGATGGGCGCTGCGACCAGCCGGCCGTCCTCGAGCCGCACCGTCGCGCCCAAGCCGTGCACGTTGATCACGCTCCCGCGCACGCGCTCGCTCACAAGTCCGTTCCTCGCTGCGGCTGCGGTGCGGGCAGGCGATTACCCTTGAGGTAGATGATCGCTTCGTCGTCGCCGACCAGGTGCAGGCGGTCGTGGATTTCGGGCACCGCGCCGTGCGGGTCGGTCAGCCGGCTGAGCTCGCGCTGCTGCTGCGCGCGATGGGCGCGCAGCGCGACGACGTCGTTCTGAACCGCGTGCACGTCGTTCGCGAGCGCGACGTTGCGCCCGATCACCCGCGCGTACTGCACGCCGATCAGCGACATCACGACCAGCGCGACGGACACGACGCCGACCCGGCCGAGATAGCGGAACAGCGTGGCGCGGCCCATCAGCGAGCCGGTTCCGCGGCGGTCACGTGGCGCTCCCGATGCGCCGGAACTTCGCGTAGCGCCGCTCGCGCAGCGTGTCGGCCGGGAGCGCGCTCAGCGGGCCCAGCGCGGCGTCGACCGCGGCCAGGACGCGGGCGATCGTGCCCTCGGGATCGCGGTGCGCGCCGCCGACCGGCTCGGGCACGATCTCGTCGACGATGCCGAACGCGATCAGGTCGTCCGAGGTCAGCTTGAGCCGGGTGGCGGCTTCCTCGGCCCGCGCGGCGTCGCCCCACAGGATCGCGGCCGCGCCTTCGGGCGAGGCCACCGAGTAGACCGAGTGCTGCAGCATCAGGACGCGGTCGGCCAGGCCCAGCGCCAGCGCGCCGCCCGAGCCGCCCTCGCCGATGATCGTCGCGACGATCGGCACGCGCGCCTCGGCCAGCTCGTAGAGCGACTGCGCGATCGCCTCGGACTGCGCCCGCTCCTCCGAGCCGATGCCCGGGTCGGCGCCGCTGGTGTCGATGAACGTCACCACCGGCAGGCCCAGGTGAGCGGCCAGCTTCACCAGCCGAATGACCTTGCGGTAACCCTCGGGCGAGGGCATGCCGAAGTTGCGGTAGACCTTCTCCTTGGTGTCGCGGCCCTTGTCTTGCGCGAGCGCCATGATGCGCCGGCCGCGCAGCTTGGCGAAGCCGCCCACGATCGCGTGGTCGTCGCGGAAGTGGCGGTCGCCGTGCAGCTCGTCGAACTGGTCGAGCGCGGCGATGTACTGCGAGCCCAGGGGGCGCTTGGGATGGCGCGCCATGTTGACCCGCTGCCAGGGCGTCATCGTGCCGAACACGTCGCGCTCGATCTGGCGGTACTTGCCTTCGAGCGCGGCGATCTCGGCGCTCATGTCGACCGGCTGCTGCGCGGCCTGCGCCTTGAGCTCGCTGATGCGCTGCTCGAGCTCGAGCAGCCCCTTCTCGCGTTCGACGATGACGTTCACGCGCTCGCCTCCGTGCGCGCATCGTTCGCCGCGCCCGTGCCGTAGTCCAGCAAGCGCAGCAGGCGATCTTTGAGCTCGCGCCGGTCGACCACCATGTCCAGCGCGCCCTTCTCGAGCAAGAACTCCGCGGTCTGGAAGTTGTCGGGCAGCTTCTGGCGGATCGTCTGCTCGATCACCCGCCGCCCGGCGAAGCCGATCGCGGCCTTGGCCTCGGCCAGAATCACGTCGGCCTGGAAGGCGAACGAGGCCGATACGCCGCCGGTGGTCGGGTCGGTCAGCACGGAGAGATAGTAGCCGCCCTCGTCCTGGAAGCGCCGCACCGCGAGGGTGGTCTTGGCCATCTGCATCAGCGCGAGCATGCCTTCTTCCATCCGCGCGCCGCCGCTGGCGGTGAACACGATGACGGGCAATTTGCGCTCGCGGGCGCGCTCGAAGAGCTGGGTGATCCGCTCGCCGACGACCGTGCCCATCGTGCCGCCGCGGAAGTTGAAGTCCATCACGCCCAGCGCCACCGGGTAGCCGCCGATCGAGGCGAAGCCGCAGACCACGCCCTCGGTCAGCTTGGACTTCTCGCGGTCGCGCTGCAGCTTCTGCGGGTAGGGGGTCTTGTCGACCCAGCCCAGCGGGTCGCCCGGAACGAGGTCGCCGCCGATCTCGGTGAAGTCCGAGTCGACCAGCATCGAGATGCGGTCGAAGGCGTGCAGCCGGAAGTGGTGCCCGCAGGTCGCGCAGACCCACAGGTTGGCGGCCAGGTCCGGGCGGTAGATCATCGAGCCGCACTTGGGGCACTTGGTCCACTGCGCGGCGTCCTCGGCGGGGATCGGCTGGGCGCGCCGGATGCGCAGCCACTCCGGAACGGCCAAGGCTAACGCTTGCCCTGCAGGCGGGCGCCGTAGATGCGGCCGAGCTGCTTGAGGTAGTTGAAGATCTCGTTCTGGTTGAGCTTGGACGTGCCGGCGACCCGGTCGGTGAACACGTACGGCACTTCGAGCGCGCGGCCGTAGCGGGCCTTGGCGATCACCTCCAGCCCGATCTTGAAACCGATCGGGTCGAGTTCCACGCCCGCAAGCGCGTCTCGCTTGACCAGGAAGTAGCCCGAGGTGATGTCGCGGATCGGGGTCAGCGGCTGGGCCAGCGCGATCGCGACGCGCGAGGTGACGATGCGGCGCTTGGGCCAGTTCTCGATCCCGCCGCCGGGCACGTAGCGCGAGCCGATCGCCAGGCCGTAGCCGTCCTGGGCCAGGGCCTTGACCATGCGCGGCAGGATGGCGGCGTCGTGCGAGAAGTCGGCGTCCATCGCGCCCAGCGCGACGGAGTCGGGGCGGGCGAACGCCCAGCCCTCGATGACGCCCGACGAGAGCCCCAGCTTGCCCGGCCGGTGCAGGCAGCGCACCGGGTAGCCTTCCTTTTCGAGCCGGTCGACGATGGCGCCGGTGCCGTCGGGCGAGTTGTCGTCGACCACCACGATCTCGCCGTCGAGGTCGTTGCGCTCGAACACCGCGGCGAGCGTCGTGATCAGGCGCTCGATGCCGCCGGCCTCGTTGTAGGTCGGCACGACGAGCGAGAACTTCATCGCGGCGCCGTTGGCGGTGCGGGTGTGGCCGGCTGCGGTCACGCGAGTTTCTTCAGCGTCGGAAAGCGTTTTTCGTCGAACGGGGCCAGGTCGGCGTACTGGTCGGACTCCTGGCGCATGAGGTGCACGCCGCGCTCGTCGATGCTCTCCACTTCGGCGCTGGGGATCATCACGTCGGTCCCCAGCGCGTCCCAGCGGGCCACCAGCAGGTCGGCGCTGCGCGCGTCGCCCTCGGCGTAGACCGCGGTGACGGTGGCGACCCGGGTGGGCCCGGCGAAGACCGGGGTACCCGGTTGCAGTGATTCCAGCGTGCGTGCCATGTTCGAACCGGAGTTGTACGCCGCGGTCACGTCTCGCTCCGCTCGCCGTCGTCCAGCGCGGCCAAGGCGCGCAGGAGCGCCGCCTTGGCGTCGGAGCGCCCGCGGAAGTGCCGGTCGAGGGACTCGTTCAGGACGGCGTTCATGCTCTTGCGCTCGTTTTCGGCCCGTGTCTTCAGCTCGTCGTACACGTCGTCGTCCAGACGCGCCGCGAAAGCCCGCATGGTCCGGTCATGATATCATGGTGATATCGACGTGACAAGGGCGGATGCGCCGCGCTGGCTCGGGCTGGGAGTTTTTTAGCTGACCCAGGCTGGGGTTTGC
>CAXTNU010000107.1:0-11213 GCA_964245595.1 uncultured bacterium | reverse complement strand
GTCGTGGAACGCGCTGGCGCTGGCGGCGCTCGTGGCCGCGGCGCTGTGGCCGGCGGCGGTCGGCTCGGTTTCGTTCGCGCTCTCGTTCTCGTGCGTGGCGGCGATCGGGTTGTTCGCCCGGCCGCTGGGCCGCGCGCTGGAGCGCTGGGGCATGTCGGGGCGCGTGCACGTGGTGCTGCCCGAGCGGGTGCGCGAGGCGCTGGCACTGACCGCCGCGACGCAGCTCGGCGTGTGGCCGCTGAGCGCCGCGACGTTCGGGATGCTGGCGCCGTATGCGCTCGCGGCGAACGCCGTCGTCGTCCCTGCTACCGCGCTCGCGATGCTGACCGGCTGTGCGGCGCTGGCGCTGGCCGGCGTGCCGCTGTTCGGCTCGGTTGCCGCGACGCTGACGCGCTGGGACGTCGACACGATCTTGCGCGTGGTGAGCGGGGTCGCGGCTCTGCCCGGTGCGCGGGTGTCCGTGGCGCCGCCGCCCATGCTCGCGATCGTCGCGTACGACACGGCTGCGTTGGCTGCCGCATGGCTCATCGGGCGCAATGGGCGTCTCGCGGCCGTGGTCCTGGGGGCGGCGAGCGCGTTCGTCCTGCTGACGACGCTGCGGCTGCCCGACGGCAAGCTGACGATCGTCATGCTCGACGTCGGCCAAGGCGACGGCATCGTCGTCCGCACGCCTCGCGGCCACACCATGTTGATCGACAGCGGCGGCCGGCTGGAGCGCGGCCCCAACGTCGACGGAGCCTCGCCGGCGGAAGCGGTCGGCGAGCGGGTCGTGCTGGGCTACCTCGAGCGCGAAGGAGTGCACGAGGTCGCGCTGCTGGTCAACACGCACCCGCACGGCGACCATGTCGGCGGGTGCGCGCCGGTCGTGCGCGCGCTGCACGTCGACGGGATCGCCGATTCGGGACAACGGTATGCGGGCCGGGCGTTCGTCGACTGTCTGCGCGCGGCGCACGAACGTGGGGTGCCGGTCGTGCTTGCCCGCGCCGGCATGCACTGGGCTAGCGACGACGGCGTGGCGCTCGACGTGCTCGGCCCCAGCGACCCGCCGATCGCCGACGGCCGCGACGACGTCAACGAGAACAGCATCGTCCTGCGGTTGAGCTACGCCCACAATGGCCGGATCTTTCACGCGCTGTTCACCGGCGACGCCGGTGAGGCGAGCGAAGGGCGGCTGCTCGCGAGTGGCGCCGACCTCCGCGCGGATGTTCTCAAGGCCGGCCATCACGGTAGCCGATTTGCCTCGACGCCGTCCTTCGTCATGCGAGTTCACCCCGCGCTGGCGTTGATCAGCGTCGGGCGGCACAACACCTTCGGACATCCAGCGCCATCGACCATCGAGACGCTCCGCACGTCCGGCGCTCGCATCTATCGCACCGACGCGTGCGGAGCCGTCACCGTTGCCGTTAGCCGTGACGTCCGAGTCGACACCGTCGTTGCTTGTGGCGCGACGAATGGCGTGACTTCCCGTAAAGGCCGTTTTCCGTAAATTAAATTGGGTAAGCGCAGCCTTTATGTGCAGCGCCCGAAACGGCACCCGCATTTTGCACCGGCCTTCGGATCACTGTCGCGATACACATCGACCCGTATGCGCTGCCATTTAACGCAGAGAGAGCATTAGCGCGCACCATTAATCTCAAGCCGGCGGCTCGCCGCACTGGAATGGCTAGCGTTCGAGCAGCCATCCCGAGAGCGTGAGCGGTATCGCACGATTCTGCCGCCGCTCGCGACGGACGCGGGCGACGCACCTCACGGGAACAGCAGTGGACAGCATGGAGAAGGGCCTTGCCTCGATCGCGCAACGCCGGCGCATGGTCGCGGTCGCTGGGGAGGCGAAGCAGATGGACGAGCGGATCGTCAGGCAGCGGATCGCCGAGTACCCGGCCGTCATCTCCCCTAACGGGTAGCCCAGAGTTATGCCACGGATAGTCCGGAAGTTGGGTGGTGGGGTCGGTCCTCGAAGCCGCGCGGCGAGCCGTGTGACCGTCTCCCGTATCCCACTGGGATACGGGACCACGAAACGGCGGAGGGGAAGGGCGCTCGGGACGGCCCGGATTCGTCGCCGCGTGCGTGCTCCTGTGTAGGCCAGTCGAAGCGCGCTGGGCGCGGGTTCCGGGTCCCGATCCGGGCCGTCCCCGCCTTCGCTACCCGGACGTCAGACGGAGGCGCCGCCGTACCGGCGGCGCAGCTCGTGCACGGAGTGCAATCCCATCCGGCGGTAGATCTGCTTGAGCTGGTTGCGTACCGTGCCCAGAGCCGTATGCCGTTCAACCGCGATCTGCTGCGGTGTCTTGCCGGCGCACAAGGCGTGGATGATCGCCACCTGCGCCGGTGTGAAGGCATCGGAATCGAAGATGTCCAGCGGCGGCGTGTAGTCGTGAAGCTCCCGTACCAGGTGCGAGCGCGGGAAGCGTTCGAGCACCTCAGCCCGCGCCTGGCGGTAGGCGCGCCGCCCCTCGGCGGAGTCGTGCCGCCCGAGCGCGAGCTGGGAGGCCAGGGCACGCCACCGGAACCCGAACGACGCGAACAGGTCGTGCGCCGTGCGCAGGTGTCCGCGAGCGGCCGGGTCCGAGGCGGCTAGGGCCACCACCCCGCGCGTGTGCGCTTCGGTCGCACGCTGGTTGGCATGCGCGGCCCGCGTGTACCGCGGCTCCACCTCGGTCGCGATGCGGGTGTAGGCTGCGAGCAGCGCGCGCGCCCGGTGGAGATCGCTGGGCACGAGTCGTTCTGCCCCGTACAAGAGTCCCAAGCGGCTGTCGCCGGGCGAGGTCTCCCAGTTCAGCCCCATCGCGCTTGCGAACTCGACCTCGGCGCTCAACCGCGCGAACCGCTCGTGGCCGAAGACCCGGGCGATGCCGGCCCGCGTGGCAAGGCCGAATACGCGCCAGCACAGGTCCACGTCCAGCGCCTCGGTGTGCGCCGCGAAGACCAGCGCCCGCTCCTCGTCACTTGCCAGCGCAGCCCGCCAGGCGTCAGCGGCGCCGATGAGCAGCCGGTAGCTGTCGAGCGAGGAGCCTGGTACGCGGGGAAGCTCGTCGGTGTAGTACCGCGCTTCGTCGTCGTGCTCCAGCAGTTGCAGGTCGTAGATCGCGAGCGCGTGCACGACGGAGGCCTCGAAGGCCGCGTCCCGCGCGATGGACGACGCGCCCCCTCGACGGGCGTCCCGGAAGAACGGCAAGGCTTCGGCGTAACGGAGCCGCCCGACACGAATCCAACCGCGCAGCGCCATCGCGCGCGGGGCGACTCCGTCGACGCGCGGTTCCAGCGCGCGAACAGCGCATGCGTCGGCCGCCTCGTAGTCGCCGGCGATCCAATACGCGAAGGCGACGTGGTACAGCGCTTCGGTCCGGCTCGAGACGTCGACGTCGTGCTCCTCGGCCCGGTCGAGCGCCTCGCGCAAGACGGCCAGGCCAGCCGACGTGCGCCCCGTCGACACCAGCGCGAACCCGCGCAACGCACACCAATCAACGTGTATGACGGGTCGTTACGACTATTCCGATCAGTGCGAAGGCGGAACGAGCATCGGTCCGCCGCCCGTCGTATCGCTCGGAGCGACGGTCCGCGAGCCGACGCCTCCGGTGCGAGCAAACGGCGCGACGGTGGTTCCGCCGCCGAAGAGATCACCAGATGTGAGAACGTGGCTGCCGGACGCGAGCGAAAGCAGCGCACTGAACAGGACGATCACGAGAGACATTGGGCACTCCTTCAGTCAGGTAGCGGGCGTGCCGGCACGCGCCAGTATCGCTTCCGCCGACCACCCGTGGCCGCTACATAGCCCATCGGGGATACGCCGCCCTCGCCGAGGGGACACACCAGGGACATAGGATGCCCACAACTTGTCCCGACGGGGATATTGCCCGCGCCCGACTGGCCGATCAATGATCCGGCCCATGTGTTATGGATGCTTGAGCTAACCGCGTGTCGGACGACCTGCACGCCCTCGTCTACGACCTGGTCCTGCCGATCTGGCGGCCGTCCGCATCCGCGAGGGCGTCGAAGGCGTCCTGACGCAGGAGCTGGCGCCGCTCGACCTGGACGCCGTCTTCGAGGACTCCTTCGCCAGCCTCGTGCTGCGCGTCTCGAGCACCCGGCAGGCCGGCACGGCCTACATGGAGCTGCGCCAGGACGACGCGCCCATGCGCATCGTGCTCGAACGCTACATCCCGCCGCCGCTGCCAAACACCCGCTGAAGCGCGATGCACGAGAACGAGCCGGGCGGCGGGACACCACCCGACGAGGACCCCCGACGTCTCGCCTATCGCTGCACCGACTGCGGGCACTGGTTCTCGGCGCACGGGGACGCCGGCTGCGAGCGCACGAGCGACGAGACGAACGAGTGCTGCGCGTGCACGCAGGCGAAGGAGGCGCTGTTCGCTTCGTACGGGCCGCCGTTTCCGCCGCTGACGGTGCGCGGGCGCTACGCCCGTCATCTGCGCCGCTACCGCGCGCGCAACGACCCGTGGCAGGTCGCCATGCGACGCGTCTTCGCCGCGTTGCGCGCGCACCGCCAGGACGGCAGCCCCTTCATTCCACCCTGGCCACCGCTGATAGGCTAGAGAAACATGACGTACGAGCCCGGACCAAAAATACGAGTTCGCCTCAGACGACCGCCTCGGGCAACACGGCGATGAAGCCGTCGACGACTTCATCCGCAAGGTGCTGCGCATGGACCCGCACTGGGTGCTGGTCACCGACCAGCACCTTCCCCTTCACCGCTTCCCACGCTGGAACGCTGACCGGGTCGTTCATCAGCGGCCCCTTGTCGGACGAGAGGCCGTAGTACGCCTGGACGATGTCGAACTCGCTCATCGTCTGGGGCGGTGCCCGGACGCGCCGGGATCGTTCCGGCGAAGGGGAAGGTGCACGAGACGTCGCTCAGGACGGGTCGGCCTGCGACGATAAAGAACACGCGCACCGCAGGCGCGAGGGGATGTACGAGGCCAGTAGAGCCTTGGATTATTAGTCGCTTTGCCGGTCTGAACGCGGTCTGCTACATGAGGTTCACTAAGATGCCTCCGGTAGACCGCACCCCATCGACTTGAGTGACCGCATAATCGCACGAAGCCGTACGGCGATGCGCGCTTGTTGTTGCTCAGGGATGTCGTTATCATCCAATTCTTCTAGGAGAGCTCGTGCTTCTTCTTGCAGGGCATCACATTCAGCACCGTCTCGCTGAAAGAAGCGCTCGGTTCTTTCCATGATTTCTTCTGATGTTCGCATTCGGTCTTCCCTATCGGCTGGGGTGAATCTCTGACTTCATCGCGTGGCGCGTTATGTCTGCCTCGTTAGCCAATATAAGCGAGCAACTAGGCAACCGCTATCTGACTCCTGACCGGTTTTGACAGCGCGCGATGAGCAGCGACCGGATTCCAGCACCGCCGCCAACGCCTCGACCCGAGTCGTCGGCGCGAACCGATGTTGCCGTCCAGAGCCGCCTCGCGCAGCCGTTCGACGTCGGCCTGCGCCTCGCGCACCATCCGCTCGTGCCGGTCCGCCACGCGCTGCGCGAGAAGCGCGCGAGTCTACCGGACCGACTCGTGCGGTGCCGTCATCGTCACGGCCGACGCGCTTTCAGTGCGAACGGCCCTCTCCTGCGCACCACACGGCAGCGGCCCGCCGCTGATCATCCCGGGCGCAGGGCGCGTTCCAGGAGCGACCACACGGCTTCGAAGGCGGCGTCGTTCTCCGGCGTGCCCCAATCGCCGGCGTGCACGGGGTGATGGAAGCGCTGGGTCGCTGTGACGAGCGCGCCCGCCGTGAGCTCCGGGTCCGCGACGGCGAAGACGCCCGCGCTCGCGCCGTCACGCAGGATGCGGGCGACCTGTCCGGTCAGCTCCGCCACGTGCGCGCCGACGACGTCGCGCGCGTCCGATGCGAGCGCGTTGTACGTGGCGAACAGTTCCGGTTCGTCGCCCGCCTTGGCACGTTTGAACCCGCGCAGGGTGGTGAACCATTGCCGCAGGCGCAGCGGCGGCGCGACGCCGCTCGCCGCGATCGCGGCGAGCGGGTCGGCGATTCGGGCCAGCCAGCGGTGCATCACCGCGTCGCGCAGCGCGGCTTTGCTCGCGAAGTGCCGGTAGACCGTGCCGTGGCTGACCCCGAGCGCGCGCGCGACGTCGACGACGTTGGCCTTCTCCGGGCCGAAGCGCCGCAGCGCGTCCTCGGCCGCGACGAGAATCTCCTCGGCCGTCAGGGCGCCGTCGGTCACGCCGGGGCGCGCTCGCTGTCCATGTGCGCGAGCTGGGCTTCGGCGTAGCGCGCGCCGGCCGCGCCCTCCGCGGGGATCGCCGCGTCGAGCCGAGCGAAGTCGTCGGCGCTGAGTTGCACGTCGAGGGCTGCGAGCGCCTCGGTCAGCCGGTCGCGCTTGCGGGCGCCGACGAGCGGGACGATGTCTTCGCCGCGGGCGAGCACCCACGCGATGGCGAGCTGCGCGACGGTGATGCCGCGCGCGTCGGCGACCTTGCGCAGCTCGTCCACGATGGCGAGGTTCCGGTCGAGATTCTCGCCGTTGAACCGCGGCGAGTGGGCCCGGAAGCCTTGCTCGTGCTGCGAGCGGTCCTTGCTCCAGTGACCGCTGATCAGACCGCGCGAGAGGACGCCGTACGCCGTGATCCCGATGCCCAGCTCGCGGCACGCCGGCAGGATGTCGCGCTCGATGCCGCGCGTGACGAGCGCGTACTCGATCTGCAGGTCGCAGATCGGGTGCGTTTCGGCCGCGCGCCGGATCGTCTGCGAGCCCACCTCGCTCAGGCCGATGTGGCGCACGTAGCCGGCGCCGATCAGCTCGGCGATCGCGCCGACCGTCTCTTCGATCGGCGTCGCCGGGTCGAGCCGGGCCGGCCGGTAGATGTCGATGTAGTCGACTCCCAGGCGCTCGAGCGTGTACGAGAGCGCCGTCTTCACCGCCGACGGGCGCGCGTCGTAGCCGATCCAGGCGCCGGCCGGATCGCGCTGCGCCCCGAACTTCACGCTGATGACGACGTCCTCGCGCTTGCGGCCCCGCAGCGCCTCGCCCACGAGCATCTCGTTGTGACCCATGCCGTAGAAGTCGCCGGTGTCGATCAGGTTCACGCCCGCGTCGAGCGCCGCGTGGATCGTCGCCACGCTCTCGCTCCGGTCGGCGGGTCCGTAGAAATCCGACATCCCCATGGCGCCCAGGCCGAGCGCGGAGACCGTCGGGCCTGTCTTACCTAGCGTACGGTGCTGCATGCGGCCATTATGGCCCATCGAATGACAGAAGTCAATATTTGTCAGTATCTGAGGGCGGCTCTCCGCCGTCGGCATCCTTCGGCGTCGTGGCGGCCGGCGCGGAAGTCGGTCGAGGTCGCTGGTCGCCGGCCGGCTCGGGCCGTTCGCCCGCAGCGCCGTCCGGGTGCGACATGTGCCCGGCGGCGATGAACGTCACGACGTCCCACGCGTTGTGGATTCCGATGAAGATCAACAGCGCGGAGGCGGCGGCGAAGGCCACGAACGCCTCGGCCGCCCCGATGCGCAGCCACAGCGCCCCGCCGAGCAGCACCGCATAGGCGATCAGCGGCAGGATGGCATACCATAGCCAGTCGTCGAGTCCCGGCTCGTACACTTCGTGCCGCAGGCGGTACCCGATGCGGTACACGAGCAGCAGCCCGTAGGCGACGCCGAATGCGCCGACGGCGGCGAGAACGGCGCTCAGGTGCGCGAGCGAACGCCAGGGCGCGCTCAGGACCATCGACATGAGCAGCGCCGCGCAGAAGTGGACCACGGTCGGCGTGCTGAACGTCTCCGTGCCGGTCGTGGTCGTGCGCGAGCGATCTCCCGCGACGAGGGTGATGACGACGAACATCAAGCCGGTCAGGGCCGCCGCCGCCGATCCGACGATGACGTAGAACTCCGACCATTCTTTGAGTACGAGCGGCGCCGCTGCGTGCACGCTTCCGGCTTCCGGCGTCCGGCCGGCACGCGCCTGCCGGCCGGTGTCGGAAGCCGTAGCGCCGTCCCGGGTTCAGAACGTCTTGAGGAACTCGATCAGAGCGCGCTTGTCCGCGTCGCTCAGGCCGGGCTCGTCGTTGGGCTCGGCGCCCGGTTCGGAGTAGCCGGTCCCGATGTAGTGCCCGCGGTTCACGATGAAGTCCGGGCACTTGCTGAACTTCAGCAGCTTGGGCTCGAGGTTCTTGAACACCGCTTCGGCCTGCGCGTCGCTGGCGTTGGGCGGGAGCCGGTCGAGATCGTGCTTCGCGGTGAGGATGAAATCGATCGTGCCGGGCTCCGGGAAGCCGGCGTTGGGCGGGTCCTCGGAGATCAGCTTGAGGTTCGCGATCAGGCCGATCGGCGTGCCCTTGGGGATCGGGCCGATGTTCAGGCCCTGGCCGCGGGCGCCGAACACCGCGGGGAAGATGCGGGCCAAGAAGTTCGTCTGCCCGCCCAGGAACGGCGGCAGGTAGCCCGGTGCCACCCGCACGTAGCTCTGCTCGGTGGTGCGGTCCATCTTGCCGGGGATCTTGTCGCCCAGCCGTTCGTCGCGCTCGCGCTTCTCGGGCCAGAGCAGCTGCTCGATCGAGCTCTGGAACGAGCGCATGCGGCCGTCGACCGACGGGTCGGGATCGAACTGGCCCAGGCTGTTGTTGAGCAGGAACGGCGCGGTCGACCACAGGCTGATCAGCGACGGCGGGCGGGTATAGCCGCGGCCGCCGGCCGGCATGGCGTACTTGGCCGGCGCGCCGGTGTACGGATCGTAGTACGTGATCTCGCCGACCGAGGGCAGATCCTTGTACGACTCCGACGAGAAGTCGTTCCAGATGTTGTCGCGCAGCGCGTTGGTCGCCAGCGGGCTGCAGGCGTTGGTGTGCATCCGCGTGACCGGGACGCGCACTTCGTTCGAGAGAAAATTGTCCTTCAGGAAATCGGGCTGGAGCACGATGTCGCGCATCGTGCGCTTGAACTCCGGCGTCTTGGTCGAGGCCCAGTACGCGTTCCAGCAGGCCAGGTAGCCGGGTCCCGCGCAGCCGGCCGGGTCGAGCCCCTCCACCGCGGGCGGAACCTTGCTCGAGTGGCAGCGGGCGCAGTTCTCGGCGAACACGACCTTGCCGCGGGTGAGAACCGGCTCGTCCGTAGTGAGGTACTTCGCGCCGCCGGGCGCGTCTTTGAGGTAGTGCGGCCCGCTCGCCTTGATGAAGAACGCCGCGGTCGCGAACGTCTGCGCCTCGGTCGCCTTGAAATAGGCGGAGTTCGCGCGCGCGACCTTGATCGGGATCGGCGAGACGGGCTTGCCGCCCACGATCGGGTTGAAATGGAGCAGCCATTCCTCGCTGAACGTGCCGATGTTGATGTAGACGCGGTTCAGCGCGCCGAGCGCGCCGACCGAATCGGAGCCGTCCTTGAGCACGCGCGGCGTGTAGACGGTGTCCGGCGGCTCGAACAGCCCCGCCAGCGGGTCGCCCGGCGCGACGTAATCGTTGAACTGGTGGTTGTCGAGCTCGCCGCCGGCCAGCTTCTCCGTGCCCCAGCGCTTGGCGTGCAGCACGCGCGGCCCGAGGTCGTAGATCGCGTTCATCGTGCGCGGGTTGTTGATGTTGTCGGTGGAGACCAGCGAGGTGTCGAGCGTCCCGGGGCGCGAGGTGTGGAAGAGCTGCCAGATGTAGTTGTCGCGCCGGCCCTCCCACGAGAAGATGCGGTCGAGCCAGAAGTACTGCGCGCCCACGGTCGAGCTGAGGTTCGCCCACTGCGGGTGCTCGGGATCGGCCGGCGGGTTGACCGGGCTAGGGCTGATGTGGCAGAACCCGCACGACATGCCAACCCGGTACGGCCGCACCAGCTTGGCGTCGTTGTAGTAGGCGGGGTCCTTGTAATAGCGGTCGGGATCCCAGCGCTTCGCCGCGGCCGCGTCGAAGGCGGGGTTGGGGAACAGCCGCAGCCCGAGGATGCCGCTGCCGTAGCCGTAGTACGAGCCGGCCGGAATGGTCTTGCCGCGCGCGCCCACTTTGACGCCCGGGTACTTCTGCTCGTTCTCGAACGGGTCGGGCGGGCAGTTCGCGGCGCGGTGGTCGAGCCACAGCCCGTAGCGGTTGGGATCGGGGCCGGTGGCCTTCTCGAAGCACGGCTCGTTGACCAGGCCGAGATAGCTCCAGCGGTTGTCGCGATTGGCCGGCAGCGCCTTGTGCGTCGCGTCGCCCGGCCATGAGGACAGCGTCTTGAGGAAGTCGAGGTTGCCGAAACTGTCCACCGTCAGCTTGTCCCACATGCGGTCGTCGCCGGCGCTCCAGACGAGCCAGGTGTTGCGGCCCTGGATCTCGGTCGGGCTGAGCGCGACACCGCCGTCCATGTCGTGGAAATAGTCCTCGTCGGCCGCTTTGAACGCCGCCGCGTCGATGCCGTTGGCGAGCGCTTCGTCGAGCACGTGACCCGGCTGCGGCTGGTGCCGCAGCGCGTTTGCGACCCAGATGCCGCCCAGCACGACGACCAGGACGACGGCGACGCCGAAGATGCGGAGAAGTCTCATCGCTGCTCTCTCTCGAACGGGAACACGGTGCGCGGGCTCACGCGCCCACCTCGGCCAGATAGCGCAGGGCGCGCAGGCTCGGTAAAAAGAAGTACGCGCCGCCGCGCACGGTGACGAACTGCGGCACGCCCGCGATGCGCCGGCGCGCGCCGCCCGCGCGCGGCAGGCTGAACCCGTCGGTCGCCGGGCAGCCCGGGATCGGCGCGCGGCTGCCCAGCAGCGGGTCGCTCTCGCCGCTCAGGCCGTCGAACTTGGTGCTGCGCAGCCAGGCGTTCTGGAGGAACTCGAACTGGCGCAGGATGTTCGCATTCACGGCGATGAAGCGCGGCCGCGCTCGGTATCGCCGGGCGGCGCGGCAGCGCGCGCCTCGGCGGGCGTGAGTCCCGGGCCGTACTCGCGCCCGCGCCGCAGCACGCGGTGGAAGCGCACCGACGAGATCACGTCCGCGCGAAAACCGCCGCTCCCGCCGAAGCCCAGCAGCGCCGCGGCCCGGGCGGCGAGGCCGTGCGGCCGGCGCGGGAAGTCGGCGTTGCGCGGGTTGGCGCGCCGGACGTGCGCGCCGAGCGGGCACCGCTCGCCGTCCGGGTCGCCGTCGTAGGTGAAGCCGTTGAGGCGAATGTCCTCCGGCGTCGTGCCGGCGCCGGGGATCGACCGCGCCCGCGGCGGCAGCAGCGGCTGACCGGCGCGCGTGCGGCCGACCATGGCCGCCGCCAGCTCGTCGGGCGCGAGGCCGCTCGCCGGC
>CAXTNU010000106.1:0-11230 GCA_964245595.1 uncultured bacterium | reverse complement strand
CGCCGGGCAGCGGGGGCAGGCCGGCGATCGGGCCCGGCGGGCTGCCGTCGGTCGGGACGTCGTAGCGCGGGTCGGTCAGCGGCAGGAAGGCGTCGGTGCCGGCATCGCCGAGCAGGCGGTGGATGCGCTCGCGGCCCAGGACCGCGTCGGCGGTGTCGTCGAGGTCGAGCACGGTGGCGTAGCCGACCGCCATCGCGTCCTCGGGCCGCCAGGGCTCGAAGCGGGCGAACAGCGCCCGGTACTCGGCCGGCAGCGGCTCGCGCGCCGCGGCGGCGTTGATCCCGGCCGCGAAGGCTTGGAGGTAGGCTCGGCTCGCGGGCGTGCCCCGGGCGTAGGTCGCGCTCGCCAGCCCGGCGACGCCGTAGCGCCGCATCCGCCGGTCGACCGCCAATAACGGTTGGCCGAGCAGCTCGGTCAGCCGGCCGGTGACGAAGCGCCGGGTGACGTCCATCTGGAACAGCCGGTCGGCCGCCATCGCGTAGCCCTCGGCGAAGAACAGGTCGCGGTCCGAGCCGGCCCGGATGTGCGGCACCCCGCGCGCGTCGCGGGCGATCGTGACCGGCCCGTCCAGGGCGAGCCCGGTCTGGGTTCCGGCCACGGCGGCGACCCCGGTTCGGGTGGCCCACGCGACCCGGCCGGCGTAGGCCAGGGCCACGACCAGCACCAGGGCGAACAGGGCCCCCAGCAGAAGGGCGCCCCGGCGGAACCAGCGGCCAAGCATGCGGGCTTGAGTTTCCTGCGCGGACGTGGTATCCTACGTCCCTATGCCCTTCGGCCGATAACGCGGACCCAAGGAACGTCGGACCGGCGTCTCCTGGGGTCTTTTCGCCATTCCAGGCGATCACCCCAGGCCACATCGGCCCCCGCCGTCACCTCGACCGCCTCTGTCGACGCCGACGCGCTACAGTAAAGGAATCGATGAACCTCCTCGACGTCAACAATTTCGACGCGATGCGGATCGGTCTGGCTTCGCCGGAGCAGATCCGCGCCTGGTCCTTCGGCGAAGTCAAGAAGCCGGAGACGATCAACTACCGCACCCTCAAGCCCGAGCGCGACGGCCTCTTCTGCGAGAAGATCTTCGGGCCGACCAAAGACTGGGAATGCCACTGCGGCAAGTACAAGCGGATCCGCTTCAAGGGCATGATCTGCGACCGCTGCGGGGTGGAGATCACGCGCGCCAAGGTGCGCCGCGAGCGGATGGGCCACATCGAGCTGGCCACCCCGGTCACCCACATCTGGTACTTCAAGGGCGTGCCCTCGCGGATCGGCATCCTGCTCGACATGTCGCCGCGCCAGCTCGAGAAGGTGATCTATTTCGCCGCCTACGTCGTCACCGACCAGGGTGACACGACGCTGGGCAAGCGCGAGATCCTGACCGAGCAGAAGTACCGCGAGAGCCGCGAGAAGTACGGCACCCGCTTCAAGGCCGGCATGGGCGCCGAAGCGATCCGCGAGCTGCTGCGCGACCTGAACCTGCGCAAGCTGCAAGAAGAGCTGCGCCGCGAGTTCAAGGAGACGTCGGGCCAGAAGCGGATCAAGGCCATCAAGCGCCTGGAAGTCGTCGAGGCGTTCCTCGCCAGCGGCAACAAGCCGGAGTGGATGATCCTGTCGGCCGTCCCGGTCATCGCGCCGGAGCTGCGCCCGATGGTCCAGCTCGACGGCGGCCGCTTCGCCACGTCCGATCTCAACGATCTGTACCGCCGCGTCATCAACCGCAACAACCGCCTCAAGCGCTTGCTGGAGCTGAGCGCGCCCGAGATCATCATCAAGAACGAGAAGCGCATGCTGCAAGAAGCGGTCGACGCGCTGATCGACAACGGCCGCCGCGGCCGCCCGGTGACGGGCCCCAACAACCGGCCGCTCAAATCGCTCTCGGACATCCTCAAGGGCAAGCAGGGCCGCTTCCGCCAAAACCTGCTCGGCAAGCGCGTCGATTACAGCGGCCGGTCGGTCATCGTGGTCGGCCCGAACCTCAAGCTGCACCAGTGCGGGCTGCCCAAAGAGATGGCGCTCGAGCTCTTCAAGCCGTTCGTGATGAAGAAGCTCGTCGACCGCGCTCAAGCCCACAACATCAAGAGCGCCAAGCGCATGGTGGAGCGCGTGCGGCCCGAAGTCTGGGACGTCCTCGACGAAGTGATTCGCGAGCACCCGGTGCTGCTCAACCGCGCCCCGACGCTGCACCGCCTGGGCATTCAGGCATTCGAGCCGGTGCTCGTGGAAGGCAAGGCCATCCACCTCCACCCGCTGGTCTGCACCCCGTACAACGCGGACTTCGACGGCGACCAGATGGCGGTCCACCTGCCGCTGAGCGCCGGCGCCCAGGCCGAGGCCCGCATCCTGATGCTGTCCTCGAACAACATCCTCCAGCCGTCGTTCGGGAACCCGGTCTCGATTCCGACCCAGGACATGGTTTTGGGCCTGTACTGGCTCACGTTCCAGCCCGATGAGTACAAGGGCCCGGCCAAGGCCGAGCTGTCGGACGACGCGATCTTCGCGCTGCCGATGGGCCGCCTGACGCGCAAGCGCGAGGACGGCACGACCGCCCCGCCGGCGTTCAAGGCCGGCGACGAGGCGATCTCGGCCTTCAACCACCGCCTGATCGGGCTCCAGGAGTGGATCGAGGTCCGGATCAACGGCACCCGCGTCAAGACGACCGTGGGCCGGGTGATCCTCAACCAGGCCTTCAACCCGGACTGGAACTACCCATACCTCAACCACATCCTCGACAAGAACGCGCTCAAGAAGCTGATCACCGAGTGCTACCGCAAGTACGGCAACGCCGCCACCGCGGAGTTCCTCGACGCGGTCAAGGCGCTGGGCTTCCGCTACGCCACGCAGTCCGGCACGACCGTGTCGATCTCGGACATCGTGGTGCCGCAGGCCAAGCACGAGCTGCTCGACAAGGCGCAGGCTTCGGTCGACGAGCAGCACTCGCTCTACGACCAGGGCTTCATCTCGGACGAAGAGCGCTATGCCAAGACGGTCGAGATCTGGCAGAAGACCGGTGACGACGTCACGGGCGCGATGCAGGCCGCTCAGAACCCGCTCAACCCGGTGTTCATGATGGCGACCTCCGGCGCGCGCGGCTCGATCGCGCAGGTCAAGCAGCTCGGCGGCATGCGCGGGCTGATGTCCGACCCGTCGGGCCGCATCCTCGAGATCCCGGTCAAGGCCTCGCTCAAAGAAGGCCTGACCGTGCTCGAGTACTTCATCTCCACCCACGGCGCGCGCAAGGGTCTGGCCGACACCGCGCTGCGCACGGCGGACTCGGGCTACCTCACGCGCCGGCTCGTCGACGTCGCGCAGGACGTGATCATCCGCGAGGAAGACTGCGGCACGCCCAACGGCATCACCGTGGCCGACATCCTGGTCGGCAAAGAGACGATCGAGCCGATCTACGACCGCATGATCGGGCGGCGCGCGGCCGAGGACGTCAAGAACCCGGAGAACTCGCGCGACAAGCTGGTCCGGCGCGACGAAGAGATCGACGAAGAGAAGGCCAAGGCGATCATCGCGGCCGGCATCAAGACGGTCAAGATCCGCTCGGTGCTCGGCTGCCAGGCCAAGCACGGCGTCTGCGCGATGTGCTACGGCCGCAATCTCGCCACCGGCCTCAAGGTCGACATCGGCGAAGCGGTCGGCATCATCGCCGCGCAGTCCATCGGCGAACCGGGCACGCAGCTCACGCTGCGCACCTTCCACACCGGCGGCGTGGCCCAGGAAGACATCATCACGGGTCTCCCGCGCGTCGAGGAAATCTTCGAAGCGCGCAATCCCAAGGGCGTCTCGCCGGTGGTCGAAGTCACCGGCACGATCAAGTTCGGCGAGGAGAAGGGCAAGCGCGTCGTCTTCGTCACCGACAACGAGGGCGAGGACCACGAGGTCGACGTCGCGGCCAGCGTGCACCTCAAGGTCGTCGAAGGCCAGCAAGTGACCGCCGGCGATCCGGTCGCGGACGGCTCGCTCAACCCGCACGACATCCTGCGCATCCAGGGCGAGACCGCGCTGCAGAACTACCTCGTCCGCGAGGTGCAGAAGGTCTACCGCTCGCAGGGCGTCGACATCAACGACAAGCACATCGAGGTGATCGTGCGTTCGATGCTGCGCAAGATCAAGATCGTCGACGGCGGCGACACGCGGATGCTCCCCGGCCAGTTGGTCGAAGCGTCGGTGTTCGCCGAGGAGAACGAGAAGATCAAGGCCGAGGGCGGCAAGCAGGCCGAGGGCACGCCGCAGCTGCTCGGCGTCACGAAGGCGTCGCTCGCGACCGAGTCGTTTCTCTCGGCGGCGAGCTTCCAGGAGACCACCCGCGTCCTCACCGACGCGGCCATCAAGGGCAAGCACGACCCGCTGCTCGGTCTCAAGGAGAACGTCATCATCGGCAAGCTGATCCCGGCCGGGACGGGGATGTCGCGCTATCGCAATCTCACCATCCAGCCCGAAGGTCAGGACCTCGACGAAGAGGGCCGGCCCAAGAACGTCTTCCTCGACTTCAACCTCAACGGCGAGAGCGAGAACGTCTCCAGCTACGGCGAGGTCGTCGCGCCCAACGGCCAGGAGATGAATCCCAAGGTGCTCGGCCCGTACGAGCGCCAGCGGATGGCGGACAACGCGGTGACCTACGAAGGCGACTACGAACCCGACGCGACGGTCAGCGCGACCCCCGCCCGCACGCAGTACAAGCCCAAGGGCATCAACCCCGAAGACCTCTAGAACCCGCGCGTTCTAGGCGAAAGACCCGCTCGCGAGAGCGGGTCTTTTTCGTGTCGTGATGCGGCGCGCGTGCTTGTGAATCGCGTCACTTATACGAAAAACGGACGAGCGAAGCGGGTGCGATCGTGTGACGAGCACGCGCACGTTCGTCGGGTGCGTGCGCTTGGGGAAAAACCCCTATGGACGCCGGCCGTCGCAGACGCGAGGATGGGCGGATGGGTGACTCGGATGCGACGCATGTGCAGCAAGACGACGACACGCGCTCGCCGTTCGAGGCGGCGGAGGGCGACGAGGTGCGGCTCACCCCGCACCGGCGCGACATGCTGGTCCGGCTCTTCGCCGGCGAGACGCCGCACGAGATCGCGCTCGCGCTGGGGCGCAGTACCTCCACGGTGACGAACACGATCGCGACCATTCGGCGCCGACTGGGGGTACGGCGCGATGTCGATGCCCTGCGCGAGGCGCTGCGCCGGGGCATCATCAGCCTCGAGGAGATCGAGCGCCGCCAGCGGGAGCTGGGACGAAGGCGTTAGCCTCTAGCATGATGCGGGACTCGAGGCTCGCGTCAAGAGGCCGAGGGCGGTAGGCTAGGGCGTGGAGTAGTGGATTTCACTACTCGCCCCTCCGTTCAGAAGGACAAGCTTACCATGATCTCGATCTTGCTCGCCCTCCTCGCCGCGCTCGGCGGTCACCCCGTGATTCCCACCGACGTCTCCGGCGGTCCGACCGGCGTCGCTCCCTTCGCCCGAACGGCCGCACCCGGCCGGCTTTCCGGCGGACTGCACCCCTCGGACGTCTCGGGTACGCCCATCACCGTGCACAGCCGGGCGGTCGGACCCGCTCCCACCTCCGCGAGGCGGCACACCTCGGATGTCTCCGGGACGCCGATCACCTAGCACGAGCAAAACGAAGGAGTGAGGAGGTTCGCGTCCGCCGGAGAAACGACGATCCCTCGGGATGCGACCTCTTCACTCGTGCATCGGTGCTGGCGATACCAGTCCCGATCTCTCCGCTGCCGTCGCTGCCGCGCGTGCCGCATGGCTGCGCGCCGACTTCGACGCGTGCCTTCAGGCGCTCGAAGCGTTCAATCTTTGTAAAGGCGATACCGCACACCGAGCGGAGGGCATCCTCCTCCACGGCCGTGCGCTGCTGCGCATGCACCGCCCGGCCGACGCGGAGCGGTTTCTGCGCTCCGCCGTCGGGACGTTCCACAGTGTCGACGGGGAGTGCACGGCGCGCATGCTCCACGCCGTCGCCGTAGCCCTGTGCGATTCGCCGGATGCCGGCCTCGCGCTGCTGGAGAAGGTCGCCGAACGCGCCCAGCGGTTCGCCGCGCACCGTGCGATCGGGGCGGAGATCGCGTACTACCGCGCGCTCGGCAACTGGACCAAGCGCGATCTTGCGGCTGCGGCGGAGTTCGCGCGCGCGGTCGAGCAGGCCGGGCTGGACGTCCTCGCGGTGCGCGCGACGCTGCTGCTGGGCTTCATCGCGGTCGCCGAGGAGCGCTATCTCGAAGGGCTCGAGACGTTCCGCCGCGCGCTCGCGGCATACCGCGCGTGCCGCGAGCGCGACCCGAACCTCGCCGAGCAGATCCTCGTCCAGCTCGCCACCCTCGAAGCGCAGTTGCGCTCCGCCGCGGTGAGCGGATCGCATCGCGCGGTGTCCGCGCGCCGCGTTCCGGGCGACGTCTTTCGCGCGCCCGCATCGCTGGAGCGCTGTCAGGTCGCCTGGCTGGACGCCTGGCAGTACGCGAACGACGGTGACGCGCGCGCGGCGCTGCACTGCATGCGCGAGGCGGAGTCGGTCGCGCCGGCGCCGGCGGCGCGCGTGTTCGCGCTCGCCGGGCGCGCGGCGATCTCGGCCGCGTTCGGTGAGACCGAAAACGCGCGCGAGCACGCCCTGTACGCCGCCCGCATCGCCGAAGACGTCGACTGGCAAGCGACGCACGGCGAGGAGCGCTTCGCCCTGGTCCTGCTGGCCGAGGTGCTGGCCCCGCTCGACGCCGGCGCGTCGGTGCGCGTGCTCGAGCGGTTCGACGCGATCACATCCAAGCTGGACGACGTGCACGCGGCCGGCACCGATCCGCGCAAGACCGCGCTGGGCGCCTACGTGCGCGGGCTCGTGGCGCGCCGCTGCGGCCAGTTCCCGCGCGCGCGCGCGCTGCTGGACGAAGCGTACCGTGGGTTCCGAGCCTGCGGTCACCTCTGGCGCGCGGTGCTGGCGCTCGTCGAGCTGGATGCGGCCTCGCTCGAGGTGAGCGTCCCGAGCGAGTTCTATCTCGACACGGCGGCGCAGATCGTGCGCGAGCATTTTCCGAACTCGTTCCTGGCGTGCCGGCTCGGGCGCTGGAGCGGCGTCTACGGCGATCCGCTCGCGGTGCGGCTGACGCCGGCGCAGCGCCAAGTTTTGCGCTACGCGCTCGACGGCTACGGCGCGAAGGAGATCGCGTCGGCGACCGGGCGTTCGGTCAAGACGATCGGGAACCAGCTCGCGAGCCTGCACGAGGCGTTCGGAGTGAACTCCACCCTGCGGCTGGTCGCCGAGTGTCATCGGCGCGGACTCGGGTCGCCGAGCTGGCACGAGCTCGCGCCGGCGCCGAAGCCGCGGCTCGCCGTTCGCCGGGCCGGCTGACCACCACGCCCGCGCTTCGTCAAGCTGCTGCAAAGCGCGGCGGCCGTTCGCAGCGAGAATCGGGTAAAAACCCCTATGGACTGTTTAGCCTATGGTGCGAGAAAATAAGGGCGCGGAGGACGGTCGGGGTTGCGAGCCGCTCGCGAGAGCCTCGCCTACACCCGGCTCCGGCTGTCCTCCCCTTGAAAACGGCCCGCTCACGACGAGCGGGCCGTTCTCGCATTTGTGCGTGCGTCAGCGGTTCGCGCCAGCCGGGGGCGCAAGGTTGACCAACTTCAGTGGACTAAGTACCTGTATCCATGCGAACGGTCAACGTCCACGATGCGAAGACCCACTTGTCCGCGCTGCTGAACGACGTGGAGGCCGGCGAGCAGATCGTCATCGCGAAGGCCGGCAAGCCGGTCGCGAAGCTATCGCGCTACGAGGGCCCGGCCGTGCGCCCGATCGGGATCGACGACGGCCGGGGCTGGATCGCGGACGATTTCGATACCGCTCTGCCGCCCGAGTTCGAGCCGTATTCTTGAATGCGGCTGCTCCTGGACACGAACGCGTGGCTGTGGATGACGCTGGCGTCCGAGCGGCTCGGGCCGCGAACCTACGCCCTGCTGGCAGACGGCGGGAACGCGCTGTTCTTATCCGTGGTGAGCGCGTGGGAGATCGTCATCAAAGCGCAGTTCGGCAAGCTGCGGGTCGACGGTGCTCCGGAGGACTTCGTCCGGACGCGGCTGCGTTTGCAGTCGATCGCCGCGCTCGAGGTGTCGCTCGATCACGTGCTCGCCGTCACGCGCCTGCCGTCCCCGTTTCCGAGCTTCCCCCAGTAGTTGCAACGCTGGTGCAGCGATTTCTTCGCGACGAGCAAGGGCTACGAGCAACTAACTACACCGAGACGCAGTTGCGGCGAGTTCTTGGATCCCAAAGGTAGCTATCTCAAACGGCTTCCGATCCAAAGCTTGACTCATCCAATTGGAAGACGCACGTAACAGAATTGTCGCAGCTCGGGCGTGCATTGACGGGCAACGCTATGTCCCGAGGGGCTGGCCTGTCCCCGATGGAGATGCGTTACGTGAACGAGAACCGTTCCGCTTTGGAAGAAAGGGTGAATAGCATAGTCGCGGAGTTGTTTGAGCTCTCTACCGCTGAAGTTGCTGCGATACGCGAGTATCGACTGCCACAAGAGGCAGTCGCTGTTGCATAACCTTGCGCGAGTTCGGTGCTCCTCGTTCCTCGTGGACCCGGCTTGTCCAAGAGTGGACTTGAGCAAGGGTCTCGATAGGGCGCTTTCGGCAGGTTCTGGCGCGACTCGCTGCGCACCGTAAGCGCAGCATGCGCACCCTGACCGACGTCTTCGCTCCCGGCACGCCCCTGCTGCCCGAGGGGCTTCGCACCTTGCAGGTCTCGCCCGGGCGGGTGGTCCAGCCGGGGGAGACGGTGCACGCGCAGTTCACCTTCCGCAACTTGGGCGGCGGCACGGCGACGGGCTTTCGGGTCCGCTTCCGGCTCCCCGAGGGGCTGACGTACCTGGTCGGCACGGCGACGATCGACGGCCAGCCGCTGGGCGAGGCGAGCGGCTTGTCGGCACTGCTGCAGAGCTCGGGGGCCGACATCGGCGACATTCCGGCCGGCAGCGAGCGGCGCGTCGGGCTGGCCTATACGGTCGCGACGACGATCGAGAACGGCACTCCGATCACGCTGCAAGCGGCGATCTCGTCGTTCGAGGTCCCGGTGATCGGCTCCAACGTCGTGCGGCTGGTCGTGCGCAGCAAGCCCAACCTGCAGAACCCCAACACCAAGCTGAGCGCCGTGCCGCTGCGCGAGACCGCTCCCGGCCAGGAGCTGCAGCTCAAGGCGCAGGTCCACAACTCGGGCCAGAGCAGCGCGCACGACGTGATCGTGCTGCTCCCGGTGCCGGCCAACACGTCGTACGTCGGCGACAGCGCGAGCGTCGGCGGGCACGTCGCGGGCGCGCGCTCCGAGAGCGACCCATTCGGCTTCGGGCGGCCGACGGTCGCCGTGCCGACGCTCGGGCCGGGCGCGACGATCGACGTCGCGTACCGGGTGCGCATCGAGCCGGCGCTGGAAGATGCGACGCCGCTCGTCGTGCAGGCCGCGGTCTGCTCGCAGGAAGTGCCCGAGTTCGCGCTCGTGCCGGTGACGCTCAAGGTCGCCGCAGGGCCGTCGTTCGCCGGCCCGGAGAGCGAGTTCGGCGCCGACTGCGAGGACGAGGTCGTGCCCGGCCAGCGCGTGCGGCTCACGCTGCGGGCGCGCAACGTCGGCACCGCGCCGGCGCGCGGCGTGCGCCTGGCGATCGATCTGCCCGAAGGGCTGGCCTATAGCGCGGGCTCGCGCTTCGTCGACGGCACGCCGGCGGTCGACGTGCCGGCCGAACCCGGCGTGTTCGGGCTGGGCGATCTCGAGCCGGGCCGCTCGGTCGAGGTCGCGCTGGCCGCGGTGGTCGTTTCACCGCAGGCCAACGGGCACGAGCTCGGGCTGGGCGGGGCGGTCGAGTGGTCGAAGGGCCGGCGCCGCTTCGAGCGCGCCGTCACGGTGCGCTCGGCACCGCTCTTCCCGCGCGCGTTCAACGATCTCGTGCGCGAGAGCCCGCGTCTGCTCGAGCCGCGCGACGCGGCCGCGTTCGTGATCCACCTGGCGAACATGGGCGCCGACGCGGCGACCGACGTGCGCGTGCAGCTCGAAGCGGACCCCGGGCTGGAGGGGCTGCGCGTGCGCGACGGCGAGCGCGAGCTGCCGCTCGGCGACGACGGCGCGCTCCACCTCGACACGCTCGAACCGGGCGCGCCGCGCGCGCTGCGGGTCGAGGCGCGGATCGCGCCGGTGATGGAAGACCAGGCCCAGGTCCGGCTGCGCGCGACCCTGCGCAGCGCGCAGCTCGAGCCGATCGAGCTCGGCTCGGCGGCGCACGTGATCGCCTCGCGCCCGCGCTTGGGGGCGGCGACCTCGCGCTTGGAGCTGGCCAGCGACGAGGTGCTGCGCCCGAACCGCACCACCGCCTGCCGCCTGACGCTGGTCAACGACGGCACCGACGCCGGGCGCGACATCCGGGTCCGCTTGCAGCTGCCCGAGGAACTGCGGCTGGAGAGCGTCGAGGGCGCTTCGCGCGACGGTCAGAGTGTCGTCTTCGGCCAGGTGCCGGCCGGCGAGAGCCGCGAGGCGCTGGTCCACCTGCGGCTGGTCACCACGATCGCGCACGGCGACGTCCTGGAGGTCGCGGGCCGGGTGAGCGGGCTCAACGTGGTGCCCTTCTCGCTGGACACGATGCGCGTCGCGACCCACGCCGAGCCCAATTTCGCCGACGCCGCGACGCTCACGTCGCTGCCCGCCGACGCGATCGACGCAGGCGCCGAGCTGAGCTACATCCTGGCCCTGCGCAACTCCGGCGACGGCGCGGCCAAACGTTTGACGGCGCGGCTGGAGGCGCCGGCCAAGACCGTCTACGCGCCGGGCAGCACGAGCGTCAACGACGTCGCGCTGCTCGACTTCGCCGGCACCTCGCCGCTGCTCACCCCCAACGGCCTGACGCTCTCCGACGTCGGTCCGGGCGTCGAGGTGATCGTGCGGCTGCGGGTGATCGTCAACACGCCGCTGCCGGCCGGCACGACGATCGACACCCGGGCCCGGGTGAGCTGGGACTCCGCGCCCGAGATCGTGGTCGACGCCGACCCGGTGCGGGTGCGCTCGGCGGCGGCGTTCCAGATCGTCGAGCCGCAGCTGCCGTTCTCGGTGCTCGACGCGGCGGCCGCGCCGGAGCGCCCGCTCACCGCGCGCCAGCTCCCGGGCCCCAGCGACGGCGACACGCTCCAATTGCCGCCCGCGACGCCGGTGCGCGGCGGCCACGACAACGGCGCGCGCCCCTCGCTCGACCACGCGC
>CAXTNU010000105.1:0-11290 GCA_964245595.1 uncultured bacterium | reverse complement strand
GGCCCCGACGGCCGCCACCTGCCGCCCGCCCGCGCGCGGCGGGCCTACACCGTCGGGCTCGAAGCGGCGCTGGCCCAGTTCTGGGTCGCCCCGCCCGCCGCGCGCATGACCCTGTTCGACCGCCTGCTCGACGCGGTCGCGAAATCGCACAGCTTCGACGGGCTCGAGTCGCCCTTTCTGACCGGCTTCAACAGCGCGGCGGTGCTGGACGACAAGGCCCGGCTGGCGCGTGCCGCAGCGGCCTGGCACAGCTACGGCGCGCCGGCGAAGCTGGGCGGCGGAGCGCACCACGCGCTGCTGCTCGACACCGGCAGCGCCAGGCTGTTCTTGCTCGCGGCGAGCGCGGTGGCGAGCTTGGGCCCCAAGGGTGCCCACGCCAACCTGATCGCGGCCGGCGCCGGCCGCCTGGCGGTGCAGCTCCCGCAGGCCGGGTTGATCGACACCGGCGCGGCGCAGGACGGCGACGGCACCTGCAAAGGCATTTTCAAGCTCGCCGGCGCGGTGGTCGGCGGAATCCTGGTCGCCGCCGGCGAGGGCGCCCCGACCGCCGGAGTAGGCGTGATCCCGGGCTGGCTCCAGGGTGCGGCGGTCGGCGCGGTGGGGGGCGACATCGCCGGCGACTTCCTGTGCGGCGGCGCCGAGCCCGACGCCAACGGCTCCGGCGGCGATTCCACGTCCGGCACGGGCGAAGAAACCTCGGGCGACGCCGACTCGAGCGGCGGCAGCACGAGCGAGGACGATTCGAGCGGCGGCACGAGCGACGACGGTTCGGGCGGCGACGGCTCCGACGGCAATTCGGGCTCCGGCGACGACAGCGGCGGCATGCCCAACCCCGACGATCCGGGCGGCATTCCCAATCCCGACGACCCGCGCGGCTTCGGCGCGACCACGGGCACGTACCCGACCGGGGCCGGGATCGGCGCGTACGTCAGCCGGGCGAGCTCCGGGGCCTGGCTCTGCCACGGCGTGCCGCAGCTCGGCGCGAACGGCACGGTGGTTTCGCCCGGACTGCTGGCGGCCTTCCCGGGCATCGCCGCCGGGCCGGGTCCCAGCGGAGTGAGCTCGCAGGCGGGGATCGCGACGGTCGGCCAGACCACCGTCGGCTCGAAGGCACCGATCGCGACGCCGCAAGCCGGCTCGGCGCTGCACGAGTAGCCCGGCCCGCTCGGCCTCGCGCCGCGAAGGGACCGCCGGCGACGGCGGTCCCTTTCACCGCGCGGCGCGCGACCGTTGCTTCGCTAGAGGTAGATGCGCACGAAGTAGTAGACCGACAGCGTCAGGCCGACGACCGCGACCGTGCGCTGCAGCCCGACGGCCGAGACGTGGCGGGCGAGCGCCGCGCCGAGCAGTCCGCCGGCCACCGCGCCGGCCATGACGGCCAGCGTCTGCGGCCACGCCACCGCTCCCGCGCTCAGAAAGACGACCAGCGAAACGCCGGTGACCAGCGTGGCCAGCACGTTCTTGAGCCCGTTCACCTGCTGCAGATCGGACATTCCGGTCAGCAGCAGCGCGGCCATCATCAGCACGCCCAAGCCGGCCCCGAAATAGCCGCCGTAGAGGGCGACCGCGAGCTCGAACGCGGCGACCGCGCCGGGCGGCGCCGCCCCGCGCGCCGCGCCGAGGCGCGCGCGCAGCGGCCCGCTGAACGCGAAGAGCAAGGTGGCGACCAGCAGCAGCCAGGGGATCAGCGGGCGCAGCACGGCGTCGCCGAGGCGGATCAGCAAAGCGGCACCGGCCAGCCCGCCCAGCAGGGCGACGGCGCAGCTCGAGCGCACCCGCGGGCCCAAGCCGCGGATCTCGCGCCGGTAGCCGAGCGCGCCGAAGGCGTGACCGGGCCAGATCGCGACCGCGTTCGAGGCCGTCGCCACGACCGGCGGCAGCCCGACCGCCAAGAGCACCGGAAAGGTGAAGAACGTCCCGCCGCCCGCGATCGCGTTGGCGGCCCCGCCCAGCAAGCCGGCGCCGAACAGCGCGGCAGCGGTAACCGGGCTCATCACGTCGTCGCCGCGAGCATCGGCGCGTATGTTGCGCCTCGCGCCGCCGTTTCCCGGTTCCTTACCATTGCGCGTGCGAGCGCACGCCTCGCACGCGCGCATAGCGCGTTTCCTGTGAGAGCGCTGTCACAGTGCGGCGCGCGCTCAAGCATGCGCGCATCGTAACGCGCGGACGACGGGTTGCCGATGCACGTTCCGTTCTTTCAGAATACTGAAAATCAAAGTTAAATTTCAGGATAGTGAAATCCATATTGACATAGTCCAGAGTGCCGGTTAGTGTAATCCTGGCAGAGTGATGGGTGCAGATGCGGGTGTCGCGCGGCGTAAAGTCAGATGTCTGTGGGTGTCGGTGTAAAACGTGAGGCGAATGCGATGACGTCGATCGACAACAGCGTGGAAGATCGCTTGGAGCCGCTCGTGGCGCGGCTTTCCGCCCGATCCGTCGCGGATCGCTTCAACCCGTACGAATACTTCAAGTGGCCCGAGAGCTTGCCCCAGGACGCGTTCTGGATGAACCGCGAGCTGCTCACCGTGCACGGAACGCAGGCCGAGACGGAGCTGTCCGAAGCCGACCTGATGCGCTTGAGCCGCTGGGAGAGCTTGCACTTCTACAGCTTGAACATCCACGGGATTCGCGAGCTGATCGGCGAGGTCGTCAACCGCATCCACACCCCGGGGCACGAGACCGTGTCGCCGTTCTTCCACCATTTCTTGGGCGAGGAGAACGAGCACATGTGGTACTTCGCCGAGTTCTGCCGGCGCTACGGCAAGATCTATCCCGACCGCTCGCTCAAGACCTCGGCGATCACCGACCCGCTGGTCGCCAACGTGCTGGCCTTCGCGCGCATCCAGATCTTCGAGGAGATCGTCGACTACTTCAACGTCGCGATCGGCAAGGACGAGGCGCTGCACCCGTTCATCCGCGAGATCAACACCATGCACCACCGCGACGAGTCGCGCCACATCGCGTTCGGCCGCAACATCGTCACGGTGCTCTACGAAGAGCTGCGCGCCAAGGGCACGGCCGAGGCGGTGCGCCAGGTCGAGGACTACGTCGCCCGCTACGTCACGGTGAGCGTCCAGTCGCTCTACGACCCGCAGGTCTATCGCGACGCCGAGCTGCCGCTCGACCCCTACGCGCTGCGGCGCTCGCTCCTGGCCGACCCGGCCCGCAAGGCCTTCCACGCCAAGCTCATGCAGCGGCCGGTGTCGTTTCTCCTCAAGCAAGGCATCCTTTCCAAACAGGTGGACGTGTGAGTGTGACCATGACCGTCGAGTCCGCGGAAAGCGTTCTGGTCGATTTCCTGCGGCAGAGCGCGCCCGCGGGCACGGAGCTGGGGCCGGACGTCGATTTGATCGATCAGCGCGTCGTCGACTCGCTGGGCTTCCTCAACTTCATCTTCATGATCGAAGAACTGGTCGGCGAACCGATTCCGATCGACACGATCAACGTCGACGACTTCCGCACGCTCAGGCGCATCCGCGAGAAGTTCCTCGTCAAGCTGAGCTGAGCGCGCCGCTTCACTTTCAACGGAGATCGGGATGTATCACGTCGACAACGGTCTGGCCACGCTCGATCCGGGCAGCGTCGCCATCCTGCGCACCCTGGAGCGCGGAATCCTCGGCTGGGCGCAGGGCTGCGGCGCGCCCGAGTACGCCTACCCGGTGCTGATGAAGGTCAACGACCTCAGCCGGATCGACTACTTCCAGAACTTCCCGCACCTGGCGGTGGTCGCGACCGGCATCAAAGAGGACGTGCTGGCACCCGAGTACGCCAAGAGCGGCGCGCTCGAGGCCGTCCCGACCGCGCACATGAAGGACGCCGGCTACGTCATCCCCTCGGCGGCCTGCTACAACATCTACTTCGACCTGCAGAACACGGTCCAGCCCGAGCCCGTCTACGTGACGACGGTCGCGCGCTGCTGCCGCAACGAAGCGGAGTACGTCGGCCTGGAGCGCCTGTGGGCGTTCCAGATGCGCGAGATCGTGTGCGTGGGCGACAAGGACGCGACCCAGGCCCACCTCAAGGCGTTCCGCGCCCGGCTCGAGGCGTTCGCCGCGAAGCTGGGCCTGCCGCTCGCGATCCAGACCGCGACCGATCCCTTCTTCGACCGCAACTCCTCGCGCGCCAAGATGCAGACGCTCTTCCCGGTCAAGGAAGAGTTCGTGTACGGCGGCAAGGTCGCGATCGCGTCGGTGAACTACCACCGCAACTTCTTCGGCGAGCGCTGCGGCATCCGCGACGCGGCGGGCGAGTTCTGCCACAGCAGCTGCGTGGCGTTCGGCCTGGAGCGCTGGCTGCACGCCCTCACCGACCACTTCGGCTCCGATTCCGCGCTCATCTGCGCGCAGCTCGAACGTGCATTCAGTGCCCAGCCCGTCGCTGTGTGAGCGGCTGGGGCTCGACTTCCCGCTGATGCTGGCCGGCATGGGCGGCGTCGCGGGCCCCGGGCTCGTCGCGGCGGTCGCCGATGCCGGCTGCGCCGGAACGCTCGGCCTGTACAAGGCGCCGCCGCCGCGCATCGCCGAGCTGATCGCGCAGACCGAGCGCCTGACCGCGCGCGCCTACGGGATCAACTTCGTGCCCGAGGTGATCGGTGAGCCCGAACTGCAGGCGAACCTGCGCGCGGCGCTGGGCGCGGCCACGCGGCTGTCGTTCGTCAGCTTCTTCGGCTTGCCGTCGCCGGCCGTGGCCGAGCTGGTGCGCGCCGCCGGCGTTCCGATGATCGTCCAGATCGGGACGCTGCTCGACGCGCTGCGCGCGGTCGAGCTGGGCGCGGCCGCGCTCGTCGTGCAGGGCACGGAGGCCGGTGGGCACCTGCTCGGCACGCAGGGCGTGGCCGAGATCGGCGCCCACGTCCGGGCCCGCGTCGGCGTGCCGCTGTTCGCGGCCGGCGGAATCGGCAGCGGAGCCGACCTGGCCCGGCTCGAGCCGCTCGGTTTCGAAGGCTGCTGTCTGGGCACGCGTTTCGTCGCCGCGGCGGACTCAAACGCCCACCCGGCCTACAAGGCCGCCATCGTCCGCTCGCGCGCGCGCGACACCGAGATCGCCGACGTGTTCGAGATCGGCTGGCCGCGCCGCCGCCACCGCGTCACCGGCCTGCCGGCCGAGCTGCGCGAGCGGCGCTTGCCGTCGAGCCCGATCGCGACCACCAGCATCTACGGCGGCCGGCAGCCGATCTTCCGCTACAGCGCGGCGGTGCCGACCAGCGAGACCAGCGGCGCGGTCGAGCAGATGGCGCTCTACTGCGGCACCTCGTGCGAGGCGGTCGCCGGCGTGCGGCCGGCGGCCGAGATCGTGCGCGCATTCGTGGCCGAGTACCGCGCGGCCGGCGCGCCGGCGGTCGCGCGATGATGGACCTGGCCTTCGGCCGGCTGACCCAGCTCGCGTTCGGCTACTGGAACGCGCAGCCGCTCTACGTGCTGGCAGAGTTCGGCGTGTTCGACGCGCTGGCCGGCGGCCCGCGCCCGGCGAACGAACTGGCGGCCGAGCTGGGCGCCGACCCGCGCGCGCTCGAAGGGCTGCTCAACGCCGGGGTCGCGCTGGGCCTGCTCCGCAAGACCGGCGACGCGTACGCCAACTCCGATCAGGCCAAGCGCTTCCTCACCACCGCCTCGCCCGAGTCGCTGATCCACTGGGTGCGGGTGATGGGCCGCTGGACGGAGCCGTGGGCCCGCCTGGGCGACGCGATCCGGACCGGCAAGCCGGTCGAGTCGCAGGCCCTGCGGCTGGGCGAAGACCCGGCCTACGTCGAGGACTTCATCCTGGGCATGCACGAGTACGCCCGCCGCACCAGCACGGACTTGGCGCGCGCGATCGACCTGTCCGCCGCCGCGCGGCTGATCGACGTCGGCGGCGGGGCCGGCACGTACGCGATCGCGCTGGCGCAGGCCAACCCCGCCCTGCGCGTCACCCTGCTCGACCTCGAGCCGGTGCTGCCCTTCGCGCGCCGGATCATCGCCGAGCACGGCCTGGACGGGCGCATCGACCTGGGCTCGGTCGACTACCAGCGCGACGGCTTCGGCTCGGGCGCCGACGCCATCCTGTTCTCCAACGTGCTGCACCAGGAGTCGCCCGAGGTCTGCCGCTCGATGCTCGGGCGCGGGATCGCCGCGCTCGTGCCCGGCGGGCGCGTGCTGGTGCACGGCCACTTCCTCGACGAGAACAAGACCGGCCCGCTGTTCAGCACGCTGCACAACCTCTCGGCCTACGCGCTGTGGAACGGCGGGCGCAGCTACTCGGTCGGCGACATGACGCAATTGATGCACGAGGCGGGTCTGCGCAACGTCTCGCCCGTCGCTCTCTCCGCCGGCGCCACCTCGGTGCTCGCCGGCACCCGACCTTAAAACGATCACCCGGCGCAGCGCGCGCCACAAGGAGTCATCGCTCGTGTCAGCACCGCAGAACGCCCCTCGCAACACCAACGATTTGCCTGCGCTCGCGATGTCCTGCCCGCGCAAGACGATCGTCATCACCGGCGCGACGGGATTCCTGGGCAGCCACTACCTGCTCTGGCGCATGCACGGCGACGCCCGCTTTTTAGCGATCGTGCGCGGCTCGTCGCCCGCCCACTCGCACGAGCGGCTGTTCGACGCGCTCAAGCTGGCGGCGGCCTCGTACAACATTCCGCTGGAGTCCGAGCTGGTCGCGCAGAAGGTCGAGACGCTCGCCGGCGACATCACCCAGCCGAGCCTGGGCCTGAGCGACGAGGACGTCGCCGGCCTGCGGGACGCGCACGTCGACGAGGTCTGGCACTTCGCCTCGAGCCTGCGCTTCTCGGAGCGCTATCGCAGCGACATCGAGGCCACCAACATCGGCGGCTGCCGCGAGGCGATCGGGCTGGCGGCGCGGATCGGCGCGAAGCGCTTCGTCTACGTCTCGACCGCCTACACCTGCGGCCGGGTCGGGGGCGAGGTGCACGAGGTGCTGCACCCGCTCGCGGGCCCGTTCAACAACGTCTACGAAGAGACCAAGTGCATCGCCGAGCACAACGCCGTCCGGCTGACCGCCGAGTACGGGCTCGACCTGCGCATCGTCCGCCCGGCCGCGGTGGTCGGACCGGTCGCGACCCACCGCACCGGCGGCAGCAACACCGGCCTCTACGGCCTGGCGCGCGAGATCTACCGCCTGCGCGACGTCATGAACGAGTCCAAGGCCTCGATCACGCTGCGCGGCGACCCGGCCTGCACGATCAGCTTCATCCCGGTCGACCAGACCGTGCGCGACATGCTGCTGCTCGAGCGCGACGAGTTCCCGGCCGGGCCCTACTACAACGTCACGGCCACCCAGGAGCAGCCGCTCTCGGCGATCGTCAAGGCGATCTGCGACCAGGCCGGCGTGCCGCTGATGCACATCGAGAAGCAGCCCGCGGAGCGCTCGCCGCTGGAGCTGCTGCTCGACAAGCACATGGACTTCTACGGCGGCTACTTCTACAACCAGAAGCACTTCAAGCGCACGCTGGCGCACGTCAACGGCGTCACCCGGTCCGACATCGAAGCCTACGTGATGGCGCAGTTCCGCTCGCTCGCGCGCCGCTCGGAGCAGCGCCTGTTCAAGCTCGAGCCGGTGCGCGGCGCGGACGGCGTGCCGCTGAGCGCCTACTACGCCGGCCCGGCCGGCGCGCCGGTGGTGGTGCTGGCCAACGCCTACGGCATGCCGGTCGACTTCTGGCAGCCGATGGGCAAGCGCCTCGCGCAGCGCTTCCGGGTCATCACCTGGGAGTCGCGCTTCATCCCCAACACCACCGTCGCGTTCGACTCGAACGCCTGCAGCGCGTCGCTGCACCACCAGGACATGGCGCGGGTGATGGACCACTTCGGGGTCGAGAAGGCCCAGATCGTGTCGTGGTGCTCGGGTGCCCAGGTGGCGCTCGACTTCGCCCGCTCGTTCCCCGAGCGCGCCGCGAGCCTGGCGCTGATCAACGGCACCTACTGCATGACGCCCAGCGTCCCGCGCACGGACTTCCTGGCCTCGCTGCTCTCGATCTCGGAGAAGATCGCGGTCGACCGGCGCCGGGCCGAGATGTACGTCCGGCTGATCTACGGCAACGGCGACAGCGGCGCGAGCAGCGGCGACCAGAAGCAGCTCTACAGCATCATGGACGGCGTCGACCCGTTCCTGCTGCACCTCACCAGCGCGCCGTTCCGCAACCCCGAAGCGCTCTACCGCTACGCCAGCCTGTTCGTGCAGCACTTCCGGGGCGACGAGCTGCAAGCCGGCGCGGTCGACATCCCGAGCCTGGTAGTGACCGCCCAGGGCGACGTCGTCGCGCACCACCTCGCCTCGCGCGAGGTCGCGGACCGGATCGAGAACGCGCGTTTCATGGACATCCCCGGCGGCGACCACTTCAGCATGTACTTCGACGAAGGCTTGGCCGACACGGTCGCGGCGTTCGTCGCGGAACACCAGCCCGCGCCCGAGCTCGTGCGCGAACCCGTCCCGGCCGGCGCGGCGAGCTGAGCGCGAGCGTCACGCGACGAGGTGGACGTCGCCGAACTCGTGCCAGAGGTAGCCCGCTTCGAGCGCGCGGTCGTATGCCGCGGCGAGGACCGGTTCGGCCACGAAGGCGCGCAGCAGGTCGAGGTGGCTCGCGCGCGGTTCGTGCAAGCCGGTCACCAGGCCGGTGACCACGCGGGGCGGGTCGGTGGGGGTCACGATGCGTTCCGTCCAGCCCGCGGAAGCGATGACCCGCCCTGCGTCGTCGACGGCGGTCTCCAGCGCGCGCACGACCGTCGTACCGACCGCGACGACGCGCTTGCGGGCGGCGCGCGCGGCGTTGACCGCTGCAGCGGTTTCGGCCGGGACCTCGTAGCGTTCGGGCAGGGGGCGCTCGTGCCGCTCCAAGCTCGACACGCCGCAATGCAGCGTCAGCGCGGCAATCCGCACGCCGGCGGCCGCGAGGCGGGCGAGCACGCGCGGCGTGAACGGGCGGCCCGCGGACGGCATCTCGGCCGAACCGGGGCGCCGCGCGAAGACCGTCTGGTAGTGCGCGATGTCCAGGTCGGCTCGGGCGTAGCGGTAGCGGATCGGCCGGCCGTAGCGGGCCAGCACCTGCTCCACCGGCGTATCCGACTCGAACAGCGCGTACCACAGGCGCGGTGCGGTGCGGTCGTACGGGGCGAGCAGCACGAGCCGCGAGCCGTCCGCAAGCGTGAACGCATCTCCGGGCGACGCAACGGCCGGTGCGCCCGATGCGACGGCCGGTGCGGACACGCGCGGTTCGACGAGCCAGAGTCCAGCGTGGATCGGGGTCGAAACGTGGATCGTGAGCTCCGCACCGTCCGTGTCGTGGGCGGTCAGCGCCGCCGCGAGCGTAGCCGAGTCGTTCACCACGAGCACGTCGCCGGGTGAGAGCAGCTCGGGCAGATCGGTGAAGGCGGCGTCGCGGTTCGCACCGCCGCGGCGCTCGGTCACCAGCATGCGAACGCCGTCGCGCGCCAAGCCGCGCAGCTCGGGCGGTGTGGGCGCTTCTAGCCGCTCCGGCAGGCTGAACGCCACGCTCATGCGCGCGCTTCCAGGACGACTTGCGTTTCGCGCTCGTTAGACGACTCGGTCGCGATCCGCAGCGATTGCAGTTCCACTCGCACGAACGGCGGCCGTTTCGATGCGATGACTTCCAGCAGCGCGGGTGCGACGAGTTCGGGCTTGGCCAGTTCGGCGCGGTCGGCATCCGGAACGGCTCGAGCGTGCAGCTCGGTGTCCATGTCGCCCGGATCGGCCGCGATGACGCTGACGCCGCTGCCGTGGAGCTCCAGCGCCAGCACGCGCGAGAGATGGTCCAGCGCGGCTTTCGAGGCGCCGTAGCCGCCCCAGCCCTCGTAGGCGTTGACCGCCGCGTCCGAGCTGAGGTTGACCACCGTGCCGCCGCCGTCGCGGCGCAGCAGCGGGAGCGCGTGCTGGATCAGGTGCAGCGGCGCGTAGACGTTGGTCGTGAAGATGCGCTCGAACACCACTGGCGAGAGCTCGTCCAGCCGCGGCAGCGGCGCGCGGCCGATGGTCGAGGCGTTGTTGACGATCAGGTCGAGCCGGCCGAAGCGCCGCTCGGCCTCGCGCACCAGCGCGTGGACGTGTTCTCCGTCGCCGACGTCGCCCCGCAGCGCCACGACCTCGGTGTCGCGCGCCAGCTCGTCACGTGCCTGCACGAGCGCGTCCTCGTCGCGGCCGTCGATGATCAGCGCGAGTCCCAGCCGCGCGAGCTCGCCGGCGACCGCGCGCCCGAAGCCGCGCGACGCGCCGGTCACGATCGCCACGTGTCCGCGCTCGAACCATTGTGCGTATGCCATGACCCGATGGTAGCGCTCGCGCGCCGCCTCCCGCGCCGCGCGCTGGTCTAGCCGCCAACCTGGACGAAAGTCCAGGTCGTGCTTTGGTCTATTCCGATCTGCTCGGCGTCACAGCAGCCCGCGGCTGCGCGCCACCGCCAGCGCCTGGCTGCGATTCTTCGCGCCCAGCCGAGCGAGAATCGCGGTCAGGTGAAACTTCACCGTTCGCTCGGCGACGTTCAGGCGCGCGGCGATGTCGCGGTTGGCCAGCCCGGCGGCGACCAGGGCCAGGATCTCGCGCTCGCGCTGGGTCAGGTGCTCGCCGCGCGCCTGGCGCACCGCCGAGAGCGCGAGCTGCGACTCGACCTCGCGCGAGAGGCGCGTGCGGCCGTCGGCGACCGCGACGATCGTCTCGATCAGCTCCGCGCTGGGCGTGCCCTTGAGCACGTACGAATCCGCCCCGCGCGCGAACGCAAGCGCGATCCGCTCTTCTCCCGCGTGCGCGGTGAACACCACCACGCGCGCGCCGGCGTGGCCCGCTTTGAGCGCCGGGATCGCCGCGATGCCGTCCTCGCCGGCCAGTTCCGCGTCGAGCACGACCACGTCCGGCGCGGCCGGCAGCGCGAGCGCCTCGGCGATGCTGCCGACCGCGCCGCTGACCTCGATCCGGCCCGATGCGCTCAGGTTCGCCGCGATCCCGTCGCGCACGACCGGATGGTCGTCGACGATGGCGACTCGGATCACCGCGACCGCCCCCGCACGAGCCGGGTCACCGCCGCCGCTCCGGCACGCTGACCGTCACGGTCGTGCCCGCGCCGGGCGCCGACACCACCGTCAGCTCGCCGCCGACCGCGTGCGCGCGCTCGCGCATGCTCTCCAGCCCGAAACCGCCGCTCGGCGGGCGATCCGCGTCGAAGCCGGCGCCGTCGTCGCGCACGGTGAGCGTCAACCCGCCCAGCGCCGCGGCCGGGGCGGGCTCTCCGGCCGCGAGCGCCAGCTCGAGCCGGACGCCGTGCGCGCGGGCGTGCTTGCGC
>CAXTNU010000104.1:0-11294 GCA_964245595.1 uncultured bacterium | reverse complement strand
CCGCTCGCCGGCCGTGTCGGCGACGACGCCGATGCGGTGGTAGAGCACGACGCCGAAGTGGCGGCGGCGATCGAGTCGTTCGCGCCGCGCATGCGCGCCATGCGCGAGCGCGGCGACAGCCCGGGCGGATGAGCGCTCCGCCGCTGTTCGGCTACGGCACGTTTCGCCGCACCGCGTGGCGCGAGGCGATCCTCGGCTGCGCCTATCCGTGCGAACCGGCGACGCTGCGCGGCTACCGGCGCATCGCGACGGTGTCCGGGTACCTCACGCTGCGCGAGACGCTGCTCAACGTCGGCCTCGTCGAAGGCGTGCTGGTCGAGATCGACGAGCTCGGCTGGCAAATCGCCGACGCCTGGGAAGAGGTCCCGAAATACCGCCGGGTCACCGTCACCGTCAACAGCATGCGCGGCCCGCTCGAAGCAGTCACCTACGTCTGCGACGAGCCGGACGGGCCGCCGGTCGAGCACGACCGCCTCGCGCTGCTGAGCGACGTCGAAGTCACGGCCTCGATCGACCTGTTCGGCGATACGATGCGCGCGCTGCGCGGCGGCGCTTGAAACGCAGTCGCGCGCTCGGCTGAACGCGCCGTGAGCGTGCGCCGGCGGCGTTATGCCGGCGGCTCGGCGTGCGCGTCGTCGCAGTAGAAGTCGAGGTCGATCGCCGCGCCCAGCGCCGCGATCTCGCCCAGCAGCGCGGGGCTCAGGCCGAAGCCGCGCCCGCGCGGCAGCTCGTCCGAGGTGTAGACCATGAAGAAGAACGCCGGGTACTGCGCCGCCAGCTCGGCGACCGCGCTCGCGACCGGGCGCAGCAGCGCGAGCAGCGCGTCGAGGTGGGCGACGATGTTGAGCGAGCGCACCCGCCCGACCGAGGTCAGGCTCCAGATGCCGTTCTCGACCTCGCCCAGCGCCTCGCCGCTGCTGCGCACGATCGGGTCGCCGCGCCGCTGCGCCCAGTCGGGCTCGATCCCCAGGCGCGCGGTGATCGCCTGCGGGTCGAGCGCTTCGGCCGCGAAGCGGAAGTGCACCGCGACCTGGCTCACCCCATCGAGATGGCGGAAGTCCTCGTCGCTCCAGCCGGCGGTGCTGTCGGTCCAGGCCGCCACCGCTAGACCACCGCGAACAGGCTGAGAGCGTAGCGCCCGGCCGCGTCGGTGAAGGTGGTCTTCTCGGCGAAGCCGCAGCGCTTGGCCAGCGCGACGATCTCCTCGCGCGCGAACTTGTACGACGACTCGGTGTGGATCGCGTCGTCCGCGACCAGGTCGAGCACGAGATCGGACGCGGGGATGCGCACCCGCTGCTGGCGCGCGCTGACCACGTACGAGCGGACCGCGCCGCTCTTCTCGTCCCAGCGCGCCCGGAAGCGGAAGCGGTTCAGATCGAAATCGGCCCCCAGCTCGCGGTTCATGCGGGCCAGCAAGTTCATGTTGAAGGCCGCGGTGACGCCGGTCGGATCGTCGTACGCCAGCTCCAGGATGGTCGGGTCCTTCTTGAGGTCGTAGCCGACCAGCAGCCCGTCGCCCGGGCGCGACGCGGCGGCCAGCAGGGTCAGCAGCTCGCGCGCCTGGGCCGGCTCGAAGTTGCCGATGTTCGAGCCCAGGAACAGGGCCAGCGCGGGCCCGCTGGTGACCAGCCGTTTATCGCGCAGCAGCGGGAAGTAGTCGCCGGCGTACGCGTCGATGCGCAACTGGTCGTAGGCCGCGGTCAGCGCCAGCGACGACTCGGTGACGGCATCGGCCGAGATGTCGATCGGGTGGTACGTGAGCTCCGGCTGGCGCGCCAGCAGCGCGTCGATCAGCAGCCGGGTCTTGAGCGCGCTGCCGCTGCCCAGCTCGACGAGCTCGAGCGGGCCGTCCAGCGCGGCCACGATCTCGCGCCCGTAGGTCGCGAGCAGATCGCGCTCGACCCGGGTCAGGTAGTATTCGGGCAGCCGGGTGATGGCCTCGAACAGCGCCGAGCCGAGGTCGTCGTAGAAGTACTTGGGCGAGAGGCTCATGGGGCGCGTCCCCAGGCCCACGCGTACGTCCTCGGCGAACGTCGCGACTCGCGCCGGGTGGGGGTCGCGGTGGAGCGCGAAGCGCTCGGAGAAGGCGGTTTGCGTCGTCGCAGCCATCGTTGTCGTCTATGCCCCCGTCATCGTCCGAAGTTGCAACACCCGCCAGGAGGAACCGTGGTTTCTGAATCGCTCACCATCGACGTCGCCGGGAGCCCGATGCAGGCGTACCTGGCCCGGCCCGACGATACGGCGCCGCGGCCGGCCGTGATCGTGCTGCAAGAGATCTTCGGCGTGAACACCGAGGTCAAACGCATCACGGACCTGGTGGCCGGCGCCGGGTACGTTGGACTGGCGATCAACTATTACCATCGCACGCATCCCGATCTCGACGAGCCCTATACCCGCAAAGGGATGCAGGCAGGCTTCGCCGCCGCCGGCAAGGTCTCGCGGGAGACCCTGCGCGCCGACGTGACGGCGGCGATCGACTTTCTCAACCGGCAAGACTTCGTGGACTTCAACCACATCGCCACCTGGGGCTTCTGCTTCGGCGGGGCGGTGGCGTTCGTGACCGCCACGCTGGAGGGAATCGATGCCGCGATCTGCTTCTACGGCGGCTCGATCGCCTCGCCGTTCCCCAACGGCGAGCCCGAGGGGATCGCCGACGCGGCCGCGCTCAAGGCCCCGTTGCTCCTGGTCTACGGCGGGAAAGACACCTTCATCACCGCCGAGGCGGTCGAGCGGACGCGGCAGGCCCTGACCGCGGCCGGCGCGCGCTTCGAGGTCCAAGTATATCCCGACCAGGGCCATGCCTTCTTCCGCGACAGCGGCTCGCAGCTCGAAGGCGGGGGCGAGAACGACGAGACCCCGCACGACGTCGCCGACGCCTGGGACCGGGTCCAGGCCTACTTACGGGAGCACCTGAAATGATCGCGGAAGAGCTCACGATCGACGGCCCCAAGGGCCCGATGCAGGCCTACGTCGCGCGCCGGGACGACCGGCGCCGGCCGGCCGTGATCGTGCTCGAAGGCATTTACGGGTTCGATGCCGAGATGCGCCGGATCACCAACCTGGTTGCCCAGGTGGGCTACACCGGAATCGCGATCGACTACCTGCGCGGCAGCCGGCCCGAGGACGTCTTCAAGACCGAGGACGTCTGCCGCGACGTGGCGGCGGCGCGCGACTGGGCCAACCGCCAGCCCTTCGTGCAGCACGGCAAGGTCGCGACCTGGGGCTTCGGCTGGGGCGGCACGGCGGCGTTCCTGTCCGCCTCGCTGGCCGGCCTGGCCGGCGCGGTGGCCTTCTACGGCCAGAGCATCGCCCGCCCGCTGCCGGGCGCCGAGAAGGCCGCGATCGACGAGATCGAGGACGTGCGGGCCCCACTGCTGCTGGTCTTCGGCGGCCACGACGAGCAGATCGGCGAGCACGACATCCAGACCATCCGGGACAACCTCGCGGCGCGCGGCAAGCAGTTCGAGATCGAGGTCTACCCCAACGTCGGCCACTCGTTCTTCCGCGAGGACCGCGACACGGTCGCCGCGCGCCAGATCGCCGACGCTTGGGACCGGGTCAACGCCTTCCTCCAGCGCTCGTTCAAATAGGTCACGGCCGCTGCGCGGCCGTGACGAGGGCATTGCGCCACATGTGGCGCCTGGCGTGACGGCCCGGTTCCGGTTTACCTCCCTACGATTCGGGACCAGCGGGTGCGGATGTCGGCGATGTACTCGCGGGTCTCGGGGTAGGGCGGCACGCCGCCGTAGGCGCTGACCGCGCCCGGGCCGGCGTCGTAGGCGGCCAGGGCCAGCGCGTACGGGTCCTCGGGCCGGCCCTCGTAGGCGGTTAGGTAGGCCGCCAGCAGGCGGGCCGAGCCGTCCATCGCGTCGGCCGGGTCCCAGGGGTCGCCGACGCCGTGGGCGCGGGCGGTCGGGATGGTGAACTGAGCGATCCCGACCGCGCCCGCGGCCGACATCGCGCGCGGGTCGAAAGCCGACTCCTGGAGCAGGGTCGCGGCCAGGAAGGCCGGTGCCACCCCGTGGGCCCGGGCGGTGTCCAAGGCCCGGGTGGCCAGGAGCAGCGCGTCGACCGGGTCGAGGCGCTGGTTGCTCCGGAGCACCTCGCGGGCGACCCGCACGGCGGCGGGCGCGCGCGGACCGGCGTCCATCAGCAGCCGCAAGCCGCGAATGACCGGAAGCGGCGCGGGTATATGCCACGATAAGGCGGCGTCCCGGACACCGTCGATACGGACTGGGGCGAGGAGCCACGCGAGGGCCAGCAAGGTGCTCGCGAGAGGGTTTCCAGGAACCGGGACCAATCCGCCGTTAGCCTTCTCTGAACACAAGGATCAGCGTGAACTCGATCGTGCTGGGCTCGCCCATCGTCTCCGCAATCGTGGCGATGTTCATCGTCATGATCGTCGGCGACTTCGGCTCGACGTTCTTCTACCACGTCCCACAGCACGTGTGGGGCAAGCTGCACCTGCGCACGCACCACGACCGCCGTCGTTCCTACTGGGACCACGCGGTCCTCTCGAAGGACCCGCAAGTTCTGCTGGACGGCTTCCTGGGCGCCGTGCCTTACATGGTCGTCGCGGTCGGCGCCTCCTTCGTCTCGGTCTACGGGGCGGTGGCGGGCCTGCTGCTCGGCCAGCTCCACGTCTGGTGGCGGCACACCACCGAGCTGGGCTGGGTCAGCCCGCCCTGGCTGGTCCGCCTCTCGCGGATCGTCGGGCTGGTGCTTCCCGAGGACCACGACGGCCATCACCGCAACCCCGAGATCGAGTTCGGCGACCTGTTCCGCTTCTATGACGCCCCGGCGCGCGCGCTGATCGTGCAGCTGCGGGCCCTGTCGCCCAAGCGCCGGGCGGCCGCCATCCGCCGAGCCGCCGTTCGCCGTTCCGCCGCGATGAAGCGCCGGACGGTGCTCAAGCAAACTAGCTGAGGTGGGATGACCAAACGCGTCCTCTTCCTGATCTCCGATACCGGCGGCGGACACCGCGCCGGGGCGCAAGCCGTCGGGGCCGCGCTCGACGAGATCGATGGAGAGACGCGTTTCGAATGGCGCATCGACGACATCGCCACCCACTGCACGTTCCCGCTCTCGGCGCTGGGGCCGGCCTACAGCAGCGCGCTCAGGTACGCGCCGCCGATCTACGGCGCGCTCTTCCACGCCACCAACGGCCGGCGCCGCTACCGCACCCTGGTCCGCTTCTGCGAACCGCTCTACCGCGAGCGGCTGCGCGACGTGTTCCTGCAATACCAGCCCGACGTGATCGTCTCGGTCCACCCGCTGCTCAACCACGCTGCCCTGCGCGCGCGGGCCGACGCCGGGATGCAGGCCGTCCCGATCGTCACCGTCATCACCGACTTGGGCCGGGTCCACGAGGGCTGGCTGCTGCCCGAGGCCGACCTGACCGTCGTGCCGGCGCGCGAAGTGTACCAGCGCGCGATCGAGCGCGGCGTCCCGCCCGAGCGGCTGCGCCTGCTGGGGCACCCGATCCATCCCCGCTTCGAGGACGTCTCGGGCACCAAGGCCGAGATCCGCAAGAAGCTCTCGCTGCCCGAGACGGGCACGATCGCGCTCCTGATGGCCGGCGGCGAGGGCGGCGGCAAGCTGCTTCCCACCACCATGGGGCTGGCCAAGTCGGGGCTGGACTTCCACCTCGTGGTCGTCACCGGCCGCAACGCGGCGCTCAAGCAGAAGCTCGAGGAGCTGGCCCCCTCGCTGCCGGTCTCGATGACCGTGCTGGGCTTCCGCAACGACGTGCCCGAGCTGATGCGCGCGGCCGACCTGCTGGTCACCAAGGCCGGCCCGGGCACGATTGCCGAGGCCTCGGTGGCCGAGGTCCCGGTGGTGGTCTACGACTACGTCCCGGGCCAAGAGCGCGGCAACCTCGACTACGTGCGGACGAACGGGATCGGCGTGGTCGCCCTGACCACCGCCGAGGTGGTGCAGTCGGTGCGCCGGATCGTCCACAGCCAGGAGCGGCTGTCCAAGATGCGGGCCCAGCAGACCGCCGTCGCCCCGCGCGGCTCGTCGCGCAAGATCGCCGAGCTGATCGCCCAGATGGCCGTCACCGGCCGCCCCAACACCCCCGTCTCCGCCGCGGGCTAGTGGGTTCGGCGTTCCGCCCATGACCGTAGCAATTCCGCAAGCCGTTCTGACCGAGGTCGTCGCCACGCGGCGCGACCTGCACGTTCATCCCGAGCTCGGGTTCGAGGAGCACCGCACCGCGGGCATCGTGGCCGACCGGCTGCGCGCGCTGGGCTACGAGGTCACGATCGGCATCGGCGGGACCGGCGTAGTCGGCGTGTTGCGCGGCGCGCAGCCCGGCCGGACGATCATGCTCCGGGCCGACATGGACGCGCTCCCGCTCGACGAGGAGAACGACGTCCCTTACCGCTCGCAGACGAAGCAGACCATGCACGCCTGCGGCCACGACGGCCACGTCGCGATGCTGCTCGGCGCGGCCCGGGTCGTGATGGACCGCAAGGCCGAAGTCGCGGGCACGGTCTGCTTCCTGTTCCAGCCCGCGGAGGAAGGCAAGGGCGGGGCCAAGGCGATGATCGAGGACGGCGTGCTCGAGCGCTTCGGGATCGAGCGCGCCTACGGGCTGCACCTCGCGTCGACCCACCCGGCCGGCCAGGTCGGCTTCCGCGAGGGCGCGTTCTACGCCTCGAGCGACTCGATCGAGATCACCGTCGAGGGCAAGGGCGGCCACGGCGCCGCGCCCCACCTCTCGGTCGACCCCGTCTACGTGGCCGCACAGTTCGTGGTCGCGATCCAGCAGGTCGTCTCGCGCAACATCGACCCGATCGAGCCCGCGGTGGTGACGATCGGCGCGATCAACGGCGGCACCACGCACAACGTGATCCCCAGCCGCGTCCGGCTGCTCGGCACGGTGCGCGCGTTCGACGCCGGCGTGCGCGAGAAGATGGCCGAGCGAATCGAGCGCGTGCTGCGCGGCATCTGCGAAAGCTCGGGCGCGACCTACGCCTTCGAGTACCTGTGGCGTTACCCGGTCACCTCGAACGACGCCGAGCAGACCCGCTACGCCCGCGCGCTGGCCCAGCGCGTGGTCGGCGAGCGGCGTGTCGCCGACGTGCCCAAGCTGATGGGCGCCGAGGACTTCTCGTTCTTCGCCGAGCGCGTGCCGGCGTGTTTCTTCACCGTCGGCAGCAACGGCGGCCCGAACAGCGGCTTCCCGCACCACCACGCCCGCTTCGACATCGACGAATCCGCGCTCGAAACCGGCGTCCGCATGATGACCGCCCTGGCCCTGGACGCGCCGACCCAGGCCCCGTAGCGCCCGCGCTCGGGCGACTAGCCTTGTCATCGCCTCGCTGCCGCGCAGACGCGGGGTGTGGCACCAACAGCTATCTACGAAGGTGGCTTTCAGATCATCGTGCACCTCGACGACCACGAGCCGCCGCACGTTCACGTGCGGCGGGACGGCGCGAACCTGCGAGTCTATCTCTACGACCTGACGTCCAAGCCGGCTTACGGCAGGATGAACGCGATCGACGAGCGGAGAGCAGTCCGTCTCGTAGCGAAGTATCGCAGCATGCTACTGAAGATTTGGAGGCGGCACCACCGATGAAGCACCGCAAGCGCAGAGGACCCCGCCGGGCGGAGGCCCCAGCCAACGCGCGAGCCGCGCGTTCGGCCCGTTACGACGCGGCGACCGAGCGCATCGTGTTCGAGCTGGACAACGGGGTGGCCGTCGCGATCCCGCGCGCCACGATCGGCCTGGGGTCTGCGAATCCCGAGCTCGTCGCGGGCTTCGTGCTCGACGAATACGGCCTGGACATCGAGTGGCCCGAGCTCAACATGTCGTTCTGCATTCCCGAGATGCTGCCCGAGCTCGCGCTCGAGCGGCACCCGAGACCCGTCTGAACTGAAGTGTCCCACACCCGGGCCGGTCGCGGTACACCCTACCGCTGCCGGCCGCGAAGACGTCAGATGGCCCGGCGCTCGACCAGCTCGGCCGGGGGGCGGGAGTAGCGCGAGCCCAGGATGTCGCGCAGGGTCGTGCGGCAGGCGCAGGCGCGCGAAGGGCTGACCCGGCCTAGCACGAGGGCACGGCAGCCGTCGAGATGGTGGAGTGAAGCCCGGTGGCCGCAGTCCGTACAGGTCGGAGGCAGCAGCGCCGGGGTGTCGCGCTCAATCACCCCGGAAGTATGCGCTCAGAAACTTTCAAAACGCTTACAGCCCCGCCGAAAGCGCTCATGGGACCCCGGCCGGGAGCTTGGCGATCAGGCCGCCGCGCATCGCGGCGGTGGCCGCGCCGACCGCCCCGGCGTCGTTGCCCAGGGCCGCCCGGACGATCCGGGTCGTGCCGCGGGGCACCATCGTCGTGCGGATCTCGACCGCGGGCAGGACCCGCTCGAGCAGGAAGTCGCCGGCGCTGGAGACCCCGCCGCCCAGCGCGATCAGCTCCGGGTTGACGAACGCGATCACGTTGGACAAGCCCAGCGCCAGGTCGTCGCAGAACGCGTTCCAGGCCGCCAGCGCGTGAGGGTCGCCGGCCTGAGCGGCCTTGCGGATGGCCTTCGAGCCGAGCTGCTTGCCGGCCGGCACCTCGAGCAGGGTGCTGCGCGGGAACGAGGGCGCGAACTTGAGGGCGTGGCGGATCAGCCCCGTCCCCGAGGCCTGCGCTTCGAAGCAGCCGACCTTGCCGCAGCCGCAGACGAAGCCGCTCTCGGGCCGGATCGTGTGGTGGCCGAACTCGCCCGCCCCATTCATGTGCCCCAGCGCCAGCACGCCGTTGGCGACGAAGCCGCCCCCGATCCCGGTGCCCAGGGTCAGCAGGGCGAAGTCGGACGTGCCCTGGCCGACCCCGTGGGCGTACTCGCCCAGGGTCGCGCAGCGGGCGTCGTTGCCGACGAACACGCTCAGCTTGGGGAAGCGCTCGCGGACCAGGGTCCCGAGCGGCACGTCGTGCCAGAGGAAGTTGGGCGAGTAGCGGATCGTCCCGGTCTGGGCGTCGATGTTGCCCGGCGAGCCGATCCCGATTCCGGCCACCTCGCCGTCGGCGTCGTCGAGCGCGGCCTGGACGACGGTTTCGAGCGCGTCGACGACCTTCTCGGGCGCGCGGTCGTCGAGGTCGATCTCGTGCTTCTTGCCCAGCGTGCCGGCCTCGTCGACCAGCGCCGCCATGACGTGCGACCCGCCCAGGTCGACTCCGATCGCCTGGGTCATGCGAGCTCCGCGGCGGCCGGAACGGTGCGCTTCTTCTGCATGGGCCCGGCTTCGGCTCGGCCCGCGCCGCGCCTTCGCCCTACCCGTGCCCTCAGCGGTGGGCGGGCGGCACCGCGGCGGGCGGGACGGCGACCGCGTTGGCGGGGTCGTCGTACTTGCTGAACCCGATCGTCAGCGACTCGTTCGCGCAGCGGGCGATCCGGTAGGTCTTCTTGTCGTAGGTGCAGGTCAGGCGCTGATCGTGCTGCGGCCCGGCCGAGGTGGTCGCGAACTGGCCGTAGACGGTGCCGCCGACGGTCGTGTCGGGCAGCATCGCGTCGACCGGGACGTCGCGCAGCTGTACTTGGGTCTGGAGGAACTCCGGCGGCGCGTCGACTTTGCGGTAAGCGGAGCCGTTGGCGCTGACGTAACCCTCCTTGCCGATCACCACCACCTCGTAGGTCGTGCCGTTGTAGGCCAGCGACGTGCGGTAGCGGTCGGGCGCGACGTAGGTCATCGCGCCGCTGAAGCCGCCGGTCGTCGTCGTCAGCACGAACGACTTGGCGGCGTGCATCGCCGTGCCGACCTTGGCGTTGACGGTGGCCAGGTCGTCGGCGGCGGCGGGCAGCGCCATGCCGGCGAGCTGTGCCGCGCCCGCCAGCAGAGCAGCCAGGGCAAGCGAAGCGTGTCGGGGTCGCATGGCAACCCGATTCCCCGGGCGAACCGTAGGTCATGCAGGAGACGATCGATCTCATCGCCCACCGCGAGATGCGCAATCTGCGCGCCTTCACGCGCGAGACCGGTCAGCCCGCGCGCCTGGCCGATCTCGACCTCGAACCGATGACGAACGTGCAGTCGATCGAGATCGACGAAGAGCACGTCACGGTGCAGTACAACACCAAGACCGAGCGCCGGCTCAACGTCAACGAGATCACCCGCAAGGAGTGGATCTACAAGTACAACGGCGACCCGGAGTTCGTGGCCGCGGTCGCGCGCGTGATCGAGCTCTCGCGCAAGCACATGTACGACTTGCCCGACAACGTGGCGTGCCCGCCCGGCTGCGCCGAGTGCTGCGGCGGCTACGAGCCGTTCGTCAGCGGCCCCGACGTGCAGCGGATCGCCGAGCACCTCGGCCTGACCTACGACCAGGTGATGACCGACTACGTCGTGCCGCGCGAATCGGCCGACGGCTTCGTCGTCGGCTGGCTGCGCAAGGTCACCGAAGCCGGCGAGACGAGCGAAGACGTCAGCGACAAGTGCGTCTTCCTCAAGGGCTCGAAGTCGGGCCGCTACTACTGCGGCATCTACGAGGGCCGCCCGCACGACTGCCGCGCCTTCACCCCGATCGGCTGCGAGGACGTCGACTGGTCGCTGCCCCGCCACGGCCAGTACCGCACCGGCGAACCGTTCCGCCCCAAGCGCAAGCGCGGGCCCAGTGGGAGCATGAACGGGGCGCCCAACGCCAACGGGCGCGCGAAGCAATGAGCAGCGGATCGTACGACGTCGCGATCGTCGGCGGCGGGCACAACGGCTTGGTCGCCGCGGCCTACTGCGCGCGGGCGGGCTTGCGCACGGTGGTGCTCGAGCGGCGCCCGCTGCTGGGCGGCGCGACGCTGACCGACGAGGTCTGGCCCGGGTACCGGCTCTCGGTCGCGTCGTACGTGTGCAGCCTGTTCGACCCGCGCATCGTGGCCGAGTTCGATCTGCGCGCGCACGGCTACGACGTCTACCGCAAGGACCCGGCCTCGTTCACGCCGCTGGCCGACGGGCGCGCGCTGCTGCTCTCGGGCGACGGCGCGGACAACGCGCGCGAGATATCGGCGTTCGACGCGCGCGACGTCGCCGGCTTGGCCGCGTTCGAGCGCGAGGCCACGCGCCTGGGCGGGCTGCTGGCCGACTCGTTCGACGATCCCGACCCCTCGTTCGAGAAGTTTCCGGACGACGTGCAGGCCACGCTGCGCGGCTCCGCGGCCGCGCTGGTCGAGCGCTACGTGCGCACGCCGGTGCTGGCCGCGACGCTGGCCACCGACGGCCTGATCGGGACCGAGGCCGGACCGCGCGACCCCGGCACGGCCTACGTGCTGGCCCACCACTACGCCGGCCGCGCGGTCGGTGCGCAGGGCGTGTGG
>CAXTNU010000103.1:0-11300 GCA_964245595.1 uncultured bacterium | reverse complement strand
TATTTCGCCTACCGCGCCCTGCGCGCGCCGCGCGACGCGCCCGCGCCGCGCGCCCGGCTGGCCTGGGGCTGGACTGCGGTGGTCGGCGCGCTGGGCGGGATCCTGTCGGGCATCTTCTCGGTCGGCGGGGCGGTCTTCGCGGTGCCGGTGCTGAGCCTGCTGTTCGGTTACGGCCAGACCGCGGCGCAGGGGCTGTCGCTGGCGCTCGTCGCGCCGGGCACGATCGTGGGCGACGTCGACTGGGCGGCCGGCATCCCGCTCGCGCTGGGCGGCGTGCTGTTCGTGCGCCACGGCGTGGCGCTGGCGCACCATCTGCCCGAGCGCACGCTGCGGCTGCTGTTCTGCGGCCTGCTCGGGGCGGCCGCGGCGGCCCTCTTCCTAAAGAACTAGGAGACGAGCGCGGCTCGCCGAACGGCGGGCCGCATGACGTCCCTGCGCATCATTCTGGCCGCCGCCGTTTCGGCGTGCGCGCTGAGCACCGCGGCGGCCGGCGCGGCCGACGCGCCGCCGCGGCTGCCGGCGGAGACGCCGGTCGTCACCAAGCACCACGCGCGCATCGCCGGGCACGACGTGAGCTACACCGCCAGCGCCGGGCTGCTGGTGGTCGCGGGCGAGGACGGTAAGCCGACCACCTCGATGTCGTACGTCGCATACGCCCGCGACGGCGGCGGCCCGGGCCGGCCGCTCAGCTTCGTCTACAACGGTGGGCCGGGCAGCTCGACGATCTGGCTCCACATGGGCGCGTTCGGCCCGCGCCGGGTGGTGACCACGAACGCCGGGACGACCCCGCCGCCGCCCTACCAGCTCGTCGACAACGACGACAGCCTGCTCGACGCCAGCGACCTGGTCTTCGTCGACGCGCCGGGCACCGGCTACGGCCGCGCATACGATGCCAAGGCGGTGTTCGGGGTCGACGAGGACGCCAAGACGTTCGCCAGCTTCGTGCAGAAGTATCTGACCCGCAGCGGGCGCTGGAACGCGCCCAAGTTCCTGATCGGGGAGAGCTACGGCACCACCCGCTCCGCGAACCTGGTCAACGTGCTGGCGCAGCGCGGGGTCGCCTGCAACGGCGTGGTGCTGATCTCGACCGTGCTCGACTACGCGACCATCGTCGAGGGCGGGGACAACGACCTGCCCTACGCGCTCTTCCTGCCCTCGCTGGCGGCGGTCGCGGCCTACCACCACGCGCTGCCGCAGCAGCCGGCCGACCTGCCCGCGTTCTTGAACGAGGTGCGCGGCTTCGCGCGGACCGACTACGCCGCCGCGCTGGCCCAGGGCGACCGGCTCGATCCCGCCACCCGGGCGCGCATCGTGCAGAAGCTGCACGCCTACACCGGCCTGAGCGAGCAGTTCGTCGACCTGGCGAACCTGCGCGTCTCGCCCGACCGCTTCGAGAAGGAGCTGCTGCGCGCGCAGCGCCGCACGGTCGGTCGGCTCGACGGCCGCTTCACCGGGATCGACCGCGACCCGACCTCCGCCGAGCCCGACTACGACCCGACCGACACGGCGCTGGCGCCGGTCTACACCGCGCTCTTCAACAGCTATAGCCGCGGCGCGCTGGACTGGAACCCGGCCGGCGAGCAGTACCGCACCAACGATTACGCCGAGGTGTTCCGCGCCTGGAACTTCAAGCGCAGCGAGGGCTTCGGCGGGCGCGTCCTGGCCCCGGCGGTGACCGACGACCTGCGCCAGGCCCTGAGCCAGAACCCGGGCTTGCGGGTCCTGGCCGTCAACGGCCTCTACGATCTGGCGACCCCGTTCATGGGCACCGAGTACACCCTGGGCCACCTCGGGCTCGACCCGAGCCTCGTCTCGCACGTCGGCTTCGCGTACTACCCGGCCGGTCACATGGTGTACAACGACCCCGCCTCGCGCACGCGGCTCGCCGCCGACCTGCGCCGGTTCATTTTGAAAGGCGCTGCGCCTTAGGCTCCGCGCCCTCACGCAAAGCGTGGGCCCCCCGATCCGAGCTCGCAACGACGTCACGACACGGGGCGATCACGCTGCGCTCGCTCCATCAGCGGTACAGGTCGCGCCGGGTGGCGGGGATGTCGGTCGTGCCGTCGGGGCGCGGTTTGGCGAGCAGCGTCTGGGCCAGGCCCATGCGGGCGATGGCGAAGTTGCGCGCGCTGCCGGCCATGTAGAGCCGCCAGATGCGCTCGGTGCGCGCGTCGGTCGCGTCGATCACCGCCGCGAGGTTGTCGCGCATGTTGGCGCTCCAGGCGCGCAGCGTGCGCGCGTAGTGCTCGCGCAGGTTCTCGACGTCGCGCACCTCGAACCCGGCCGCCCCGGCCCGGCGCAACGTCGTGTCGAGGCTGACCAGGTCGCCGTCGGGGAAGACGTAGCGGCCGATGAAGTCGCCGCCCGCGCGCCAGCCCTTGCCGTCGCGGCTCTGCGACACGATCCCGTGGTTGAGGAACAGGCCGCCCGCGCGCAGCGCGCGGTACGCCAGCTCGAAGTACTCGCCCAGCCTCTCGCGCCCGACGTGCTCGACCATGCCGATCGAGGCGACGGCGTCGAATTGCGCCTCGTCCAGATCGCGGTAGTCGCGCAGCTCGACCCGGGCCCGGTCCTCGACCCCGGCGGCCGCGATGCGGCGCTGCGCTTCCTCGTGCTGGCGGCGCGAGAGCGTGATGCCCAGCGCGTGCGCGCCGCGCTGGGCGGCGCGGATCACCAGCGAGCCCCAGCCGCAGCCGATGTCGAGCAGCGTCTGCCCGTCGCGCAAGCGCAGCTTGTCGAGCACGTAGTCGAGCTTGGTGGCCTGCGCTTCGTCGAGCGTCGTGACGCCCTCGTCCCAGTAGCCGCACGAGTACACAAGGTCGTCGCCCAGGAAGGCGCGGTAGAACGCGACCGGCTGATCGTAGTGGAAGCCGATCGCCGCGGCGTCGCGCGCCTTGGTGTGGCGCCGGCCGGCCAGGCGCCGCTGGTCGGCCTCGGTCTTGGGCGGCGCGGGCAGCCGGGTCAGCTTGGCCAGGATGCGCGCCATGGAGAGCTTGGAGAGCCGGTCCGCGCTGCGCTCGAGCGCGTCGATCCCGGCCTCGATGTCGCCCTCGATGTCGAACCAGCCTTCGACGAACGCGCGCCCGGGCGAGAGGTCGAGCGGCGGCGCGAGCGCGGCGCGCAGCGCGAACGGCGCCGCGATCACGATCGTGAAGCGCGCGTCCGGTGCGGCGACCGCGCTGCCGTCCCACAGCCGCACGGCGACGTCGCGCCCGAGCCGCTCGCCGAGCAGGGCGCACAGCGCGCCCAGGGATCGCTCGACGGCAGGGTCGTTCGCTACGGTTGCCATGGGCTTGGATTCGAGCAGTGCGGCCGACCGGCCCTTCGCCCGCGCCCGCCGGTGCGCGGGCGGACCGAGGCGAAGCTCGCCCGGTGAGCTCCGATCTCTCGCTCGCGGCGGCGCGCCGCATCGCGCTGGCCGCGCAAGGCTTCACCGATTCGGCCCCGCGCGGCAGCGTCGACCGGCGCCTGCTGCGGCGCGTCGTCGAGCGCACCGGGCTGCTGCAGATCGACAGCGTCAACGTGGTCGTGCGCGCGCACTACATGCCGCTCTTCTCGCGCCTGGGGCCGTACGATCCGGCCCTGCTCGAGCGGGCGGCGTACGGCCGCGGCCGCACGCTGTTCGAGTACTGGGGCCACGAGGCGTCGCTGCTGCCGCTGGCGACGCAGCCGCTGCTGCGCTGGCGCATGGCGCGCGCGCGCAACGCGATCGGAACCTGGGGCCGGGTGGCGGACATCGTGCGCGAGCAGCCCGACTTCCTGAACCGCCTGCGGGACGAGATCGCGGCCCGCGGCCCGCTCCCGGCCAGCGCCTTCGAGGGCGCGCGCGGCAAGGGCTCGTGGTGGGGCTGGAGCGACGTCAAGACCGGCCTCGAAGCGCTGTTCTGGTGCGGCGACATCACGACCGCGTACCGCAAGGGCTTCGAGCGCGTCTACGACCTGCCCGAGCGCGTCCTGCCGGCGGCGATCGTGAACGCGCCGACGCCGAGCGAAGCCGACGCGCAGCGCGAGCTGGTGCGCATCTCGGCGCGCGCGCTGGGCATCGCGGCCGAGCGCGACCTGCGCGACTACTTCCGGCTCGACCTGGCCGACGCGCGCGCGCGCGTCGCGGAGCTGCGCGAGAGCGGCGAGCTGCTGCCGGTGCAGGTCGCGGGCCTCAAGGGCGAGCGCTATCTCTGGCACGAGGCGCGCCTGCCGCGCTGGGTGCGCGCGCGGGCGCTGCTCTCGCCCTTCGACCCGGTGGTGTGGGAGCGCGACCGCACCCCCGAGCTGTTCGGGTTCGACTACCGGATCGAGATCTACACCCCCGCGCACAAGCGCGTGCACGGCTACTACGTGCTGCCGTTCCTGCTCGGCGACCAGCTCGTCGCGCGGGTCGATCTCAAGCACGACCGCGCCGCCGGCGTGCTGCGCGTGCTCGCCACCCACCTCGAGCCGCACGCCAAGAAAGCCGCCGTCATGCCCGAGCTGCGCGAAGAGCTGCACCTGATGGCCGAGTGGCTCGGGGCCGAGGAGGTCGGCGCGCGCTGACTGAGCCGCCGAGGGCATGCCGTGCCGAGTTCGCCGGGGCAGCCTCACCCGACCGTCCTCTGCGGGAATGGCTCCAGCCCCGCGGAATCTTGAACCGGTACGGCGTGACGCAGACGCAGTCGTTCGCTTCCCGCGAGGTGTGACGGTGACGCTCTCCGGTCTCTATGTCGACCTCAAGCCGCAAGACCGGGTGGTCTGCCGAGCCCTGCTCAGACACGGCCGGCGCATCGTGCTGCGGCGAGGGGAAATGGCGTTCCGGCAAGGGGACATCGCCAGCCACGTGTTCCACGTCGCTCGGGGCGGGCTGCTGCTCTATCGCGACGGGATGGACGACGACATCGGCGTCGATCTCGTGTCGACGCATGCGCTGTGCGGGCTCAACGAGTTCCTCGGAAAGAGACCGTTCGCGGTGCACGCGCGAGCGACGACGGAAACCGTTCTGCTGCGGCTTCCGGCGGGCGAGTTCGCCACCGCGATGGCGATGTCGGCGGCGTTCGCCGAGCTCGTGCTGCGCGCGGTCGCCCGGGACGCCGCCGATTCGACGACCCGCTTGGAGTGGCTCGTCGGCGCTCGGCTCGACGAGCGCTTGCGGCGGCTCTTCACCGACCTCGCCCATCGGCGGACCGGAAACCGGCGCCGAAATCTGCACCTCAGCCAGGGCGATATCGCGACGCTCCTGGGCGCGAGCCGCCAGCGCGTCAACGCCGCGCTGCAGCGATTGGAGCACGAACCGCAGCGCCCTTGCAAAGCCGCGGAACGCGTGCTGTCGCGCAGGTGACGGGCGGGCTGCCGCCTTGGTGACTGCCACCGGCCAGGCGAGGTGCTAGAGTCGCCCTACGTCCGCGGCTGTGGGCGTAAGGAGCAGCAGTGACTATTCTCGACGAGCCGGTCGAACTTACGGATGTGGCCAAGCTCTCACCGGATTATCTCGATACCCTCGTCCACCAGCTGGCCGCGAACGGCGAGGGCGAGCTGAGCGCGGGCGACACCTACGTCGACTCCTTCTATCCCCTCTCCCCGACTGCCGACGAGCGCTACAAGTGCATGCAGTTCGCGATGGAGGAAATCGACCACTACCGACGCTTTGCGCGGCTGCTCGCCGCCTTGGGCAAAGACGTCGGCTACATGGTGCACCAGCCGAAGAACGAGCGCACCTACTTTCCCGCCGACAGCATGACGGTCCGTTTTCAGACCTGGGAGGAACGCGCCGCGTTCAGCTTCCTGTGCGAGCTGGAGGGACACTACCAGATCAACGAGATGGTCACGAGTACCTATGCCCCGCTGGCCCGGGAAGCCGCGGCGATCCTCAAGGAAGAAGCTGGGCATTTCGCCCACGGCGTCGCGCTGATGAAGCAGGCCGCCGGGCACGAGGATTCGCGCGCCCGCGCGCAGGCCGCGGTCGAGCGCTTCTACCCGATGGCGCTCGACATGTTCGGGCGTTCGGAATCGCGCCGCAGCGAGACCGCCGTGCGCTGGGGGCTGCGGCGGCATACCAACGGCCGGCTTCGCGAGCTCTACCAGCGCGACGTCGCGCAGCACTTGATGCGCCTGGGCTACACCGTCCCAGCCGACGACCCGGCGAAGCGCCGGTTTGTGTAGGAGCACCATGATGATCGCACCAACCACGCTCAAACCCGCGACTTCGGCCCTCCTCGAGCGCATCCGCGCCCATCGCATCTTCCAGCACCCGATGTTCGCGCATTGGTCCCAGCGGGCGCCCGAGCCGAAAACGCTGGGCGCGATGTTCCACCAGATTCAGATGTTCTGCGCCTCGACCCGGCCGGGGCTCGCGTTCCCCGGCGCTCTGGGCGATCTGGGTCTCACCCGCCAGCGCGAGCTCCTGCAAGAGATCGTGGAAAGCGAAGCGGGACACGGGGCCGAGCTGGCACGGATGGCGGGCTTCCTCGTCAACCAAGTCGCCGGCACGGGGCCCGATCGAGTCGACGTGCGCAGCCAGGCCAGCATCGAAGCGGACCTCAAGCGGTACTCCGACCAGTTGCTGGGCGGCTTGCCGGGCTATGACTTCACGAAAGGCCTGGCGGTGCAGACCCGGCGCGCGATCGAAGTGTTCGAGCGCCGTTCGGCGCACGATGCGGCGACGACGATCCGCAATCTCGGAACCGCCCTGGCGCTGGAGATCGTATCGAACCGCCACCTCATACCGGGCGAGAAAGCGGCCATCGTCGACAGCGGCAACTACGGCGCCGGCCTGGGCAGCCCGGAACTCCACTACCTCGAGGAGCACTGGGGCGAGTGCGGTGCCGAGCAGCATCATGAGATGAACGTCATCGTGGCGGTCGATGCCGCGCTCGACGCGGATACCGCAGCGCTGATCGACGAAGGCGCGCTGGACTTTCTCGACTCGCTCGCCGGCGTGTGGGACCTGATCGATGCCGCCTTGCTCGTATCCGGCGCGCGGAAAGAGGAACAGCATCTCCATCGATGACATCTCCGCGCAGCGGACCGACAACGGCTCCTGCGTTGCCGTGACCGCCGCCGAGCTCGAGCGGATCCTCGAGACGACGGCGTTCACGGCAAGCTATGGGTTTCGGCTCGGCGCGTTCTCGCGCGGGTCGTGCAGCCTGCTCGTGCCCTACAACCCGCTGTACCAGCGGCCGGGCGGGATCGTCTCCGGCCAGGTGTACATGGCCGCCGCCGACGTTGCCGCGTGGCTGGCGATCAAGACGGTGTGGGGCGCCGCCGACCAATCGGTCACGATCGAGATGACGACCAGCTTCCTGGCCAGCCTCAGCCAGGCCGATTTCGTCTGCCACAGCGAGATCGTCAAGGACGGCTCGAGCGCGACGTTTCTTGTCGCTCGGTGCACGAGCGGCGACCGCATCCTCACCCATCACACCGTGCGCTACCTGCGCGGCGCAAAGCGCCAGGGCTGAGGCCGGGCGGCGTGGCGCCGCGAGACACAAGAGAGGCCCCGCCGAAGCGGGGCCTCTCACCCGAGCTGCAGAGCGATGGTCGGCTCAGTGATACGGGGTCGGGTAGGCGGTCGGGGCCGGCGGCTGATTCTGGTTCTGATACTGGTTGGGGTAGCCGGCCTGGCGGCGCGAGAGCACCGTCACGGGGGCGGTCGTCTTGAGCGAGACCTGGCTGCCCTGGCCGATCGTGATGTTCTGGCCGGTGTTGGAGGCGTAGATCGCGCCGCCGATCGCACCGACCGCGCCGCCGACGTCGGTGCCGATGTGCTTGCCGATGTAGTTGCCGACGATCTGGCCGACGACGCCGCCGACGATCGCCTTGGTGGTGGAGTTGGACTTGTTGCCCTGCGCGTCGAGCGAGAGGACCTGGCCCTGGAGCGCGGCGGTCGTGCCGTCCTGGAGCGCCAGGCGGTCGAACGCGAGCGCGACGGAGCCCTTCTTCATGCCGCCGGCGTGGGCGACGGTGGCGATGTGCCCGTAGACCTTAGCGCCCGTGTAGCGCTGGTCGTCGGCTGGGAACGGTCCCTGCACATCGAGGACGAACGGGTCGCCGACCTGGGCGGTGCGGCTGGAAATCTGCTGCTCCAACGTCCCGTTGAGCACGGTCTGGGACGGCAACAGCGTGTCGCCGGTCGCCTGCGCGGACGCGGCGAGCGGGAGAGCTGCGATCGCGGCCACCGCGAGCGCTTGAAGGGTGTTGCGGAACATCGAATACCTCATGAGGGGAGTCACTCCGATAACGAGCGCCGCCTCGCAAGGGTTCCTCCAGACGAAGAGAGAGACGCCGGCTCCGCCGGCGTCTCTCTTCCTGCTCTGGGCTCGGCCGTGCGCTTACGCGGTGAGCGGGGCGAGCTCGCGGTCGATGTCGCCCTTGAGGCCGGAGTCGGCGCGCAGGGCTTCGGCCTTGTCGAGCCGCTCCCAGGGCAGGTCCAGCTCGGGCCGGCCGAAGTGGCCGTACGAGGCGGTCTGCTTGTAGAGCGGGCGGCGCAGGTCGAGGTGGTGGATGATCGCCGCCGGGCGCAGGTCGAAGTGGCGCTTGACCAGCTCGGCGATCTTCTCGTCGTCGATCTTGCCGGTACCGAAGGTCTCGACCAGCACGCTGACCGGGTGCGCGACCCCGATCGCGTAGGCGACCTGCAGCTCGCAGCGCTCGGCCAGGCCGGCCGCGACGAGGTTCTTGGCGACGTAGCGGGCGGCGTAGGCGGCCGAGCGGTCGACCTTGGTGGGGTCCTTGCCCGAGAACGCGCCGCCGCCGTGGCGGGCCATCCCGCCGTAGGTGTCGGCGATGATCTTGCGCCCGGTCAGGCCGGCGTCGCCCATCGGCCCGCCGATCACGAACCGGCCGGTCGGGTTGACGTAGATCTTGAGCTTGTCGTCGCGCAGCCCGCGCGGGATCACCTCGTCGATGATCTGCTCGCTCACTTCGCGCCGGATCAGGTCGAGCGGGATGTCGTCGTCGTGCTGGGTCGAGATCACGACCGCGTCGATGCGGACCGGCTTGTGGCCGTCGTACTCGACGGTGACCTGGGACTTGCCGTCGGGGCGGAGGTACTTGATCGCCCCGCTCTTGCGCTTGGCCGCGAGCAGCCGGGTCAGGTCGTGGGCCAGCGTGATCGGGAGCGGCATCAACTGCTGCGTCTCGCGGCAGGCGAAGCCGAACATCATCCCTTGATCGCCCGCGCCGGTCAGCTCGAACGGGTCGCGCTCGCCGGTCTGCTTGACCTCGAGCGACTGGTCGACGCCCAGCGCGATGTCGGGCGACTGCTCGTCGACCGAGACGCTCACGCCGCAGGTCGCCGCGTCGAACCCGACCGCCGAGCCGTTGTAGCCGATCTCCTTGACCGTCTCGCGGACGATGCGCGGGATGTCGACGTAGGTCTTGGTCGTGATCTCGCCGGCGACGTGGATCTGGCCGGTGATCGCGAACGTCTCGCACGCGACGCGGCCCTGCGGGTCGTCTTTGAGGATCGCGTCGAGAACCGCGTCGGAGATCTGGTCCGCGACCTTGTCGGGGTGCCCTTCGGTCACCGATTCCGACGTGAACAAACGCTGGTATGCCATTTAACGGCGCTCCGCCCCGGGCTGCGCGCCCCCCACGCAAAGCGTGGGGCCCCCGATCCGACCTCGCAAGAGGCGGTTCGACATCGCGCGATGCTGCTGTGCTCGGTCCATCACCATGTTCTTATACACCCTAGGTACCCTCGCTCCAAGATGCCATGTATTTCACTTGCTCGGGCGTCGGGACGTCGATCGCGATGCCGAAGGCAGCCAGCTTGAGCTGCGCGACTTCCTCGTCGATGTGGTCCGGCACCGAGTAGACCTTCTTCTCGAGCGTCGTGTAGTTCTGCGCGAGATAGGCCGCGGCCATCGCCTGATTGGCGAACGACATATCCATGACCGACGCCGGGTGTCCTTCACCGGCCGCCAGGTTGATCAAGCGGCCCTGCCCCAGAACTCGCACCGTGCGGCCGTTGCGCAGCGCGTAGGCCTCGACGAACTCGCGCGGCGTGGCGACGCCGGTCGCGAGCGCCGCCAGGCCGTCCAGGTCGAGCTCGTCGTTGAAATGGCCCGAGTTGCAGACCATCGCGCCGTCCTTCATCACCTCGAAGTGCTCCTGGCGGATCACGTGGAAGTTGCCGGTCACGGTGACGAAGATGTCGCCGCTCGCCGCGGCCTTGGCCATCGGGAGCACCTCGAAGCCGTCCATCTTGGCCTCGAGCGCCTTGCGCGGGTCGATCTCGGTCACCACGACGTGGGCGCCCAGGCCCTTGGCCCGCGACGCGATGCCGCGCCCGCACCAGCCGTAGCCGACCACGACCACCGTCGAGCCGGCGATCAGCGCGTTGGTGGCGCGCACGATGCCGTCGAGGGTCGACTGGCCGGTGCCGTAGCGGTTGTCGAACATGTGCTTGGTCAGCGCGTCGTTGACCGCGATGACCGGGAACGGCAGCACGCCGTCCTTCTCCATGGCGTGCAGGCGGATGACGCCGGTCGTCGTCTCCTCGCAGCCGCCGATCATGTCGCGCAAGAGCGCGGGGTGCTGCTTGTAGATCGTCGTGACGAGGTCGCAGCCGTCGTCCATCGACATGTGCGGCTTGGTCGCGATGACCGCCTCGATGTGGCGGTAGTACGTGCGCTCGTCCTCGCCCTTGATGGCGTGGGTCGGGATGTCGTAGTGCGCGCACAGGGCGGCGGCGACGTCGTCCTGCGTCGAGAGCGGGTTGGAGGCGCACAGCTCGACCTCGGCCCCGCCGGCTTGGAGGGCAAGCATGAGGTTCGCGGTCTCGGTGGTGACGTGGAGGCAGGCCCCGATGCGCACGCCCGCGAGCGGCTTGGTCTTGGCGAAGCGGTCGCGGATCTGGGCCAGCACGGGCATGAACGTCGCGGCCCACTCGATGCGGTTGCGGCCGGCATCGGCGAGCGCCACGTCCTTCACGTCCCCACGCGTCTGGTGGAGGGTTTGCACGATGGTCTCCTGTCGGTTGTCGGAGAGAATTCGGCGACCGTGCTTGTTGAAACCAGCTCTACCGGCGCGAAGCGAGGCCCTTCGCCGCGAGGCGCGGGGCACTCATGCCCAGTAGACCGCACTGTGAGCGGAATCGATGCATACCTGGAGCGCTTGGCCTCGGCCGCACCGACCCCCGGCGGCGGCAGCGCCGCGACCTTGGTCGGGGCGCTGGGCGCGGCCCTGTGCGCGATGGTGGCCCGCATCACGGCCGGCAGCGAGCGGCTGAGCGCGGTGCGCGGCCAGGCCGAGGCGCTCGCCGCCGACGCCGACGTCCTGCGCGAGCGCTTCGGCGCGGCCCGGCCGCTCGACGAGGCGGCGTACGAGCGGGT
>CAXTNU010000102.1:10742-11305 GCA_964245595.1 uncultured bacterium | reverse complement strand
GGCGTGCCGGTCTTCGGGCGCGGGCTGGCGCCGGGCGACGTGGCGGCCGCGCTCGGCGTCGCGCCGGGGATGGGCGACGTGTCGGCCGGGCCGGTGCGGATCGTCGGCGCGCCGCGGGCCAAGGTGCTCGTCCCGCTGGTCGAGCGCGCCGCGCTCGATGCGGCCGCACCGGATTTCGAGCTGCTGTGGAGCCTGTGCGAGCGCTGGAGCGCGACCGGGTTCTATCCGTTCACGCTGCGGCCGGAACGGGCCGGCAGCAGCGCGGACGCGCGCCAGTTCCCTTACCGCGCCGGCTTCCTCGAGGACCCGGCGACCGGCGTCGCGGCGGCCGCGCTGGCCGCGTACCTCGCTCACCACGTGCCGGCGCGCGGGGGCGTAACGCCCGAGCACGGCACGCGCGTGTACACGTTCTTGCTGGGGCGCGCGATGGGCGCGCTGAGCCGCATCATCGCGCGCGCCGTGCTGCGCGGCGGCGAGGTGGTCGGCACCGCGATCGCGGGCAGCGCGGTCATCACCGGCCGAGAGCGGCTCGATCCCGCCACGCTGCCCGCGGGGCGGAGCTC
>CAXTNU010000102.1:0-10732 GCA_964245595.1 uncultured bacterium | reverse complement strand
GTCTAGCCCGCGGTCGAAGCGTTCTCGCGCGCGGTCGGCGTGGCGGCGGGAGCCGCGCGCCGGCGGACGAGCGGCAGCAGGCCGCAGGCGGCCACGAACGCGCCGAGCGTGACGTACGCCGGGCGGATGCCGTAGCGGCTCGCGCCCAGCCCGACCACCAGCCCGCAGAACAGCACCAGCGCCGCTTGCACGAACACCACCGTGCCCTGCACGCGCCCGGCGAAGGCCGGCTCCGAGAGGTGCATCAGGTGGGTCGCCAGCACGGTGCGCGCGACGACCATCGCGATGCCGACCGAGAACGTCGCGACCGTCATGACGGCTAGCGTCGGCGAGATGCCGATGCCGAGGTGCGCCAAGCCCAGCAGCACCAGCACCGCCGCGATGAAGACGCCCGAGTCGGCCTTGCGTTTGGCCAGCACCAGCAGGCCGATGCTCGCCACCGTCGCGCCGCTGGAATAGGTCGCGTTCGCGATCCCATAGGCGCCGGGGCCCAGGCCCAGCACGTCCTTGACGAACGGCCCGATCAGCACGTTGTCGAACTGGATGCACAGGATCGGGAGGGCGAGCAGCGCCAGCGTCACGGCGAGCGCGCGCCGCGAGGCGATATGGCGAAAGCCGCTGAGCTGCTCGGCAAACGAGCTGGGGTGCGGCTCGGCGCGCGCGGGCAGCGGCGCGGGCGCCATCAGCCCGATCAAGCCGCCTGCGGCGAGGAACGAGGCCGCGTCGATCGCCAGCGCGCCGAGCGTGCCCAAGCCCGCGATCACCGCGCCGGCGATACCCGCCCCGACGATCGCGCCGACCTGCATGGTCGTCTCCATCGCGGAGTTCGCCGCCATCAGCCGCGCGCCGCCCGCGACGGACTGCACGTGCGCGCGCAAGGCGGGGAAGAAGTAGGCGTTGCCGACCGCGACGACCGCCGTCATGAGGTAGATCCAGCCGGTCGTCACCCCGCCGTGCCGGCCGAAGACCACGAGCGCCAGCTCGGCCAGAGCGGCCAGCGCGGCGCTGAACAGGCACAGCGTGCGGCGGTCGAAGCGGTCGGCCAGCGCGCCCGCGTGGCCCGCGACGGCCAAGCCCGGCACCGCGCGCGCGACCAGCATCAGGCCGACGCTCTCGGGGCTCCCGCTGAGCTGCAGCAGCAGCCAGGCCACCGCGATGCCCGCGACGCCGATCCCGGCGAAGTTGACGAAGTTCGCGCTCAGCGCGAGGCGCAGTTCGCGGTCGCGCCAGATCGAGGGCGCGTCAGGCACCCGTGCCGGCCGGCTCCCACTCCAGCGAGCGGACGAACCACGCGTCGAGCTCCCGCAGGCGCTCGTTCACGGTCGCATCGTCCGCGCCGCGCACGATCATGGTCGCGATGCCGTCCACGCTCGACTGCGCGCTGCCGACGACGTCGCCCGGTTTCTTGACCGGCCAGTAGTGCGAGGTCCAGGCGAACGGGATGCGCTCGGGGATGCGCACCAGCCGGCCTTGGTTGAGCGCGGGGACCAACAGCCAGCCGGCGGGGTCGAACGGGTGTCCCGTGACGTCTTCGGGCAGGCCGACTTGCCAGCGCACCCACGCCCGGCTCACGCTCACGCCGTATGCTTCCTCGATCGTCTCGATGATGCGCGCGCCGCCGCAGCGGCTGGCGATCTCGCAGAACACGATCGCGTCGTCGGGGGTGTGGAAGAACTCCGCGTGATAGGTCAGCACCGGCGTCGGCGGCAGCGCGCGCACGACCGCGGCCACTGCGGCGTTGAGGCGCTGCGCCAGGTCCGAGCGCGGGTCGAGCAAGGTGCTGCCCACGCTGCGCCCGCTCTGAAAGCCCAGACAGTCGTTGAGGTAGCGCGATGCGGCCGAGAACTCGACCGTGCCGTTGCGCGCCAGCCCGTCGACGTGGCACATCTGCCCGGGTACGAACTGCTCGACCATCGCGTTGGCCGGGCAGCCGCCGGCGAGCAATTTCTCCAGCGCGGTCGCGTCGCGCACGATGGTGACGCCGCGCGAGCCGCCGCCGTCGACCGGCTTGACGACCAGCGGGTAGCCCCACGCCTCGGCCGCCGCGACCAGGTCCAGCGGCGACTCGATCGCGCGGAAGCCGGGCACCGGTATGCCGGCCGCGGCGACCAGCTCCTTCATGCGCACCTTGTCGCGGTACGCCACCGCGCTCGCCACCGACTGGCCGGGGATGCCGAACCGCTCCCGCAGGCGCGCCGCGCGGATCAGATCGTACTCCGACATCGGCACGACGGCCGTGAACGGCGTGCGCGCGTGCCGCTCCAGGATACGCAGCTCGGTGCGCCCGTCGGCGTCGAAGGACGGGATGCGCACCACCTCGGCGTAGCCCGCGCCGCCGCCTTCGGCCAACTGGGTGAACAGCACGGCTTCGCACGCCAGCTCGCCGAGCCACTCGTCGAAGCGGAACACCGGGCTGCGCTGCAGCAAGAGGATCACCTCAACGCCTCCTGGGCCGCCGGGCGGCGCGCCAGCTCGTAGGGATGGTAGTCGTTGCTGCACGGCGGGCCCATCGACGCCAGCAGCCGGCCCTCGCTCGGGAACAGCATCACCGAGGCGATGGTGCGGTTGAGCGCGCCCGGCTGGTGCGCGCAGATGCCGAGCGGGTGGCGGTCGTGGTCGCGCAGGACGGCCGCCAGTTTTTCCGGGCTCAGGTCCCCGCGGTCGCCGAGCAGCAGCTCCGCGCGTTCGAAGCGCGGCCGGCTGGTGCCGCCGGCCGGGTAGCGGTCGTGCACCGCCAGCGCGGGGATCACGTAGTGGTTGGTGTGGAGGTGGAAGCCGGCCTCGGCGACGGCGTGCTCGCGGGCGGTCATCTCGACGTCGACGATCCGCGTGCCGTCGGTGATCAGGAAGCAGCGCGACGAGGCGCGCGGCACGCGCTCGATCTCGTGCAGCGCGGCGGCCAGCGAGCGCTGCCGCAGGAGTTGGCGCACCAGCAGGTACGGGGCCACGCCGGGCCGCCAGCCGTCGGAGAGCACCATGTTGATGCCGACGCCCAGCCCCGCTGCGTTCAAGCCGAGATAGCCGAGCAGGCCGACGTGGGTGAACATCAGCACGGCGGGCTCGCCCGGCTCGGACGGCCGCTCGCGCACGACGATGCCGAGGTCCTCGAGATCGCCCGCCAGATCGACGTTCTGCGCGACGAACGCCCCGCGCGCATCGAAGCCGGCCACCGTCGTGCAGTCGTCGTCGGCGGCCGAGATCAGCTCGCGCCGGAACTGCAGCAGCATCGCGTCGGCGTAGGCGATGCGCGCACCGGCCGCCAGGCCGCGCACTTCTTGCGCGATCTCGGGCAGCTCGGCTTCGACGATCGGCGCCACCCGTGCGACGTACCGCCGCGCCGCCGCGTGCGACAAGGGCCGCGCGCGCACGCGGTTGACCCGGGCCAGATCCTGATCCAGGAAGGCGCGGATGCGCTCGCCCAGCTGCGTGCCTAAACCGGCGCCGCGCTCGAACGCCGTTCCCGCGACCTCGATGAGCGGCAGTTGCGCGGCGCCGCTCACGAGGCCCGGCCCTGCGCCGGGACCGCCTCGCGCTGGCGCGCGCCCAGCGCGCGCTCGATGTAGTCGACGGCGAGCGGAATCGACTCGTCCGGCGGATAGACCAGCATGGGCGTGACGTTCACCTCGATCACCCGCAGCGTCCCGCTGGGGTCGCTCAGCACGTCGATGCCCGCGACCGGCGCATCGAAGACGCGGCTGCAGCGCTCGGCCAGCGCGGCGAGCTCGGGGGTGAGCGGACAGACTTCGTCGCGCCCGCCCTTGGCCAGGTTGGTCAGGAACGCGCCCGGCGCGGCGTAGCGGTAGACCGCGCCGTACGCGCGATAGTCGACGACCCGCACGCGGATGTCGCGCCCGCCCTTCTCGACGTACTGCTGCACGTAGACCGCGTGGTAGCGCGCGATGTACTCGGCCGCGGCGCGGTAGAGCTGCGCGACGTCGCCGATGCAGACCACGTCGTCGCCCTTGGCGCCGACGATCGGCTTGAGCACCAGCGGCAGACCCAGCTCGTCGATCGTTCGCGCGAGCTGGTCGACCGATCCGAGCAGTGCCGTGCGGATGTGCGGGATGCCCGCGCACGCCATCCGGACCGAGCCCAGGAACTTGTTCTGGCCCAGGTCGAGCACGCCGGCGGTGTTGAGCACCAGCACGCCGGCGTCGGCGAACGCGCGCAGCACCCACAGCCCGTACTCGCGCTGCCAGAGCGAGACCCAGCCCAGCACGCAGCGCGGCGCGATCGGCTGCTCGCGCAGCGCGAACGACACGCCCTCAGGCCCGCAGCGCACCACGATGTCGCCCGGCAGCGCGAAGACCGCGTCCTGGCCGCGCTCGCGGAGCGCGGCGCACAGCGCGCGGACGTCGGCCGTCTCTTCGCGGGCCAGGATCAGTACCGGCTCTCGAATCGTATCCAATGTGCCCGTCAAACCACGAACCGCGCCCGGGCGGCCCGGACGCGGCGTCGTTCCTCTGTTCAGCGCGGCCCGTATGCTACACCAAAGGGAGCCGCAGCCTTGGTCGGCCCATTTTCCGATCCGGACGGCACGTTTGTCAAGGCGCGCTTGCGGACGTGCGAACGGTCGTTGACAAGGGTCACAGATCGCGCGACCGCCGATCGTCCCCGGGTGTAGGCGAGCGTGGCTCGCAAGGACGACCGGCGGTGCTCGCACGATCATGACGCACGCGCGGCCGTTCGTCCATTCCCGCGAATGCGTGGGTCGGGCGCGTGACCGGGCATCGGCGTTCCGCCGGAGGGAGAGGTCGTCGTGAGTCCGAGCACGAGCGAACTGCCGGAACTCACCATTTTGGGTGGCCTTGGGGCGAAGGAGCGACCTGCTGTGGCGGGTGCGGCATACGGCTAAAGGGGACTAGCTCGGTTGCAATGAACTACAGATCGAACATGACGGCCCCTTCGAGCCGTCGGTACGTTGTAGTTGCAGGCGGGTCATGCAGCCGATCGGTTTCAACGTAACCGGAGACGCCCTCGCTCCGGCCGCGCTCATCTCCACCGCCCGCGACGCGTTTCACCGCGGCGACCACCAGACTTGTCTGGATCGGCTCGAGCGGCTGATCTCGCCCACGCCCAGCGAGCAATGCGAAGCCACGCTTCTGCGAGCGCGATCCTTGATCCGCATGCAGCGCTTCACCGAAGCCGTCGTGCTGCTGGAGCCCGCGCTCGAGTCGTTCGCGACGGTCGACGAGGCGTGCACCGCCCGGATGCTCCACGCCGCCGCCTTGTCCCGTACGCCGGACAACCTCGAGCGGGGGCAAGCGCTGCTCGAGGAAATCGCCTCGGCCGCCGAGACGCTGCGCGCGCACCAAGCCGTCCGGGGCGAGATCGCCTACATGCTGGCCTTCGTCCACTGGATGAAGCGGGAGCACGCCGCGGTACTGAAGTACGCGGCCCTGGCCGAGAAGGCGCGCGCGCACGCCATCTCCGTTCGCGCCGCGTCGCTGCGCGGGTACGTGGCCGAGGCCGACGAGCGCTATCCCGAGGCGCTGCGGCTGTTCCGCCTAGCGCTCGACGCGTACCGGACGTGCCGCGAGCGCGATGCGGACCTGCTCGAGCGGATCGTGGTGCAGATCGCGGCGTTGGAAACGGCGCTGCGCAGTGCGGCGGTGGGCGGTACGCACGCCCTGCCGGCGGAGCTCGGGCGCGGCGGGGACGGGACGGCGAGCGGTCCGGGTGTCTTGCGGATGGAGACCGCGGCGCTGGATGCCTGGCTGTTCGCCTTCGACGGCGACCGCGACGGCGCGTACCGCAGCGTCCGGGTGGCGCACGCGCTCGCGCCGGACGATCGCTGGCGCGTCTGGGCGCTGGCGCACCAGGCGAAGATCAGCGCCGCCTTCGACGACCGGGCCTGGGCCGCGGAGTTCGCCGCAGAGGCACGCGAGTTGTCCGAAGGGCTCGACTGGAACGCGACCGACGGCGAGGAGCGCCTCGCGCTGCTGCATCTGGCCGAAGCGCTGGCCCAGACCGATCCGCTCGCCGCGGTGCGGGTGTTCGAGCGCTACGAGGGGCTGACGTCGCGCCCCGACCGCGCGCTGCTGCTGCACGACGACGTGCGGCTGTGGATCCTCGAGGAGTTCGTGCGCGGGCTCGTGCTGCGCGTGCGCGGCGATATGGTGGGAGCGTGGCGTGCGTTCAAGGGCGTGCACGGGCAGGCCAAGCGGGTCGGCTTGCTGTGGCGCGCGACGCTGGCCCTGATCGAGCTCGACGCGACGCCGGTCGCGGGCCGCCCGCGCGGCGATTGCTATCTGCAGACCGCGGCGCTGCTGGTGCGCGAGAACTTCCCCCGCTCGTTCCTGGCCCGGCGCTTGGGGCGCTGGGCGCAGGTTCCCAGCGATCCCATCGCCGCCGGCTTGGCGCGCCAGCCCCGCGAGGTGCTGCGCCAAACGCTCAGCGGCAAGAACCCCAAGGAGATCGCCGCCGAGCTGTCGCTCTCCGAAGACACCGTCAAGCACTACGTCAAGACGCTGTTCGGCGCGTTCGGCGTGCACTCGACCCCGCAGCTCATCGTGGCCTGCTACCGCCGCGGCATCGGCGACCCGTCGTGGTGGAGCCGCCTCGACAGCCCGAACCCTCCGCCGATCCCAGGCGAACGCGCGGTGGAACCGCCCGCAAAGCTGACCCGGTTCGCGTAGCGCGAGCCCGACCTAAAAAAGAAGCCCGCGCAGCGGGCCTTTTTCGTGTTTTGGTGGAGGATAGGAGACTCGAACTCCTGACCCCCTGCATGCCATGCAGGTGCTCTACCAACTGAGCTAATCCCCCAAGAGCGACCGACGTCCATTCACGCCGGGGAACTCGGGAACCTCCCGCCTTGCCGAGCCGCCGAAGGGCCGATGAAGCGGTAGTCGGCGGCCTTCATGCGGCGGGTGCGCAGCCAGTAGGAGACGGTGAAGCTGGGCCAGAGGGTCACGTTGACCCCGCGCGCGTCGAGGTACCAGCTCTTGCAGCCGCTCGCCCAGACGGTGCGCTTCATGCGCCGCCGCACCCAGCGGTCGAAGCGGGACTGGGCTCGCGGCAGCACCTCGACCGCGCTCGCGCGGCGGGCTTGCAGCGCGCGCAGGCACGCCATGATGTAGTTCACCTGCGCTTCGGCCATGAACACGACCGAGGTGTGGCCCAGGCCCGTGTTCGGGCCCGAGATCAGGAACAGGTTGGGAAAGCCGGCGACCGTGATGCCCAGGTACGAGCTGATCCCGGCCCGCCAGGCGTCGTCGAGCGAGACGCCGCCGGCCCCGCGGATCACGGTCGGCGCGATCGGCTCGGTGGCCCGGAAGCCGGTCCCGTAGATCAGCGCGTCGACCGGGCGCTCCCGCCCGTCGCTGGTGACGATGCTGGCCTCGCGCACCTCGGCGATCCCGGCGGTCACCAGCTCGACGTTGGGACGGGTGAGCGCGGGATAGTAGTCGTTGGCGATCAGGATGCGCTTGCAGCCCAGCCGGTAGTCCGGCGTGAGCTTCGCGCGCAGGTCCGGATCGGGCACCTGCGCCGCGAGGTGCTTGCGCGCGACGTTCTCCACCGCGCGCAGCAGCCGGGGATCGACCGTGAAGCCGGCGGCGCGCACCTCGGTGGTCCAGTAGATGCGGTTGCGCAGGCGGCGCATGCGGGCCGGCGAGCGGCGAAAGCGCGCTTTCGTCGCGGCGTCGAAGGCGAAGTCGAGCTTGGGCAAGATCCAGGGCGGCGTGCGCTGGTAGAGGTCGAGCTGCGCGACGTCGGGCGCGATCTGCGGGACGAACTGGATCGCGCTCGCGCCGGTCCCGATCACCGCGACCCGCTTGCCGCGCAGGTCGTAGCCGTGCTCCCATGCCGCGGAGTGGAAGCGCGCGCCGCGGAAGCGCTCGCTGCCCGGCAGGCCGGGGACGTGCGGCCGGCTCAAGCCGCCCATCGCCGAGACGACGAAGCGCGCGCGCAGTTCCCGCCCGTCGGCGGTGCGCACCGTCCACCGTGCCGCCGCGTCGTCGTACGCCGCTTCGACGACCTCGGCACCGAAGCGGATGTGCGGCCGGATGCCGTACTTGTCGGCGCAGCGCTGCAAGTAGGCTTGGATCTCGGACTGGGTCGCGTACATGCGGCTCCACTCCGGGTCGAGCTCGAAGGAGAAGGAGTACAAGTGCGAAGGCACGTCGCAGGCGCAGCCCGGATAGCGGTTGTCGCGCCAGGTGCCGCCCACGTCGTCACCGCGCTCGAGCACGACGAACGAGTCGGCTCCGGCCTGCTTGAGCCGGATCGCCATGCCGAGGCCGCCGAACCCCGAACCGATGATAGCGACGTCACACGTGGTCATGGCGTCTGGCGGCCGCATGCTAAGGCAGTTTGTATATCATCGGTGCGCAAGTTGTATATCATTGGCGAAGCCGATGAAAAACCCGGCGGCCGTGCGGCCGCGCGGGCTTTCCAACCTGGAGACGAGGAGACTCGAACTCCTGACATCCTGCTTGCAAAGCAGGCGCTCTACCAACTGAGCTACGCCCCCGTGGGGTAAGAGTATGCTTCGGCGGGGAGGTACCGCCAAGCCTCGCGCCGAGCACTCTTTCGATGCCACCCGTGGACGCGTCCGCTCGCCTCAGCTATCCGCCGGCCCGCCGGGTCGACCAGGTCGATGCCTATGACGGCACGGCGGTCGCCGACCCATACCGCTGGCTCGAGGATATCGACGCGCCCGAGACCCAGCTCTGGATCGAAGCCGAGAACACGCTCACGGAGGCGTTTCTGGCGACCGTCCCCGAGCGAGGCGCGATCCGCTCGCGGCTGACCGAGGTCTGGAACTACGAGCGCCGCTCGGTCCCGCAGCGGGCCGGCAGCCTGTATGCGTACTTTCGCAATGCCGGGCTGCAGAACCAGGCGGTCCTCTACGTCACCGACGACTTGACTCGCCCCGGCAGACTGCTGCTCGACCCCAACGCGCTCTCGGAGGACGGCACCGTAGCGCTCTCCGGTGCGTCGTTCAGCGAGGACGGCGCACGGCTGGCCTACGGCGTCTCGGTGTCGGGGTCGGACTGGCAGGAGTGGCACGTGCGCGACGTCGCCGGCGGCCACGACCTGCCCGACGTGCTGCGCTGGGCGAAGTTCTCGAACGCCGCCTGGCGGCGCGACGGCAGCGGGTTCTACTACAGCCGCTACGACGAGCCCGACTCGGCCAACAAGTACAAGGACGCGAACTACTTCCACAAGCTCTACTTCCACCGGCTGGGCACGCCGCAGTCCGCCGACGTGCTCGTCTACGAGCGGCCCGACCACAAGGACTGGAACTTCGCCGGCATCACGACCGAGGACGGCCGGTTCCTGGTGATCGACATCAGCCGCGGCACCGATCCCGAGAACCGCGTGTTCGTCAAGGACATCGCCGCCGACGCGGCGGTCGTCGAGCTGCTGCCGGACGCCGACGCGCGCTGGCAGTACCTGGCCAACGACGGCGCGACGTTCTACTTCCTGACCACCAAAGACGCGCCGCGCGGGCGGATCGTCGCGGTCGACCTCGCCGACGCGCGCCCGCGCGAGATCGTGGCGCAGAATGCCGACCCGCTCGACGCGGCGACGTTCTTCGGCGACCGCATCGTCGCGGCGTACTTGCACGACGCGCGCGCCTGCGTGGTGACGTACGGCGTGGACGGCACCCAGCAGTCCGAGCTCGAGCTGCCGGGTCTGGGCAGCGTCGCGGGCTTCGTCGGCAAGCGCAGCGAGCCCGAGACGTTCTACAGCTACACCAGCTACACCGAGCCGACCTCGATCTACCGCTACGACATCGAGCGCAACGTGTCGACGCGCGTGTTCACGCCGCAGGTCGGGTTCGACCGCGACGCGTTCGTCAGCGAGCAGGTGTTCTACGCCTCGAAGGACGGCACGCGCGTGCCGATGATCCTGACCTACCGCAAGGGCACGCCGCGCGACGGCAGCGCGCCGACGCTGCTGTACGGCTACGGCGGGTTCGACATCTCGCTCACCCCGGCGTTCTCCTCGGCGGTGCTGGTGTGGCTGGAGATGGGCGGCGTGTACGCGGTGCCCAACCTGCGCGGCGGGGGCGAGTACGGCGAGGCCTGGCACCGCGCCGGCATCAAGGAGCACAAGCAGAACGTCTTCGACGACTTCGTCGCCGCCGCCGAGTGGCTGATCGAGCGGCGCTGGACGTCGCCCGCGAAGCTCGCGATCCACGGCGGCTCCAACGGCGGCCTGCTGGTCGGCGCGTGCATGACGCAGCGCCCCGAACTGTTCGGCGCGGCGCTGCCGGCGGTCGGCGTGCTCGACATGCTGCGCTTCCAGATGTTCACCATCGGCTGGGCCTGGACGTCGGACTACGGCTCCTCGGACGACCCGGTCGAGTTCCGCACCCTGCTCGCGTACTCGCCCTATCACAACTTGCGCGCGGGCGTGCGCTACCCGGCCACGCTGGTCACCACCGGGGACCACGACGACCGCGTCTTCCCGGCCCACTCGTTCAAGTTCGCCGCGGCGCTGCAGCACGCGCAGGGCGGCGACGCGCCGGTGCTGCTGCGGGTCGAGACCAAAGCCGGCCACGGCGCCGGCAAGCCGACCGCGAAGGTGATCGACGAGACCGCCGACCGCTACGCGTTCCTGGTCAAGACCTTGGCGATGCAGGACCGCTGAGCGCAGCCCGGCGCCGGCCGGGGCAGCCTCAGCGCGGGCGCGGCGACGCGGTGTCGTAGCGCTCGAACACCTCGGAGCCGGGCGCAGCCGTCGCATGCGCGCGGGGACGCGGCGCCGGGCTGCGCTCAGC
>CAXTNU010000101.1:0-11409 GCA_964245595.1 uncultured bacterium | reverse complement strand
ACGGCAAGCTGAGCGACGCCTGGACCGCGCTCACCCCGATCAACCTGGGCTGGGATCTGCACCTGACGCGCCCGGCGCGCGAGCAGACGCGGGTGTACGTCACCGCCGATCAGACGTCGCTGTACGTCGCGTTCGACGCCAAGCAGCGCGGGCCGGTCGTCGCCAGCCAGCGCACCAACGACATCGGCTACGGTTCGGACGACCAGGTCGAGGTGCTGCTGTGGCCGAGCGGCTCGAGCGGCTTCGCCTACACCTTCGTCGCCAACCCGGTCGGAACGCGCTACGAGTTCTCGTCCGAGAACGCGTCGTTCGCGCCGCGCTGGGACGCGCAGGGCACGATCACGCCGGACGGCTACGTCGTCACCATGCGGATCCCGTTCGCGGTGATGCGCGGCGCGCGCGCGGCGACCTGGCAGGCCCAGTTCGTGCGGCTCAACTCCAGCACGCTGGAGACCGACGTCTGGACCCACGGCGCGCAGCAGAGCGATCCGACCGACATCGTCTACGCGGGCTCGCTGACGGGCCTGGCGTTCGGGGGCGGCGCGGCCGCCCGCCCGCGCGCGCGGGCCGCGCTCTACGGCCTGGCCAACGCCGCCGCGCCGGTCGCGGGCGGCAACACCACCCGGATGGGCGCCGACCTGTCGCTCCCGATCACCTCGTCGACCTCGTTCTTCGCCACGCTGCACCCCGATTTCTCGAACGTCGAGGCCGACCAGCAGACGATCTTCCCGACCGCGTTCCGCCGCGCGATCGTCGACTACCGGCCCTTCTTCGCCCAGGCGGCCAGCTTCTACAACCCCTTCACGGCGCTCAGCTCGTGCATCGGCTGCACCGCGCTCAGCGAGCTCTACACGCCGGCCATTCCGACCCCGCGCGACGGCTACGCGCTCGAGGGCAAACAGGGCGGCTTCAGCTACGCGGCGTTCGACTCGGTCGGCAAGGACCGCTCCGACGTGGCCTCGGTCGTCAGCTACCACACGCCCAACAACATGCTCACCGCGAGCGTGCAGCGGGTGGCGGTCGACCTGCCGGGGCTCAAGGACGAGACCGTCGTGGGCGGGGTGACGCTCGACAACCACATCAACCGGCTGGCCTACGTCGACTTCGGGGTCGACCGCGGCTCGAACGTCGGCGACGTGAGCCAGGGCGACCGGCTCGAGAGCGGCGTCAAGCTCTACGGCTCGAACTGGTTCACCGGCTTCTCGCTGCGCAAGGTCGGTGCGTACTACAACCCGGTCGACGGGTTCGTGTCGCACCCCGACATCGCGGGCTACGACGTCAACTTCGAGCGCGACGTGAACTTCCCGGTCGGCGGCCCGATCAAGAACCTGATCTTCACCGGCGAGCTGGACCGCTACCACGACCACACCGGGCTGCTCGACCAGACCGACAACTACATCAGCGCCGAGGTCAACACGTTCAAGCTGTACCGCCTGCAGGTCACCTTCGGCTCGGACTACCTGCGCCTGGCCGACGGCACGTTCGCGCCGGTCACCCAGAACGGCCTGGCGATGAACTACAAGCGCACCACCGACACCCCGACCGGCTTCGCGTTCAACCAGGGCCGCTTCGGCGACGGGACGCTGCAGTCGTGGACCCGCCTGACCACCTTTCGCCTGGGGAGGCTGGGCTCGCTCGCCCTGCGGGGCGACGACACGGTCCAGTTTCCGCGCGACGGCGGCCCGAAGCTCACCCAGTGGCTGGAGCGGGTCACCTACGCCTACCAGGCCGGGCCCGACACGACGTTCGGCCTGGGGGTGCGGCGGCTGATCGGGCAGGCGCCCACGCTAGGCGTTCCGAGCCCGTACCAGAACGACTGGAATCTCTCCGCGGCCTACCACCGCCGCTATCGCACCAAGGAGCTGTACATCGTGTACGGCGACGCCTCCGCGGTGAGCACCACGCCGCAGCTGATCTTCAAGCTCATCTACTACGTGGGCGCGGAGAAGGGCGTCTAAATCATGACCCACCACGACCAGAGGAACGCATGATCACCCAACGCACCACCGATTACAAAGTCGCCGACATCTCGCTGGCCGACTGGGGCCGCAAAGAGATCCGCATCGCCGAGGGCGAGATGCCGGGCCTGATGGCCCTGCGCCGCCGCTACGAGAACGAGAAGCCGCTAGCCGGGGCGCGCATCGCGGGATCGCTCCACATGACGATCCAGACGGCGGTGCTGATGGAGACGCTGATCGCGCTGGGGGCCGAGATCCGCTGGGCTTCGTGCAACATCTTCTCGACCCAGGACCAGGCCGCCGCCGCGGTGGCCGCCGCCGGCGTGCCGGTCTTCGCCTGGAAGGGCATGACCAACGACGAGTTCTGGTGGTGCACCGAGCAGACGGTGATCGGCCCCGACGGCTGGCGCCCCAACATGCTGCTCGACGACGGCGGCGACGTGACGGCGCTGGTCCACGACAAGTTCCCCGAGCTGCTCGCGGGCATCCGCGGGATCACCGAGGAGACGACCACGGGCGTGGGCCGGCTCTACGCGATGGCCGCCGCGGGCACGCTCAAGGTTCCCGCGATCAACGTCAACGACAGCGTCACCAAGTCCAAGTTCGACAACCTCTACGGCTGCCGCGAGAGCCTGGTCGACGGGCTCAAGCGCGCGACCGACGTGATGATCGCGGGCAAGGTCGCGGTCGTGGCGGGCTACGGCGACGTCGGCAAGGGCTGCGCCGCCGCGCTCAAGCAGCTCGGCGCACGTGTCGTGGTGACCGAGGCCGACCCGATCTGCGCCCTGCAGGCGATGATGGAAGGCTACGAGGTCCTGACCATGGAGGACGTCGCCGACCGGGGCGACATCTTCGTCACCGCGACGGGCAACATCGACGTCATCACGATCGCCCACATGCGCCGCATGAAGTCGGGCGCCATCGTGTGCAACATCGGCCACTTCGACAGCGAGATCCAGATCGCGGCGCTGCGCGAGTACACCTGGGAGAACGTCAAGCCGCAGGTCGACGAGGTGGTCTTCCCCGACGGCAAGCGGCTGATCGTGCTGGCCGAGGGCCGGCTGGTCAACCTGGCCTGCGCGACCGGCCATCCCAGCTTCGTGATGAGCACCTCGTTCAGCAACCAGACGATCGCGCAGATCGAGCTCTGGCAGCACGCCGAGCGCTACGAGAACAAGGTCTACGTCCTGCCCAAGCACCTCGACGAGGAAGTCGCCTCGCTGCACCTCGAGAAGCTCGGCGCGCGACTGACCAAGCTCACGCCCGCGCAGGCGTCCTACATCGGCGTCACGCCCGAGGGCCCGTTCAAGCCCGAGCGCTACCGCTACTAAATCCCATCACCAGCCGCCGGCGCGCGGTACCGCTACTGATGACGAAGGGTGGAATTGTCATGAGCGTTCTGATCCTGAACCGCTGGCCGCTGGCCGCATACTCCTACGACCAGATGCTGGCGGGCCAGAGCGGCCCGCTGGTGATGCTCGCCGACGCGGAGCGGCTGCGCCTCAACGGCGAAGACCCGGCCGACTACGCGCACCGCTACGCGCCGCTGGAGACCTTCGAGAACTACGACCTCAACGGCATGGTGGAGCTGCGCGCACTGCAGCTCCACCAGCAGTACGAGTTCACCCAGGTGATCGCGACCTGGGAGTTCGACATGGCGCGCGCCGCGCGCTTGCGCGAGCGGTTCGGCTTCGCCGGGCAGAATGTCGAGAGCGCGACGGTGTACCGCGACAAGGCGGTGATGAAGGACGCCGCGCGCGCGGCCGGGATCGGGGTCACGCCCTACCGCCGCATCGAGTCGGCGCTGGACGTGATCGACTTCGTCGCCGAGCACGGCCTGCCGGTGGTGGTCAAGCCGCGCAACGCCGCGGCCTCGATCGGGATCCGCATCCTGACCACCCAAGCCGACCTGGAAGCGCTGCTCGACGCGGGGCTCGCGCCCAGCATGGAAGCGATTCCGGATCTGATGGTCGAGAAGTTCGTCGACGGGCTGATGTACCACGTCGACGGCGTCGTGCTCGACGGCAAGCTGGTCGTGGTGTGGCCCTCGCTCTACCACAACGACTCGCTCTCGTACGCCGAGGACCGCCCGCTGGGCAGCGCGATCCTGGCGCCCGACCACCCGCTGCGGGTGCGCCTGCAAGACTTCGCGCGCACCATCGTCACCAGCTTCGCGACCCCGTTCGCGACGACGTTCCACTGCGAGGTCTTCCACAAGGCCGACACCGACGAGCTGCTGCTGTGCGAGATCGCCAGCCGCACCGGCGGCTCGGGCTGTCCCGACATGCTGCGGCTGGGCTTCGACATCAAGATGAGCGAGGTCTGGCTCCGCAACCTGTGCGGTTTGCCGGTCGACGTGCCGGCCAAGCTGAGCGATCCGGGCGTACTGCCGAACGAGCCGCTGGGCTGGCTGGCGGTGCCCGGCCACGAGGGGGCGCGCTTCGACTACGACCCGGCCACCGTGCCGTTCGACTGGATCATGGAGACGCGCTACAAGATCGCGCCCAATAAGGTGATGATCGCGGCGGCCAACAATTCCGAGCACGTCGCCTATTACATCATCCGCGGCGAGAGCGAGGCGCAGGTGCGCGAGCGGCTCGTCGTGCTGCAGAGCTGGGTCTACGACCACTTCCTGATGTCCGACGGGAGCGCGCTGTCGGGCCGGGTACCCGCCGCAGTCTGAGTCCCCGGAGGAACGACATCCCGATGAGCGTTTTGATCCTCAACCGCGCGTCGCTTGCGGCCGTCCCCTACGACCGCATGCTCGCGGGCGTCTCAGGACCGCTGGTGATGCTCGCCGATGCGGCCCGCATGCGGGCGCTGGGCGAGAACCCGGCCGACTACGCCGCGCGCTACCGGATCGAGACGTTCGAGAACTACGACCTCAACGACGCGGTGGAGCTGCGCGCGGTGCAGCTCCACGAACAGTACGGGTTCACCCAGATCATCGCGATGTGGGAGTTCGACCTGGCGCGCGCGGCGCGGCTGCGCGAGCGCTTCGGCTTCGTGGGGCAGGACGTCCACAGCGCGGCCGTCTACCGCGACAAGGCGGTGATGAAGGACGCCGCGAGCGCGGCCGGGGTGCCGGTCACGCCGTACCGCCGCATCGCCTCGGCGCTGGACCTGATCGACTTCGTCGCCGAGCACGGCCTGCCCGTCGTCGTCAAGCCGCGCAACGGCGGCGCGTCGCTGGGCATCCGCATCGTGCGCACGCCGGCCGAGCTCGAAGCGCTGCTCGCCGCCGGGCTGCGGCCGAACATGGAGGCGATCCCCGACCTGATGGTCGAGAAGTACGTCGACGGGCTGCTGTACCACTGCGACGGCATCGTGCTCGAAGGCCGGCTGGTCGTGACCTGGCCCGCGCTGTACTACAACGACTCGCTGTCGTTCGCGGAGGACCGCCCGCTGGGCAGCGCGATCCTCGCGCCCGACCACCCGCTGCGCGTCCGCCTGCAGCGAATGATCCGCACCATCATCGCCAGCTTTCCGACCCCGTTCGCGACGACGTTCCACTGCGAGGTCTTCCACACCACCGACGACCGGCTGCTGCTGTGCGAGATCGCCAGCCGCACCGGCGGCAACCGGGTGGCCGACATGTTCCGGCTGGGCTTCGGGATCGACGGCAACAGCGGCTGGGTGCGCAACCTGTGCGGGCTGCCGTTCGAGATCCCCGCCGCGCTGGACGATCCCGAGGTGCTGCCCGCGGAGCAGCTCGGCTGGCTGGCGATCCCGGGCCACGAAGGGGCGCGCTTCGCCTATCCCGATCCGGCCACACCGCCGTTCGACTGGATCATCGACGCGCGCTACACCGTCAAGCCCGACCAGATCTTGCCGGCCGCGACCAACAACGCCGACTTCATCGCCACCTACGTCATCCGGGGCGAGACCGAGGCGCAGGTCCGCGCGCGGCTGGCGGAGCTCCAGACCTGGGTCTACGAGCACTTCGTGATGCCCGAAGCCGGGGTGCCGGCCGCGGTCTAGCTCGGCCCGCCCGGGAGGGCATGCCAGGCGATCCCTTCCGCGGGCGCGAAGCGCCAACGCTCGCCTTGCTGAGCGGTGGTGTGCCGCGGGGGATAGTGGTGTCGAACGCAGCCGTGCTGACCTCGTTTCCGCTGTACGGCGACCGCCTGCGGGCGTACGAGCACCTGAGCGGCGCCGACGACGCGAAGAAGGCGCTCGAGATGAGCCGCATGCGCGAGATCGTCGCGCGCTTCAGCGGCGCCAACCGGTTTCCGCTCCGCTCGCTGGACATCGGCTCGGCCACCGGCCGGTACCCGAGCTACTTCGCCGGGCTCGGCTTCGACGCGGCGGGCTACGACATCAGCGCCGACGCGATCGAGATGTCGCGCCGGGCGTACCCGCACGTGACGTTCGAGCAGCGCGACGTGCTCGAGGCCGCGCCCGAACCCGGGCGCTACGCGATCGTCACGTGCATGATGGGAACGCTCAACCACATCCCGCGCGCGCGGCACGAGCGGCTGCTGGCGTGGGTGCACCGCAGCCTGCGGCCGGGCGGCATCTTCATCGGCTCGGCTTGGAACGCCGGCTGCCCGCACCTCTCGTTCATCGACTTGTACTCGCCCGACGAGCTGGACTTTCTGCGCGCCAACGCGCCGCGCGACGCGGCCGAGATCGAGCGGCTCGGGGCGGCCGGCGGCTTCGCGGTCGACGCGGTGCGGCCGGTCTGCCTGTTGCCCGACGACTTCTTCGAGGACTGGCGCACGGTGTTCGGCGAGCAGCGCCTGCACGCGCTCGACGAGCACCTCGCGCGCACCCTCGACCCCTCGCACGCGCAGTTGCTGGTGTTCACCTTGCGTAAACCAGTTTAACCGGTTTCGCTTTCAGGTTATCTTCATCGTGGAGCACTAAGCTGGGCTGGTCTCAATTTCGGCCTGAGGTGTTACGATGACGTCTTATACGGATGCGGTCGCATCGCGTTCACGCGGGGACGAGCTCCAGCACGAACAAGATCTGGAGCCAGCCTTCGCCGTCCAGCGGTGCGGAAAGCGTGACGAGCGCTTCGGCCGAGAGGGGCGTAGGATCGACCAGCGCGACTTCGATCTCGATCGTGCGCACCGTGCCGGCTCCGTTGCGAAACGTCAGCACGGTGCGCGGCTCGGACTGGCCGAACAAGGCCAGCACGGCGCCGTTTCCGGCCTGTTCGCCGGCCAGCTCGATGCCGCTCACGACGGCCTTGCAGTCCGCGATCGCCGTCCCGGGAAAGGGTGCCGCGCAGCGGTAGCGTACGCGCGAGCGCTCCAATCTGACGCGTTCGAACGCGAGTGTGATCACCGTCTCCCCATCGCTCGCCGTCCGGTTCAGCCGGCGTGCTGGTGCCGCTCGCGAAACGTCTTGACCTTCGCGCGGCTGCCGCAGCGCGACATGCTGCACCAGCGCCGGCGCCGGCCGGGCGAGGTGTCGACGAAGAGCGTGCCGCAGTCGTCCTGCTCGCAGGACCGCAGCAGCTCGCGCGTCTCGTCGGTACCCAGCAATTGTACCGCATCGCGCGCGATGCGCGCGATCGCCAGCTCGATCGGGTCGCTGCTGCGCACGTGCGCGTGCCAGCGCGCATCGAGCTCGATGCGCTCGATGGCGGCGGCAGCGCCGTCGTTCACGACGTGGATGTGGCGCCGGTTCGGGCTAAAGCCCGCCAGGGCGGCCCGGCAGAGCGCGTTGATCGCCTCGCGCAGCGCGATCAGGCGCGTGAACTGCTCCTCGCCGACGCAGGTGCCTTCGGCCGCCAAGCCGGCGGCGCGCAGCCAGCGGGCCGCGGCCGCACGGTCCGCGAGCAGGTCCACCGGGGACGACTGGCGGCGGCGCACGGAAGCGACGAAATCGAGCGAGACGCGGCCGTAGTCGAACCTGAACGGCGCCGCTCTGAGAGCTGGCATGAGGGACTAGTATAACCGCCTCAGGCGGTTGTCGTCAATAGTTCATTAAACCCTCGCTTGTCTTGACATAAACTACATAAACCGGCTATATGGGTTATGGCCGCCGGGTTTCGTGACGGTCGCGCCCCTCTCTGCTACCGCCCCGATCGCTCCTGCTCATCGCCCTCCACACGAGGACAGTGTTTCATGCGCCAAGACTCAGCCCGGGTGCTGATTGTCGGTGGCGGCGCCGTAGGCGTCTCTATCGCTCACCACATAGTCGAAGAAGCTCTCATAACGCGCGCCCCACGCCGGCTCGAGATCGTGCTGATCGAACGGCGGGCCGAGGTCGGTCCGGGCGTCGCCTACGAGCTGGACGTCGACACGCACTTGCTCAACACGCGTGCCGCCGGCATCTCGGCGGTCTATGGTGACAAGCCGCACTTCTATCGCTGGCTGCTCGCCAACGAGGAAGCGTGGCGCCCCGCCTTCCCCGCCGTGCGCCCCACCCCGACGGCCTTTCTGCCGCGCGGTCTGTTCGGTCTGTACCTGCGCGACGTCGCCGCACAGACCGAGCGTCGCGCGCGCGCCGCGGGCATCGGCTGGACGGCCCTCAACGACGACGTGACCGACGTCGCGCGCGGCGATTCGGGCTTCGTCGCCCGGACCGCCGGCGGCGCGCGCATCACGGCCGACGTCGTCGCGATCTGTACCGGTAACACCACCCTGGACCCGTTCCCGCAGTTCGCCGGGCGGCCGGGGTACTACGCCTCCCCGTACCCGACGGGCGCGCTGCTGCGCTCGATCGGCGCGGACGACGACGTGATCGTGCTCGGCTCGCGCTTGAGCGCGATCGACGCGGCGATCGCGCTGCTCGAGAGCGAGCGCTTCCGCGGCCGCGTCAAGCTCGTCTCGCGCGGCGGCATGCTGCCCAGCGTGCGCGGCGCGCAGGAGTCGCACACCTTGCGCTACATCACCCGCGACCGCATCCGGCAGCTCGGCGCGGAACGCGGCGGCCTGGGCTTCGAGGATATCCGCGAGCTGTGCCTGGCCGAGGCGCGCGCGAGCGCGTGCAGCTTGGAGTGGGACGAGATCGTCCGCCCCGGGCTCGACGCCTACGCTTGGATGCTCGAGGAGATCTTCGCTTCGGCCGGGCGGGCGCGGCCCTGGCAGGGCTTGGTCTACGCGCTCAACGAGGTGATCGACGAGCTGTGGCGCGTGCTGCGCGAGGACGAGCGGCGGCGCTTGAATACCAGCCTGCGCAGCGAGTTCCTGACCTACCGCGTCTCGATCCCGATCGAGAACGCGTGCAAGATCGCGCGCGCCATGTCGCAGGGGCGGCTGTCCGTGCACGGTGGGCTCGAGCGGATCGAGGTCGGGCCGGACAGCGGCCGCTTCGAGGCGCGGCTGCGCGCGCCCGGCGCGAACCCGGTGGTCCTGACCGGCACGGCGCTGATCAACGCGACCGGGTTCGACAACGGCAGCGCGCTCGAGCAGATCCCGCTGCTGGCGCGCATGCACGGGCGCGGTCTGCTGCGCGAGCACAGCCACGGCGGCATCGACGTCGACTTCGACACCGGCCGCGCGCTGGACGCCACGGGCGCCCCGCAGCACGACCTGCTCGCGGTGGGCGCCGTCACCTCGGGCGTGCATTTCTTCACCAGCGCGCTGGACGTCAACGTCCGGCACGCCGCGCGCAGCGCGCGCGACATCATCACGACCATCGCCGACGCGCCGCTGATCGGCGACGTCGCAATGCGCTATTCCGTCCTTCCTGAAATTGGAGTCGAGGCATGACCGAAACCACTCTCGCACCGCGGGTGATCCCCAAGGCCGTGCCGGCGGGCATCACGGCGGATTCCACGGCCCTGGGCTGGTCTCGGCCGACCCTGTTCATCCTGATGTGGAGCTCCGGCTACATCGCCGGCGCGATCGGCATCCACTACGCGCCGCCGTTCCTGATGACGACGCTGCGCTTCGCGCTGGCCGCGGTGGTGCTGCTGGCGGTCGCGCTCGTCATGCGCGCGAAATGGCCCGCCACTCGGGCCGAATTCGGCCACATCGTGGTCGTCGGGGTGCTGATCCAAGCGGTGCAGTTCGGCGGGCTGTACTCGGGCATGAAGCTGGGCGTGTCGGCCGCCGTGTCGGCGCTGATCGTGGGCACCATGCCGATCTGGACCGCCGTCTTCGCCTCGCTCATCTTCCGCGACAAGATCGGGCGCTACCAGTGGCTCGGCTTGGGCCTGGGCCTGGGCGGCGTCGCGCTGGTGGTCAGCAACAAGCTCGCCGCGGCGCACGCCGCGCCCCTGGTCGGCTACGCCGCGGTCGGCTGCGCGCTGTTCGGCATCACCAGCGGCACGCTCTACCAGAAGCGCTACTGCAAGATGATGGACGTGCGCACCGGCGGCGTCATCCAGCTGACCGTGGCGACGATCATCCTGGGCATCCTGGCCGTCAGCACCGAGACGCTCTCGGTCAACTGGACCTGGGGCTTCATCGGGGCCTGGACCTGGATGAGCGTCATCAACTCGATCGGCGCGATCAGCCTGCTGTTCATGATGATCCGCCGCGGCGAGTCGACCCGCGTCGCCAGCCTGTTCTACCTCATCCCCGGGGTGACCGCGCTCATGTCGGCCGGCCTGCTCCACGAGACCCTGACCCTTCCCACCATCATCGGTTTCGCGCTGGCTGCGGTCGGCGTGTACTTGAGCACCCGCAAATAGCGCAAGGGAGAACACCATGATCGCTCAGATCACGCAGCGTTTCGAGAACCTGTTCGACCTCGCGGAGCTCGACCAGCGCCTCCTGTTCCAGCCGATGAACGTCGATGGCCGGGTCGGGGTCGAGATCATCCCGCTCTACGACACCCGCGACGACGAAGCGGACGGCGCGGCGGCCGCGATCGTGCGCTACAAGCCCGGCGCCGTCGTCCCGCGCCACATCCACGGCGGCTACGAGATCATCTTCGTGCTCGAGGGCACGCTGGTCAACGACACCGGCGCGCACCGCCGCGGCGCGCTCGAAGTCTACCCGCCCGGCAGCAGCCACCGGCTCGAGAGCCCCGCGGGCTGCGTGTTCCTGGTGGTGTGGGACAAGCCGGTCATCCGGGCCGGCGCGTCCCTGCCCGAGTTCGAGCTCAACCGCACCGCGCCATGACGGTCCTCGAGCCCGCGCAAGCGGCCGAGCTCGTGCGCGACGGGGCGACCGTCGCGACCGGCGGCTTCGGCTGCTGCGGCCACCCCGAAGCGGTCACGCGCGCGCTCGCGGAGCGCTTCGCGCGAACCGGCTCCCCGCGCAACCTCACCCTGCTGTTCGCCTCGGGTCAGGGTGACCGAGGCGAGCGCGGGCTCAACCGGCTGGCTCGCCCGGGTCTGGTCGGGCGCGCGATCGGCGGCTACTGGGACTACGTGCCGCGCCTGGCCGCCCTTGCGCTGAGCGGTGAGATCGAGGGCTACAACTGGCCCCAAGGCGTGATCAGCCGGCTGTTCCGGGCCACCGCGGCCGGCCAGCCGTCCTACGTCACGCGCATCGGCCTGGCGTCGACCGACGAGCTCTACTTCGCCTCGGGCCACCTCGGCCTG
>CAXTNU010000100.1:0-11427 GCA_964245595.1 uncultured bacterium | reverse complement strand
AAGCAATACGGTACGTCGAGCTGGCCGCGCTTGAAGGCGATCTGGATCGCTCGCCCGAGGTCGCGGTCCAGGGACAGGACGTTCTCGATCAGGGCGCGCGCTTCGGCGGCGATGCCCGTGTCGGCCGGCGGGTGCGTTTCCCCGCCCGCGCGGTGGCTGCGCTCCGCCCGCGCGGCGTGCTCGAGCGCTTCGACGTTGTCTTGGACCGTCGGGATGCGGTGCGCTTCGACCGGCGTCTTCACGATCAGCCGCTCCGCTCCGGACTCCACCGCCAAGCGCGCGCTCAGCGCGAGGATGTCGAGCGCGCCCGGCCGCGTGCGCGGAAAGACGCCCATGTAGGTGTAGAGGACGACGTGCCAGTCGAGCGGGTCGAGGTACTCGCCGGCCAGCGCGCGCAGCGCTCGAACCGCCTCGAGGTCTTGCTCGAAGTTGGTCTGCTGCGCGTAGCTCAGCGATACGCTCGGCACGCCGTAGCGGCGAAAGAAGATGCCCTCCAGGACCGAGACCGCGATCAGCAGGCTGGGCGGGCACAGCTGGCCCAGCAGACAGCCGCCGAAGCTCTCCAGGTGCACCGGGTTTCCGGCCTGCGCTTCGCGCGCCAGCAGCCCGCAGCAGCGCGCCCAGTCGGCGATCGCGTCGGCCAGCGGGGTCCGGCTGTAGGGCAAGCAGTACGAGATCGGGCCGCCCTCGGTCGCACCGACGCCGGCGCTCACCAGCGTTTCGAAGATCCGGTAGGGGAGCGGAGAGCCGTGCCTGACCTGGACCGGAAAATCGGCGCCGGCGATACCGGCGAGCATGCCGCGCGTGCGCTCCGCGCCGTGCGCCACGATCGGAAAACCGTTGAGATCCTGGCCCGCGCGCAGGGCCTGCTCCGCCGAGGCGTGATCGCCCACCCGCGTATAACTGTCGAGCGTCACGGTGCCGATGGTGCGCGCGCCGGCGGCCTTCACGGCGCGCAAGCCGTCCCGCATCTGCTCGACTCGGGCGAATCCCATCCGCGGCTGCACGATCAGCTCGCCGTCGGCGCGCGCGCGGGCGACGAACTCTCCAAACGCGCTCGCGCTCATCCCGCGAGCGCTCTGCGCGAGTCCGAACGCGCGCCTTGGACGGAGCGCACGAAGTGCTCGAACCCGTGCGTTCCCGCAGCGGCCTCGAACACCGCGTCGAAACCCGCCGACATCAGCGCCGCGGAGTGGACGACGTTCTCCGCGCCGCGCACGCCGAGCTTCCCGCCGATCACCACGGGCAGGCGCTCGAGCTCGCCGGTGGCACGGATGCGGCGTATCACCCGTGCGCCGTCGATGTTGCCGTGACCGTTGACCGTGCTCAGCACGAGCAGGTCGGGGCGCAGGCGCCGGCATTCCGCGACGATCAAATCGTCGGGCACGCACGATCCGAGGTTGATCACTTCGTGTCCCATCTCTTCGAGCAGCAGCTGGAGGAAGACGAGATTCCAAGTGTGAGAGTCGGATGAAACGGTCGATACGACGATGCGAAGCTTCCTTGCGGAAGCGGGGTGCGGCCGGCTATCGCGGATTCGAACGGCGTTGTGCACTCGGTTCTTCTCCGTTATGCGGTGAGGTCGCAATCGGACGGGTCGAGGTCCCGCTGGCGCAGCCTTCTCGCTCGGGCTCTCGCCGCAAACGCCGTGCGGTGGATTCCTCCCCGCGGCGAGACGAGATATGCCGAAAAACCACCCTACGCGTGCCCACACCCGGTTTGATGCATGTACGATCGGCGAGCACGGATCGTCGTTACATACTAGTGTGTACAGTACTCCCTGTCAAGGCACGCCGGACGAACTTCACGCGGCAGTGAAGCGAGCAGGCTTGGAGTTCCCTCGCCCACGCATCCGCTTCTACGGGAGGAAGTTTTCATGCGCGTCGTCAGTCCGCAAGCCGCTTCGCCGCGCTTGCTCTCCAACCACGGCGTCACAACCTACGATCTGGCGCCCGAGATGGCGGTAGCCGACATCACCAGCGCCGCAATCCACGACGTCGCGCATCCGCCCGACGCGATCGTAATGAACTGCGAGACGCCCGCCGAGGCGCGCTACCTGCGCACGATCGGGGCCGACGCGGTCGGCATGTCGACCGTGCTCGAGACGATCGCGGCCCGCGCGCTGGGCGTGGTCGGCCTCTCGCTGATCACCAACGTCGCGCGCATGATCGAGGGGATCGTCGCGAACCTCAGCTGAGGCTCGCGACGCCTAGCTCAGGCGACTTTCTGCTGCGGCTTGAGCAGCACTTTGGTGTAGCCGTCGACGCGCTCGTCGAACTTCTTGTAGGCGTCGACCGCGCCTTCGAGCGGCAGGTGGTGGCTGACGATGAAGCTCGGCTTGGCCAGCCCGGCGATGATGAGGTCGCGCAGGTACACGTTGTACTTCTTCACCGGGCACTGGCCCATCTCGATCGAGAGCCCCTTGTTCCACGCATTACCCAGCGAGATGGTGAACTTGCCCTTCTTCTCGTTCGCGTCGACGCCGCGCGGGTCTTCGGGGAAGTAGACCCCGATCAGGCCGACGTGGCCGGTCGGGTTGGTGACGCGGATGACGTCCTCGAGCACCTGGGTCGGGTCTTGCTTGCGGCCCGGCGCGTCGTGCGCCCACGACTCGTAACCGACCGCGTCGATGCCGCACATCACGCCGGGCATCTTCTCGCCCGCGGTGGGATACAGTCCTTGCACGCGCTCGCGGTGCGGCTTGCGCAGCTCGAGGATCTGCTCGACCGGATCGCCCTTGGCGAAGTCGACCGGCGTGGCGCCGATCTGCTCGGCTTTCGCGAGCCGCTCGGGCACGGTGTCGACGACGTAGACCTCCGCGGCGCCCTTGAGCTTGGCGCTGAGCGCGGCCAGCAGGCCGACCGGACCGGCGCCGAAGATCGCGACCGAGTCGCCGACCTTCACGTGCGCCTGCTCGGTGGCGTGGAAGCCGGTCGGGAAGATGTCGGCCAGCAGGACGAAGTCGTCCTCGAACTCGTCGCCCGGCGTGCCGGGCAGCTTGAGCGCGTTGAAGTCGGCATACGGCACGCGGATCAGCTCGGCTTGGCCGCCAGGGTGCGGCCCCATCCCCGAGTAGCCGTAGCCGCCGCCGTGGCTCTGCGGGTTGACGGTCAAGCACGCGTTGGTGAAGCCGCGCGCGCAGTTGAAACAAAAGCCGCAGCCGATGTTGAACGGCAGCACGACGCGGTCGCCCGGCTCGAGCGTTTTCACCGCGGGCCCGACCTGCTCGATGACGCCGAGGTTCTCGTGACCGAACACCTCACCCGGCTCGACCGGCGCGCGGCCCTCGTACATGTGCAGGTCGCTGCCGCAGATCGCGGCCGTGGTCAGACGCATGATGGCGTCGGTCGGTTCTTGGATCTCGGGGTCGTCGACGTTCTCGACCGCGACGGTGTAGGGTTTCTTCCAGACGAGTGCTCGCAACAGGCTGCCTCCGCGTGACTGAGATGGCGTAGCTCCTACCCCATCGCGGCGGGCAGCCCGCGTGCGAGGCCCCGCTAGGACGCCGCGGCGCGGGCCACCACCCGCGGCGGGGCGGGCGCCTGGGCCGCCGCCATGCGGCGGCGCAGGTAGACGTTGTTCAAGATCAGCGCCAGCGCGGTCAGGCCGGCCCCGAAGAGTTGCATCCCGGTCGGGATGAGGCCTTGGAGCGCGGAGATCGCGAACGCGGTGACCGGCACGACGTCCATGAACAGCACGCCGTTGAGCGGCGTCAGGATCTTGTTGCCGAAGTTCCAGCACAGCACGCCGACCAGACCCGCGCCGAACGCCATGTAGGCCAGGTGCGGAATGACCGCGACCACCGCGCCGGCAGAGGGCATCGCGATGGCATGCGCCACCAGCAGCGCGGCAGTGATCGCGAAGACGCTGGTCAGGCCCAGCAGCGTGGTGAGGGTCGTGTACTTGTACGGCGACCACTTGGGAAAGAACGCCGCCCCGACGGTGTAGAGCACCCAGCACAGCGCGCCCAGCACGATCAGGCCGTCCGCGCCGTAATGCTGCGGCGAGCTGATCAAGCTCAAGACGTTGCCCTTGGTGATGACCAGCGTCACGCCGCAGAACGAGAGCAGGATGAACAGGAACGAGAAGATCGGCGGCACGACTTTGCGCAGCGCCCAGTTGACGAGCAGCCCCAGCATCGGCTGCGTCGCCATCATGATCGACGCGGTCAGCGCGCCCTCTTTGCCGGCCAGCTGCTGGCCGAGGAAGACCAGGAAACCGAAGCCGGCGAAACCGGCCGTGCCGAAGAACCAGACCAGCCACACCCGCTCGCCCTTGAGGCTCATGCCGGGCCGGCCTTCCTTGAGCAAGAGCAGGGCGAGAAACGCCAGGCCGGCGATCGTGTAGCGCATGCAGGTGAACGTGAACGGGTCGATCTTCACCAGCGCGCCGGTCATGACGGGAAACATCGCGCCCCACGACATCGTCGCGATGACGCAGAAGAGCACTCCGCGAGAATAGCTTTGCATGGTCGTCCTCTGAGGGGAGCGAGCGGCGCGCGCGAGCGCGCGGTCAGTGTGGTGGGGCGGGAGCCAGCAGCTCGGCGGGGAGCCGCCGCAGGAGGCGCGTGAAGAGCGTGGCGTCGTGCAGCGCGCGCGACACCACCAGCGCGCCCTGGATGCGGACGACCGCATCTTCGGCCCGCGTCTGCGCGACGTGCGGTGCGAAGCCGGCGTCGCGCAGCACGCCGGCGATCGCGGCGATCAGATCGCGCACGGCGACTTGGAGCCGGGCTTGAAAATGCGCCAGCGCCTCGCCGATCGAAAAGAGCCCGATCAGACAGGCTTCGTGGCCGCCGGCGTAGAGCTCGTCCAGTGCCGCCGCCATCGCGACGAGCTTCGCCCGCGGCTCGCCGGGCTGGCCCAGCGGCTCCAGGATGCGGTTCACCGTCCACGCGCGCAGATCGTCGAGGACGGCCGCAGCCATGCCTTCCTTGCCGGCCGGAAAGTAGTGGTAGAGCGCGGCCTTGGCCAGCTCCGTCTCGGCGGCCAGGCTCGCCAGCGAGGTGCCCTCGTAGCCGCTGGCGCGGAAAACCCGCTTCATCCGGCTGATGACCTCTTCACGCGGTATGCTGGCCGGTCGCGGCATCGGATCGCCCGCCCTTTCGGTTGATACTGAACGATCGGTAATGTACCAAAAATCAGGCCTCGCCGTCAAGCGGCACAGGCCCGGAAGCGCCGCGCCGGAGCGCTTGTGAGCGCTGCCACGCTCTCGCCGCGCCCGACCGCTGGGCGCGGCCCATCGCTTGACATGAAAAGCAATTTCTGTACTAGTATGAACAGCCATGGGCGATCGGGGTTCGCTCGGTGACCGTGGCGCGTATCGAAACGGGTGTAGTGGGACGAAGGTTCCCCAGTCTCGATCAGATCGCATCGGCCTCACTGCCGGCGCGTGCCGCGGCGCGGTCTGACCGGCCAAGCTGAGCGCCCCGACCGCTACGCGATTGCGACCTTGTTGTGCCATCGCGGGGAGATCGAGTGCTGCATACCGTCCCCAGCCAGCGTATCGACGACTGGCTCGAATTCGAACGCACCGGCTTTTCGGACGGCTACGCCGGCATGCTGGGCCGGTTCGTCGCGCGGATGGCCGCGGTGGGCGATCTGCCGTGCGAGCAGCGTGTCGTGGAGATCAAGAGCATCTTCGCCGACGCCGCGGCCAGCTTGGGCTTCGCGGCCTTCACCTACCAGGTCGTGCGCTCGAGCAGCTTCAGCTCCACCGTCAGCCGGCTGCCATACATGATCTCGACCTATCCCGAAGCGTGGATCCGCCACTATCTCGCCGAGGGCTACCTCGACGACGACCCGGTGGTGACCGAGCTGCTGCACAACCCGCTGCCGTTCTTGTGGTCCGACATCGTGCAGCTCGACGACCTCAGCCGCCGTCAGCGGCAGATGGTCGCCGACGCGCGCGCCGCCGGAATCACCAACGGCATCACGCTGCCGGTCCACAGCCGGGACGGCGAGATCGCGGCGGTCAGCCTGGTTCCCGCCGCGTCCGAGCCCGAAGCGTCCGCGCTGATGCGCCGGCACCGCTACGTGCTCTACCTGATGGCACCGCACTACCACGCCGAGGCGCGCCGCGTGCTGCTCAAGATGTCGCTCGCGGGCGGCTCGTCGCGCCGCCAAGCGATCCTCTCGCCGCGCGAGCGCGAAGTGCTCGAATGGACCGCCAAGGGCAAGTCCACCGGCGAGATCTCGGGTATCTTGGCGATCTCGAACAAGGGCGTGGACTTCCACATCGAGGGCGCGAAGCGCAAGCTGCAGGTGTTCAACCGCACGCACGCCGTGGCCAAAGCGATGACGCTCGGCCTGCTCTCGCTCCACTAGGGCGCTCGATGCCCGCACCGCGGTCCGCCCTCTCCACCTGGCACGAAGGCGAGCGCGCCCTGCAGCGCATGGCGGGCTCTGCCGACAGGCTCGAGCGGCGCGTCTTTCCGCCGTTCATGCCGGACGACCACCGCTGGTTCGTCGAGCAGCTGCCGCTGCTCGCGGTCGGCTCGGTCGACGCGCACGGACGGCCCTGGGCCTCGCTCTTGTCGGGCTCGCCCGGGTTCGCGCACAGCCCCGATCCGCAGACGCTGAGCGTCGCGGCGGTGCCGGTCGGCGGGGACCCGCTGGCGGAGGCGCTCGCACCGGGCGCGCCGCTGGGCGTGCTGGGAATCGATTTCCCGACCGGCGGGCGCATCCGGCTCAACGGCCGGATCGCCGCGTGCAATGCCGACGGTTTCACGCTCGCGCTCGACCAGAGCTTCGGAAACTGTCCCAAGTACATCCACCCGCGCGTGCCGGCGGAACCCGCACGCGGTCCGACACGACCAGGCAGGTTTTCGTGCGGCGAGGGACTCGATCCGCAGGGGCGCGCACTGGTGGCCCGCGCCGATACGTTCTTCGTCGCCAGCCAGGCCCGGCCCGACGGCGCCGACCCCGCGGTCCACGGCGTCGACGCTTCGCACCGCGGCGGCCCGCCGGGCTTCGTGCGAATCGCGCCGGACGGTATCTTGACGGTTCCCGATTACCGCGGCAACCGCTACTTCAACACCTTGGGCAACTTCGTGCTGAACCCGCGCGCGGGGCTGCTCTTCCCCGATTTCGAGAGCGGCGATCTGCTGCTGCTCAGCGGAGCGGTGGAGCTGGTGTTCGACGAGCCGGCGGTGCACGCGCTGCCTGGCGCCGAGCGCCTGTGGCAGGTGCGGCCCGAGCGCAGCCGCTGGCTGCGCGGCGGGCTGGGAACCCGCTTCGTCCAGTTCGGCTAAGCGCCCAGGGTGAGCGGGATGAACCGCGGCGACGAGGCGTGCAGCGGCACCCCCGTGCCGAACCCGCGCTCGGCGAACACGGCCTGCAGCTGCGGCTGGTTGTGCGCGCTGGTCAGCAGCAGCGAGCGCAGCGGCGGCGCGCCGGAGCGCAGGAACGGATCGCGGCCCAGCCGCGCGCGCACGCGCTGCACCACCTCCAGGGCCGGGTCGATCCAGTGCCGGGCGGCGGGAAAGGCCGCCCGCAACTCGTCCTTGAGCAGCGGAAAGTGGGTGCAGCCGAGGATGACGACGTCGATGCCGGCGCGCTCGGCGGCCGGCATCAGGGCGTCGAACACCTCGCAGACCTGCTGCTTGCGGATGTGTTCGCCGGCCAGCTTGCGCTCGGCCAGCAGAACCAGCGGCAGGATGCCCAGGCTCGCGACCTGGCCGGGTGCCGCGTGGTTCTCGATCAGCCGCTTCACCGCGCTGCGCGAGACCGTGCCCGGCGTGGCCAACAGCGCGATCTTGCCGGTCGCCGAGGCCGCCAACGCCGCTTCGATCGGCGGCAGCACGCCGAAGATCGGGATCGGGATGGCGGTCTCGAGCAGGTCGACGATCGCGGTCGACGCGGTGTTGCAGGCGACGACGATGGCGCTGGGGTTCGTCTCGTTGATCAGGCTCTCGAGCAGGTAGTGGACCCGCGCGGAGAGCGCGCCCTCGGGTTTGTCGCCGTACGGGAACCAGGCGTTGTCGGCGAGGTATACGACGTCGCGCGCCGGGCACAGCGCGAGCAGGTGGCGCGCGACGGTGAGCCCGCCGACGCCCGAGTCGTACACGATCACGGGTCGCCTGCCGCTGAGACGCTCACTGAAGCGCTGTGCCGTCATGGTTTCAGGCGGCGATCGCCCGGGTCAGCAAGTTCTCGCGCAGCGCGCGCGACTTGCGCAGATCGCTGGTGAACACCACCCGTGAGAGCCAGCGCGCACCGGGCCCGAACCGGGCCTGGTACGCATCGCGCGCGTGCACGCAGCGGAAGTTGTCGATGTAGATGCAGTCGCGGCTGCGCAGCACGATCGCGGTCTTGTTGCGCTCGAAGTGGTCGAGCACGTTCTCGAGCGCCGCCCGCTCGAGCGCATCGTACTCCGCGAGCTCGAGCGCCGCGGCGTTGATGCGGACGTAAGGCCGGTCCGGGTGGCCGAAGAGCACTTCCTGGCGCTCCTCGGCGACCAGGCCCGAGGTCGCGTGGATCGGGTTGTGGCGGATACGGAAGCGCTTCTCGAACAGCACGTCGCGCTGCTGCGGCGTCAGCTCGATGCCGTCGATGCAGGAGACCGTCGTGGCCGCGCCTTCGTCGTTGCGCATGCAGACCAGGCCGATGAAGTCGGCCCGCGCCGGGTGGAACGCGTCCTCGACGTGGAAGCCGAAGTCGTAGCGCGAGCCCGAGCTGGAATTGGCGGTCGCCTCGAGCTCGGGCTTGGGGATGATGGTGTTGTAGACCGAGCCGTTGCGCTGCGAGGTGAACCCGATCCCCTCGCCCAGCAGGCTCCCGTACAGACCGTGCAAGATCTGCGCGTCGTTGAGCTGGTAGCCCGGCTCGGTCTCGACGTAGCCCGCCGGCGTGGGACCAGGCCCGCCGGCCAAGGTGGGGTTGTTGGTGACGTGCAGTATGGGCGCCGCTTCCTCGCGCTTGAAGCGGTAGAACGTCTGGCGGATGCGGCGCGGCAGCTCCTGCGCGAACAGGTGCGCGTGCTCGAGGAAGGCGTGCTGGTCGAGCAGCGCGCGATCCGCCGTGATCTCAGCGAGGAGGGCCCGGATCCGGGCCGCCTCCGGGTCGGTGACTTCGAGGTGAAGGACGGTCGTCGTCGTCATGAGACTGCGGACCCCTTGTGTGCGAGCGGAGAAAAAGCGGGCGGCGGCGTCAGTTCGCGGAGACGGGGGTCTGCCACAGCGAGGGCACCAGCTTGAACGTCTTGAGCCGAGCCTCGTAGAACGGCAGCACCTGATCGTCCACCGGGAAGTCGCTGACCAGGTCGTAGTGGCCGCCCTCGCCGCTGTCGAACACGATGTGCCGGCTCAGGTAGTGGCGGAACGCGTACAGGCCCGGCGCCGACCAGTCGCCGGCCTGAAGGATGCGGGCGAAGATGCCCGAGAGCTCTTCTTCACGGCTGAAGACGGTCATCGCGCGCACGTCGTCGCTCAGCGAGCGGCACGCGGCCAGGTAGGCCGCGGCGTGCTCGCCGAGCTGCCGCTCCATCTGCTCGGTCACATCGTGCTTGGCCAGGAAGTGGGCGAGGAACTCGTGGTGGTCGCCGGCGGCGCGGAAGTCGTCGAGCGAGAGATTGCGCGTCTTGAGCTCGCCGTAGGCCATCGCCTTGAGGCCCGGGTTGTCGGGATAGAGCCGCAGCGCGAGGCGCAGCGCTTCCGCGAACTCGACCGCGGCGACGTAGGACAGATACCAGACGACGACGAGCTCGTCGGAGCTGAGGTTCTCCCAGTTCAGCGCTTTGATCTGGCGAACGACTTCCTTGCTCTTGGGGGCGTGAACCGTTTCCGTATTGGCACTCATGAACGTCTCCCGTCAAAGAGAAGCAACAGCGTACGACAGCCTCGGGCACGCACTCGACGATGCGCTGCTCGGGCCCGAGGCCCAGTAGACCACGTCGCCCGCGTTTGCGTAATCTAGGCGATTACGCCCCGGCAATGCCCCCTGGGAAAGTGCCCAGGCCCAAGCGGCTGCCGAGCAGCGGGAGAGGAGCCAGCGCTCGCGAAAAAACACTCCACCACGGTGGGGAACGACGACGCACCAGCCTCGAGCCGTCCGTCTACATGATGGAGTACAATCGCGCGTTCGCGCGCTTCGAGAGCCGGCGGTTGGCGTTCACCGTGCTGTCGCCGGGTTCGGCGCGCTCGTCTCGCTCGAGAAATTGGCCGGATACCTCACCGAGATCGCGGCGTGGATGCCGCTGTTCGCGAGCACGCTCGGCTACATCTTCTTCGACAACGAGCTGCACATCTGGCGCATCGCGCTACATGCGCGACGAGCTGGGCCCGCCGCCAGGCCGCGCGCCGGCGTTCCAGCTCGGCATCGCTCACCGCGAGGTGCAGGCGGCGCGCCGGCACGTCGAGCTCGATCTCGTCCCCGTCGTGCACCAGCGCTAGCGCACCGCCACGGCGGCTTCGGGCGCGATGTGCAGCATCCCACCCAGGACAACGCTGCGGGGGAGGCCTCGCGATATTGCTCGCTATCCTTGTAGAACTTTTTCTACCTTCGTGCGCCTCGCCGACAGCTCGCTGGCGTCGTACGATGCGGCTGCGGCCGCGCTGCTGCTGCACCGCACGCTGGCGTTTCTCGAGCAGCGCGGCGAGTCAGTTCACAGCGGCCGCTCTTCGTCGTCGCTCTTGGGGGGCATATACTTTTCGTTGCGCAGCCGGGCCAGTTCGTCGGCCTCACGCGCTCCCGCACGCATCCACTCGGGCCAGGTCTTGGCCTCTTCGCGAAGAGGCTGCATCGACTGCTCGTACCAGTCGTGCGGCAGATTTTTCATCTCGATCCCTCGCTGGGCTGTGGATAACGTTTGCATACTGTGGATTTCGCGCGTCATGACGCCGGGGTGAGCCCGTGCGAACTCACCAGTTCGTCGAAGCGTTCCGATTCCGCTGCCTCGCCCGCGGCGCGTGCGGACAGACGTGCGAACGATTCGGGAAGCCGGCCCATCATCCCGATAGGATGCCGCTCCGGTGTGCCCACTGGGTGGCACTCGCGGTGGTCGCCGACCGCGCCGGTGCCCGTCAGCGCATCTCGCCGGCGCTAGGCCGCGATCGGGCGGCAGGTCGTGCACGGCCGGAAGCCGTGCGCCAGCGCCTCATCGGCGCTGCGCAGGCCGTGGAAGCCGGGCCGGTCGACGCCGCACGCGACGTCGCCGCAGGTCGGCAGGCAGAACGTTCCTTCGTCGTCGTTGGCGACGAAACGGAAGCCCAGGCGCGTCACCCGCTCGAGCGCGCCGAAGTCGAGCCCCTCGGCTTCGAGCAGCGCGCGCTTCGCGTCGCCGCCGAAGACGTAGCCGCCGACGGCGCCGTTCTTGCGGGTGACGCGATGGCAGGGAATCAGCAGCGGCACGGGGTTGCGGCCCAGCGCGTTGCCGACCGCTCGCGTCGCGCCGGGCGCGCCGGCCTCGCGCGCGACCCAGTCGTACGGC
>CAXTNU010000099.1:0-11441 GCA_964245595.1 uncultured bacterium | reverse complement strand
GTCGCGGGCGTGCCGCGCGGCCCAGCCGGCCAGCACGCGCAAGCCCGGCCCGCGCGTGTTGACCGGCGCGCGGCTGTACGCGCAGCGGACCGCGAACGGCAGCTCATCGAACTCGTCGAACTGCTCGAGCCCGGTCGCGACCTCGATCGGATCGCTCAGGTCGGCGATGCGCAAGCCCGTGTCCTCGCCGCGCAGCACGCGGGTCTGGAAGAACTGCAGCAGCCGGCTCACCCGGGTCGTGCCGATGACCGCGCCCAGCCGGCGCAAGTGGTCGTCGGTGGGCGAGACCCAGATCGGCGCGTCGCCCGGCGCGGTCTCGTGGTGCTCGATGCTGCGCCGCAGCACCGCCACGTCGCGCGCGTCCAGCGCGCTCACCTGGCCCTCCTCGTGGATGCCGTAGCGGCCCGCGCGGCCCGCGATCTGGCGGATCTCCTGGGGGCTGAGATCGCGCGTCACGACGCCGTCGTACTTCTCGACCGAGGCGAACACGATGCGCCGGATCGGCAGGTTGAGCCCCAGCCCGATCGCGTCGGTGGCGATCAGCACGTCGGCCGCGCCGCCGCGGAAGCGCTCGGCCTCGCGCCGCCGCACGGCGGGCGAGAGCGAGCCGTAGATCGCGGCGGACGAGAAGCCCAGCCGCGCGATCTCGGACTGCAGCTCGATCACGGCGTTGCGCGAGAAGGCGACTACCGCGTCGCCGCGCCGCAGCGCGGGCAGCCCGATCGCCGGCACGACCCGCAGCGGGTTCTTGCGCTCGAAGCGCCGGACCGCAAGCGGCACGCCCAGCCGCTCGGCCAGGCGCCGCGCCGCGCGCAGCCCTTCCTCCGAGCCGCACAGCACGACGCGCTCGGCGCGCACCGCCGCCACGGCCAGCGTCCAGGCCCAGCCGCGCTGCGGGTCCTCGAGCAGCTGCGCCTCGTCGATCACCGCGACCGCCACCCGCCGCCCGAGGTCGACCATCTCGACCGTCGAGCTGACGTGCCGGGCCTGCGGGTGGAGCACGCGCTCCTCGCCGGTCACCAGCGACGCCGCGACGCCCAGCTCGCCCAGGCGCTCGTAGACCTCGAGCGCGAGCAGCCGGAGCGGCGCGAGGTAGACGCCGCTCTCCGCCTCGCGCAGCAGCTCGAGCGCGGCGTGGGTCTTGCCCGAGTTGGTCGGACCGACGAAGTACTCGAACCTCCGTGCCTGCGCGGTGAAGCCTGCGAGGTAGAAGCGCAGCCCGAGCTGGGCCTCGACCCGCTCGTCGACGCGCCGGTTCTCCAGCGCCTGGTAGGCCTGGACCAGCCCGCGCCGGGCGTCCTCGAGCGCGCTGAAGAACGACGAGCGCTCGAACACGAGCCGCTGGGCGACGTCGTCGGGCTCGCTCAGGAGCTTGGCCGCGGCCCGCTCGAGGCCGTGGCGGAACTGCCCGACCGTCGGGTCGACCACCAGCGCGACGGCCGCGTCGCCGGCGGCGGCGGTCAGCTCGGCCGGCACGTCCACCGGGACGCGCCCGCGGACCACCAGCGTGCGCGGCCCGAGCTGGAACGTGCGCTCGCAGCGGATCTCGACCGTGCCGCTGCCGATCGCTTTCCAGCCCAGCCGGTCGGCCGCCCGGCGCAACCGCGAGCGCTCCCATTTCTTCTGGCCGGCCGGCGGAGCGAGGGGCTCGGCCTCGGAATCGCCCTCGGGCAGCTCGGACCTCATCACCGCTCAGTGTACCGCAGCCGGGCCGGCGCGTCGCCGACCTCCGTGGGGCGTTTGACCCGCCGGCCCGGCTCTGGTATGATCTCGCGGCTATGTTCCGGTTCGATCTCCAGCTCTTCGCGTCCAAGAAGGGCGCAGGCTCCACGCGCAACGGCCGCGACTCCAATGCCCAGCGCCTGGGCGTCAAGCGCTTCGGCGGCGAGCACGTCATCCCGGGGAACATCATCGTCCGCCAGCGCGGCACGAAGTTCCACCCCGGCCAGGGCGTCATGATCGGCAAGGACCACACCCTGTTCGCCGTGGTCGAAGGCCACGTCACGTTCACGCATTCCAAGAACCGGAAGCACGTGAACGTCATGCCCGCCGCTGTCTGACCCCGGCTCGCGGCCCCGTCCGGAAAGAGTCGTAATCACGGCTCTTTTTGCTTTGTAGCCGTGCAGTTCATCGACGAGGCCACCATCGCGGTGGCGGCTGGGAGCGGGGGCGACGGCATCGTCGCCTGGCGGCGCGAGAAGTACGTCCCCAAGGGCGGCCCGGCCGGCGGCGACGGCGGGCGCGGCGGGGACGTCGTGCTGCTGGCCGATCCGGAGCTGGGCACGCTGGTCGACTTCCGCTTCAAGAAGCAGTTCACGGCGGAGCTGGGCAGGCCGGGCTCGCAGAACCGCAAGTCCGGCCCGGCCGGCAAGGACTTGGTCATCCACGTCCCGGTCGGGACGCTGGTCACCCGGACCGAGTTCGACGCCGAGGGCAAGCCCTTGCACTCGCGGCTGTTCGCCGACCTGAGCACGCCGGGCGAGCAGGTCCGGGTCGCCAAGGGCGGCCGCGGGGGCCTGGGCAACCAGCACTTCGCCACCGCCGCGCGCCAGGCGCCGCGCTTCGCCTACAACGGCGAGCCGGGCGAGAAGTGCGAGCTCAAGCTCGAGCTCAAGCTGCTCGCCGACGCGGGCGTGATCGGCCTGCCCAATGCCGGCAAGTCGACCCTGCTCTCGGTGGTCAGCGCGGCCCGGCCCAAGATCGCCGACTATCCCTTCACCACGCTCGACCCGCAGCTGGGCGTAGTCCGGGTGGCGGACTTCGAGTCGTTCGTGATGGTCGACGTGCCGGGCCTGATCGAGGGTGCGCACCTGGGCGCGGGCCTGGGCGACCAGTTCCTGCGCCACGTCGAGCGCACGCGCGTGCTGGTCCACCTGATCGCCGGCGACAAAGGCCCCGCCGAGGTGCTGGCCGACAAGGAGACGATCGAGAACGAGCTGCGGGCCTGGAACCCGGTCCTGCTCGAGCGCCCGACGATCGTCGCGATCACCAAGCTCGACCTGCCCGAAGCCCGAGCGACGTTCGAGGCGCTGCGCGACCGGATCCCCGGCCTGCGCGGAATCTCGGCCGCGACGAACCTCGGCATCCAAGAGCTGGTCTACGAGGTCTGGCAGACGATTCGAGCCACCCCGCTGCCGGCCGTCGCCCAGCCCGAGCCGGCCCAGATCCAGCTCGCCCCCGACGAGCCGTTCGAGATTCGGGTCGACGACGGAGTCTACGTGGTCAGCGGCGAGCGGGTCGAGCGGCTGGCGCAGATGACCGATTTCGACAACGACGAGGCGCTGGCGCGCTTCGAGCAGATCTTGGCCAAGATGGGGGTCGACAAGAAGCTGCGGGAGCTGGGGATCGGCGCGGGCGACACGGTCCGCATCGCCGGGGTCGAGTTCGACTACTCCTGAACTCCCGGCTAGGAGACTTCGCTGACCTCGGGCTTGCTCCAGGGGCGCGACTTGGCGCTGTCGACCGCGGCCTCGAGCGCCGCGTAGCGGTCGCGCGCGCAGCGGCACAGGCGCAGCCGCTCGCCGCGGCAGCCGCCGCCGTCGTGTTGCGCCATCGAGTGCCCGCACGGGCACAGCACTAACTCATCCATCGGTTCACCACTCCACATCGCCGAACACCAATCCGACCAGCGAAGCGGCAGAATGGTTCCGTCAGGCGGCGTGACCGTCGGACGAGCGGCGGACCGGCAAGGTCGCGACCACGCGCGTGCCGCCCCGAGTCCCGGCCGGCGAGTCGACCAGCACCTCGCCCGCCAGCGCGCGCACCAGCAGCAGGCCGCGGCCGTGCTCGCTCTGCGCCTCCGGCACCGCGTACAGCGGCGGCATCCCGGGGCCGCGGTCGACGATGCACAGCGTCGGCGGATCGTCGCCCCAGTCGATGCAGACGCCGAACGGCGGCGCGCCGTGGCGCACGGCGTTGGCCATCAGCTCGCCGACGATCTGCTCGGCGGAGTCCAAATCGGAGCGGTCCCGGTCGGCCTGCGTTTCGAGGAAGCGCCTTACCGCGGCTCGCACGCCGGATGCTTCGTCGACCCGGTTCCCGACGTACGACCAGTAGCGCGCGTCGTCCATCGGTCCAGCGAATTGCCCACGGCGACGAGGTTCCAATCCAAACGGCGACGGGACGAAGGGCCCCGGGCGCGAACCGCTCCGCTTCGACCATGCGTCTCGGCGTCTTCGGCGGGTCCTTCGACCCCGTCCACAACGGCCATCTGTTCGTGGCCGAGGCCGTGCGCGAAGCGTGCGAACTCGACCGCATCCTGTTCGTACCGACGCGCGAGGGCAAGCACTACCGCAACGGCGCGCTGAACGCACCTCCCGCCGAGCGGGCCGCGATGGTCCGGCTCGCGATCGCCGCCAACCCGGCCTTCGCGCTGGACGAGAGCGATCTGGCGCCCGACGCCAGCGGCTACACCGCCGACCTGCTGCCGCGCTTGGCGGCCCGCTACCCGGGCGCGGCGCTGACCTTCGTGGTCGGCGGCGACTCGCTGGTGCGCTCGCAGTGGCGCCGGCTGGACGAGGTGATCGACGCGGTCGAGGGGTTCGTCGTCGCGCCGCGCGGCGAGGTGACCCAGGCCGAGATCGCGGCCGCCGTCGCGCACCTCGCTCCCGCGCGGCGCGAGAAGGTCCGCCTGCTCGACCTCCCGCTGGCGGCCGAGTCGGCGACCCTGATCCGCGAACGGCTGCACGCCGCCAAGAGCGTGCGCTACCTGATACCGGAGCCGGTGCACCGCTACATCACGGATCGCGCGTTATATCGTTGAAAGGCGCTCCGCCCCAGGCTCCGCGCCCCCCACGCCTTCGGCGCGGGGCCCCCACACCACGAGTGCGCACGATGACGCCACATTCACCATTCCCCGAGGGCGCACGGCCCGCGTTCGAGTACGCCGTCGACGGTACGATCGGGGGCGTGCCGGCCGGCGAGCTGGCCCAGACCTACGGCACGCCGCTGTTCGTGCTCGACCTCGACGCGCTCGACCTGGAGATCGCGCGCTTCGAGCAAGCCTGCGCGCCGCACGGGATCGCGGTCGGCTACGCCGGCAAGGCGCTGCTGGTGACCGCGCTGGCCGAGCACCTCGCCGGCACCCCGCTGCGGCTGGACGTCTGCTCGCTGGGCGAGCTCGTGACCGCCGAGGCGGGCGGCTTCCCGGCCGGCCGGCTCTACTTTCATGGCTGCGGCAAGACCGACGCCGAGCTGCGCGCGATCGCCGAGCGGCGCGTCGCCTTCGACGTGATCGACAACCGCGAGGAGCTGGAACGCCTGGCGGCGCTGGCTTCGCCAGCCGACCCGCTCGACGTCATGGTGCGGGTCAACACCGGGATCGAAGCGCACACCCACGCCTTCGTGCGGACCGGCGGCGAGAACACGAAGTTCGGAATCGCGCGCGACGCGCTGCCCGGCTTTCTGGCGCGGGTCGCGGAGCTGCCGCAGCTGCGCCTGATCGGGCTGCACGCCCACGTCGGCTCGCAGATCTCCGAACCGGCGCCGTTCTTGGCCAATCTCGACGAGTTGCTCGCGGCGGCGGAGCTCGCGACCGCGCTCGGTCACCCCGTCGCGGAATTGATTTGCGGCGGCGGGATCGGGGTCGAGGAGAACGCCGGCGACCCGCACCCGCTCGACGTCGCCGGGCTCGCCGCGCAGCTCGCCGCGCGCGCCGGCGGGCGGTATCGCTTGGCGCTGGAGCCGGGGCGCGCGCTCGTCGCTCGCGCGGGAACCTCGCTCTACCGCGTGATGGCGGTGAAAACCCAGGGCCGGCGCCGGTTCGTCGTCGCCGACGGCGGCTTGGCCGACAACCCGCGCCCGATCATCTACGGCGCGCGCCACGTCCCCGCGGTCGTGCGCGCGCGCGCGCTGGGGCCCGACGAGCCTGCGACCTTGGTCGGGCGCTCGTGCGAGAACGACGAGATGGGCGACTACGTGCTGCCGGCCCGGATTGCCGCGGGCGACCTGCTCGCCCTGCGCCACACCGGGGCGTACACGTACAGCATGGCCAGCAACTACAACCGCTTCGGCCGCCCGCCGCTGGTGTTCGTGCGCGACGGCCACCACCGGCGGGCGGCGCGCGGCGAGTCGGCCGAGGACGTGACGCGGCTCGACCTGCGCTGAAAAAGCCCGTACGGCGGGCAAATTTCGCGATAGGCGTTGTCAGCGCGCACGATCGCACGTACACTCAGGACATCGGACACCAGATTCTCGACGCCGTCGCGCTGGCCAGCGCATCACCCCGCCGACGCGAGTTACTCGCCTCGCTGGGTTTGCGCGTCACCGTCGTGCCCAGCGCCTACGACGAAGTGCCGCTGCCCGGCGTCGCGCCGGCCGAGGTCGCGCTGATCCACGCGCGCGGCAAAGCCGCGGGCGCGGCGCCGAGCGAACTGCTGGTCGTCGCGGCCGACACCGTGGTCGACCTCGACGGCGAGGCGCTCGGCAAGCCCGCCAGCCGGGCCGAGGCCCGCAGCATGCTGCACCGGCTGGCCGGCCGCTGGCACCAGGTCCACACCGCCTTCGTGCTGCGCGGCGCCCGCGGCGGCGCTTCGACCGAGGCGCGGGTAACGACGCGGGTCCGTTTTGCCGATCTCGATGACGCGGCGGTCGAAGCCTACGCGGCCGGCGGCGACGGCTTGGACAAAGCCGGCGCCTACGGCATCCAGGGCTTCGCCGCCACCCTCGTCGAGCGGATCGAGGGCGACTATTTCACCGTCGTCGGCTTCCCGCTCGCCGCCTTCGCCCAAGCCCTCCCCCGCATCGGCTACCGACTCTTGCCTCCCCACTCCGAGGTACACGCCTGATGAGCATCGGCGGAACCCTGCGCGCGACGTTCAGCCCCGACATCGGGATCGATCTGGGCACGGCCAACACGGTCGTCTACTCGCACGACGAGGGCGTGCTGGTGAGCGAGCCGTCGGTGGTGGCGTACCGCACGACCGACGACGCCCTCGTCGCGGTCGGCGCGGCGGCCAAGGAGCTCGACGGGCGCACCCCGGACCGAATTCGCGTCGTGCGGCCGCTGCGCGGCGGGACGATCTCCGACTTCCGCGGCGCGCACGCGCTGGTCAAGACGCTGGTCGACCGGGCGCTGGCGCGCGGCGCGCGGCTGGCGCCGCGGGTGGTCGCCTGCGTGCCGGGCTGCGCGACCGACATCGAGTGCAAAGCGGTCGAGGAGGCGATTCGGGCCGCCGGGCCGCGCACCACGACCTTCGTGCCGCAGGCCGTCGCGGCCGCGGTCGGCGCGGGGCTGGACATCACCGGCACCCGCCCGGCGATGGTGATCGACATCGGCGGCGGCACGACCGAGATCGCGGTGCTGACGCTGTGCGGCGTGGTCGCGATGAGCTCGATCAAGATCGGCGGCGACACCTTCGACGCGGCGATCGTCCAGCGGCTGCGCCAGGAGCTGTTCGCGATCGGCCCGCTGACCGCCGAGCGGCTCAAGATCGAGCGCGGCTACGCCGGCCGCGCGCCCGGCAGCGACCCGTACTGCGTCGCGGGCACCGACATGGCGGGCCTGCGGCCGGGCCGGCGGGCGGTCGAGGAAACTCTGGTCGCCGAGGCGATGCGCGACGGGATCGACAAGATCGCGCGCGCCGCTTGGTCGATCCTCGAGCAGATCCCGCCCGACCTCGCCGCCGAGCTGATGGAAGCGGGCATCGTGCTGACCGGCGGCGGCGCGCTGATCCGCGGGCTCGCAGGCGAGATCGGCTCCCGCACGAACGTGCCGACGACGGTCGCCGACGATCCGCTGGGGTGCGTTGCGCGCGGCGCCGGTGAGATTCTCGCGTCGCCCGGTCTGCTCGAACGGCTGCGGCCGCACGCGGACCGCGCGATCAGGTGGTATCAGTCATTACGTATCGGGATGAGAGAAGGCTATTCGCGATAATCGGGGCGGTCATCGTGGCCGCGCTGCTCGCGATCCTTCAGCTCGACTTCGCCCGTAGCGGCCGCACCTCGCCGCTGACGGTCACCGTCACCTCGGTCAGCGCCTACCTCCAGCTCGCGGTCGCGACGGTGGTGGGCGGCGTGCGCGGCGCGTTCGCGACCGTCGTGGCGACGCCCGGCCTGGCCGCCGACAACGGCCGCCTGCGGGCCGAGAACGGCCACCTGCGGCGCCAGAACGACGAGCTGCAGGAGCGGCTCGCGCGGGCTCCGGCCGGGGCCGACCTGGTCCACGCCAAGCTCACCCACCCCGACGGCATCCCGGCGACGGTGATCGGCTACGATCCCGAGGCCAGCACCCACATCCTCACCATCGACCGCGGCGCGAAGGACGACGTGCACCGCGACGACGGCGTGATCAGCGGCGACGGCGTGGTCGGGCGGATCGTCGAGGTCGGCCCGCTCAGCTCCAAGGTGCTGCTGGTCACCGACGCGACCTCCAAGCTGCCGGCGGTGGTGCAGCACGGGCGCTGGTGGGCGATCGCGGTCGGCACCTCGACCCGGGTGAAATTGCAGTACGTCTCGCAGGACGCCAAGCTGAAAGTCGGCGACCGGGTCGTCACCGGCGAGGGGCGCTCGTTCCACGCCGGCGTGCTGATCGGGCGCATCAAGCAAGTCGAGCCGGCCGCGGCGGGCGCGCTCGACCAGACCGCCGTCGTGCAGCCCGCCGCCGACCTGAGCGCGCTCTCCCGTGTCCTCGTTCTACCGTCGTAAGTACCGCAGCGTCGAGATCAGCGTCGGGCCGGCCTACTGGCCGACCCTCGGCTGGACCGCGCTGCTCGCCCTGGCCCAGACCACGCTCGTGCCGCTGCTGGTCTTCCGCGGCGCGCTGCCGTCGCTGGTTGCCATCGCGGTCGTGCTGTACGCCGCGCGAGCCGGCGCGCGGCGCGGCGCGCTGCTGGCGCTGCCGGCCGGGCTGCTCGAGGACATCTTCGCCGGGAGCGGCGGCGGCTGGACGATCGCGACCACGGTGATCGCGCTGATGGTCGGCGGCCTGTCGCGGCGCATGTTCGCCGACGGCGCGTTCGTGCCGGCGGTGCTGTGCGGGGTGGCGATGCTGGTGCGCGACTTCCTGTTCTGGTCGGTGATGCGGTTCGAAGGCTTTCCGCACGGCTACGCGGTCGCGCACCTGCACACCGCGCTGCTGCGCGCCGCGCTCACCGCGCTGGTCGCGTTCCTGTGGCTGGTCGTGCGCGGCCGGCTGGTGACCGACAAGACGACCATCGAGCGATATGCCTGACGTGACCCAGCGCCGAACGGTACGGCCGGCGTGAACGCCACGGAACGAGGCGCCTGACATGGCTACCATCGAACGCCCGCTGCCCGACCGGCCGCTGCCGCGCGTGCTGGGCTTCGCCGCCGTGCTGGCTATCGCGCTGATCGCGATCGTGACGCGCCTGGTGCAGGTGCAGCTCGTGCAGGGCGAGCAGTTCGCCGCCGCCGCGCGCGCCAACCAGATCCAAGTCATCCCCGTCGCCGCGCCGCGCGGCCTGATCGTCGACCGCCGCGGCACCGTGCTGGTGCGCTCGCGCCCGTCGTTCGTCTGCGCGCTGATCCCCTCCGAAGTGGTCGACGTCGACAAGACGCTGGCCGGCCTGGCCGACGTGCTCGGCATGCCGGTCGCCAAGCTGCGCCACCGCATGCTGCACCACCACCAGATCAACTACGACAATTTCGACCAGGTGAAGACGTACGAGCCCAACGGCCCGGTGATCCTCGCCAGCGACCTGACCGCCGCGCAGACCGCGCGGCTGGCCGAAGCGCAGAGCGATCTGCCCGGCATCGACATGGAAGAGCAGCCGGTGCGGAACTACCCCTATGGCAAGGACGGCTCGCACCTGTTCGGCTACGTCGGCGTGATCGACGAGGACGAGTACAAGGCCCGCAAGCGCAGCGGCTACTCGCCCAACGACGTGGTCGGCAAGGACGGCCTGGAGAACGCCTACGACCGCTACCTGCACGGCCGCGCCGGCGGCGAGCAGGTCGAGGTGAACGCCTCGGGCTTTCTGGTGCGGCGGCTCAAGCCGCTCGACCCGGTGCCGGGCGACACGCTGGTGACGACGATCGACTGGCGCCTGCAGCGCATCGTCGAGAAGAACCTGCGCGCCGAGCTCAAGATGTGGGGCAAGGCGCGCGGGCAGCGCCTGTCGGGCGCGGTCATCGTGATCGACCCCAAGGACGGCGGCGTCATGGCGCTGGCCTCGATGCCGGAATTCGACCCGAACAAGTTCGCGACGCCGATCGACGAGACGACGTATTCGCACCTGCTGGGCGACAAGCTCAACCCGCTGTTCGACCGCGCGATCGGCGCCGCGTCGCCGACCGGTTCGACCTTCAAGATGGTCACCGGCTCGGGCGCGATCTCCAGCGGCGTCATCAAGCCCAACCAGGTGCTGTACGACTCGGGCTCGTGGTTCTGCCACGGCGTGACCTTCCGCGACATCGCGGCCGGCGGGCTGGGCTCGACCGGCTTCGTGCGCGCGCTCGCGGCGTCGTCGGACGGCTATTTCTACCAGCTCGGCGACCGGCTCGGCCACACCCGGCTGCGCTACTACGCCACCCAGTACGGCCTGGGCACCAAGCTCGGCGTCGACTTGCCGGGCGAGTACCCCGGCAACTGGCCGACCGAGGAGTGGACGCAGCGCACCTTCGGCAAGGAGTACCACCTCGAGCCCAGCGACGTCTGCCAGCTCGCCATCGGCCAGGGCGCGATGCAAGCCACGCCGCTGCAGATGGCCAACGTCGCCGCGACCGTGGTCAACGGCGGCACGCTCTACCGGCCGCACATCGTCGAGGGCATCCGCTCGCCCCACGGCCGCGTGCTCAAGACGTTCGACCACGAGGTGATTCGCAAGGTGCCGGTGACGGCGGAGGCGCTGCGCGAGGTGCGCGGCGGCATGGACAAGGTCACCAGCGCCGGCGGCACCGCCTACGGCCTGGCGGTCGAAGGCGTGCCGTTCGGCGGCAAGACCGGCACCGCCGAAACCGAGGGCGGCCACGGCGCGAACACCACCTGGTTCGTCGCCTACGCGCCCTCGAACCACCCCAAGATCGCGCTGGCCATCTTCATGGAAAAATCCGGCGGCTACGGCGCCAGCGTCGCCGGCCCGGTCGCGCAGCACATCATCGCGGAGTACTTCGGCAAGAAGCTCCCGCCGATCGACCCCAGCACGGCAAAACGCTAGCGGCGCGGCAGTCTGGAAGCGCGGCGCCATCGCCCTGCACGAGACGCACGACGACTGAACGCCGCTCGCCGGCGCTTCCCCCGTTGACGTATACCGATATATCGCATAACATCGCGACATGTTGACGACAGAGGCACTCGGTGCGGTCACTCGTCACCGGTTTCCCGATTGCGAGGCGCAGGCGGCCTGCGACCGCCTGCTGACCGATGCCGCGCTGGTGGCCCCAGACGTGCTGCGGCGCGCGCGGTTCGGTGCGCCGCCGACGGAGGAACTGGCCCGGCTGGCGACCGCGGCGTTCGGTGCCCGCGACGAGCGCGCGTGGCGCAG
>CAXTNU010000098.1:0-11534 GCA_964245595.1 uncultured bacterium | reverse complement strand
GGGCACGCTGGCACGCGCGCGCCGACCCGCAAGCGGCGCGGAAGCCGAGCCCGCGGAGCCCGCCCGCCCGCTGCTCAAGCGCATCGCGAACCTGCCGCCCCGCGCGTGGCGCGTCGCGCGCGAGCTAACCCGCTGGCGTAGCGTCGCCTCGTACCGCGCCGTCGCCCAAGCCAAGAGCCGCTTCCACTAGCGTTCGCGCTGAACGACGGCGCCAACGCTAGCCGCCACGGCGAGCGCTACAGGCGTGACTTCACGACGGCATCGAGCGCGCAGTCGGGGAGCTTAGCGCTACGGGAGACGAGGGAAAATTCGGCGGTAGGCCGTCGTAGCGGAACCACTCGAGCCAAAGACATGGTCCCGCCCGGCTGCTCGAAGTGGAGGAGAATCTCGACGAGGCCTCCGTCTGTGTCGCGGTACGACGTCTCGATGACGTCGACGCCGTCGGCTCGCAGCGTGTCATCGCCAGCGGTAACCGCGAAGCTGAGGTGTCCCGGGTCCTCGGCTCGGACCGACGCGACCTCGATCTGCCGCAGCAAGGTCACCCGCGTTTGGGGCCGCAGTGCTTCTGCCAGTCGTATGAGGAGCTCGCGCTCCGCGTTCGTCATCGCCCGCATCGCCCGGTCAGCAGTTTAGTTTCCGGGAATGTAGGCCGTTCCGACGACCCAGTCGACCGAACCCTTTGGATGCCCCACTTTATAGCGGATCGGTGTCGCGGTTCCTCGATCGATGAACGTATGGTCGAAGAACGTCCCGGTTCCAGGACGGATGGAGCCGTACCGGCAGCGATACGTGTCTGAAAGTCGGCGTTCGTTTGGTCCATGAACTCGTCCTGAGTGGACTTGAGGTAGCACGAGAGATGCTGGCTCCAGAAATGTGCCATATTGAAATACAAGTACCGTGCGTTCTGTCGCCACGGGAAGCCGAGCCACGAGCCCGCTGCCAGTTGCTGTATACCATCGTCGTAGTTCGGATCAGGCGCATGAAAATAAAAAATCCCGAATCCGCCGTCGGTATACTGTTCGAACGCGGCTGTCGACCCATCGGAATTTGCCCCGCCGTCAAACGATCGTCAAAGTACCGTGTGGCTGCCAAGTACAGCTGGGGTCGTCGGGCAACGGAGCATAGACCGTCCTCGGCCGAGCGCCGCCGTAGCGTACGCCGGCAATTGGTACGCAGGCGAGAGGTCGAACGTCCACGATGTCTGGTACTTGCACAGGAACGTGCCGGGGGCAAGGGCGATCGAGGCCTCGTCGCCAGGATACATGTCGAAACACGGTGAGGAATTGAACGTACACAAATCAGCATCGTAAGGGCGGCGCCCCTCGCCGTGGGTAGGGAGCGTCGCAGGTCGCGTCAAGGTGCCTCGAGGAGCGCAAGCAGATAGGGTCACGCAGATCCACGCGAGCAGCAAGAGGATGTTCGCACGAACGCTCCCGGTAGGTACCGCCATTGCTTATCGTTTCCGTAGGCGTCTAGCTAGCGTGGCGGCCTTAATGAGCTAGCGTGCGTAAGCCTGCTTGTGGATCCTTAGGCTCCCGCGAGCTTGCCGGGCCGAGCATCTCGATGGTCGAACCTCCTGGCTACATCAGCGCCGTGACTTCGAAGTCCGCCGCGACACGGGCGTGGTGCGCGTCGCCGTAGTCCGAAAGCTGCTGGATCAGCTTGGCGACCAGGGCGGTCCAGCCGGTTTGGTGCGAAGCGCCGAGTCCTTCGCCGGTGTCGCCGTGGAAGTACTCGTGGAACAAGATCTGGTCGCGCCAGTGCGGGTCGGTCTGGAACAGCGCGGTCTCGCCGTTGAACGGGCGCTTGCCGTTCGCGTCGCGGCGGAAGAGGCCCACCAGCCGCCGGGCCAGCTCCAGCGAGCACTCCCAGAGGGTCAGCATCCGGCCCGAGCCGGTCGGGAACTCGACCTTGTAGTCGTCGCCCAGGTAGTAGTGGAACTTCTGCAGCGACTCGATCAGCAGGTAGTTGAGCGGGAACCACACCGGACCGCGCCAGTTGGAGTTGCCGCCGAACAGGCCGCTGGTCGACTCCGCCGGCTCGTAGTCGATGTGGAACTCCGCCCCGCCGACCTTGAGGACGTACGGGTGGTCGAGGTGGTAGCGCGAGAGCATCCGGATGCCGTGGGGCGAGAGGAACTCGTTCTCGTCGAACACGCGCCGCAGGATGCGCCGCAGGCGGTCGGGGTTCACGATCGCCAGGAGCCGCCGCTGGCGCATGCCGCTCAGCTCGATGCGGGCGACGTTCTCGGCCAGCTCCGGCCGGTTGAGCAGGAACCACTCGACGCGCTTCTTGAGGTGCGGCAGGTGCTCGAGCGTGCCCGGGCTCAGCGTCTCGACCGCGAAGGCGGGCAGGATGCCGACCACGCTGTGGATCTTGAGCGGGATGCGCTCGCCGTCGGGCAGGAAGAGCTGGTCGTAATAGAACTCGTCGCCCGGGTCCCACAACCCCTGGTCGTCGTCGCGCTGCGCGTTCATCGCGTCCGCGATGTACAGGAAGTGCTCGAAGAACTTGCTCGCAATGTCCTCGTAGACGTCCTCGACCTTGGCCAGCTCCGTCGCGATCGCGAACATGTTGAGCGCGTAGACCGCCATCCACGACGTGCCGTCGCTCTGCGCCAGGTAGCCGCCGGTCGGCAGCGCGGCGCTGCGGTCGAACACGCCGATGTTGTCCAAGCCCAGGAACCCGCCCTGGAAGACGTTGCGGCCGGTGAGGTCCTTGCGGTTCACCCACCAGGTGAAGTTCAGCAGCAGCTTCTGGAAGACGCGCTCGAGGAACGTGAAGTCGCCGACCCCGTCGTTGCGCTTGGCCTCGATCCTGTACACCCGCAGCGCGGCCCAGGCGTGGACCGGCGGGTTGACGTCGTCGAAGGCCCACTCGTATGCCGGCAATTGGCCGTTGGGGTGCATGTACCACTCGCGGGTGAGCTGCACGAGCTGCGACTTGGCGAAGTCGGGATCGATCAGCGCGAACGCGATCACGTGGAAGGCCAGATCCCAGGCGGCGAACCAGGGGTACTCCCAGCCGTCGGGCATCGAGAGGATGTCGTCGTTGTAGAGATGGCGCCAGTGCGCGTTGCGGCCGTGCTTGCGTGAGGGGGGCGGGGCGGGTTCGAGCGGGTCGCCGTCGAGCCAGTCGCGCACGACGTAGTTGTAGAACTGCTTGGACCAGATCAGGCCGGCGAAGGCGCGGCGCTGGATCGTCGCCGTCTCCTCGTCGAGCGCCGGGTTCAGCGCGGCATAGAAGCGGTCGGCCTCGGCGCTGCGCAGATCGAAGCAGCGGTCGAAGTCGGCGTCGATCCCGCCGCAGTGCGGGTCGTCCGACAGGCGCAGCCGCGCCGTGCGCGTCTCGCCCGCCTCGAGCGTCCAGCGGTAGTGCAGCGCGGCCTTGGTCCCGGTTCGGCCGGGGTTGATCCCGTCGCGGTCCTCGCCGCGCACCGCGCGGTCGATCCCGCTCTTGACGTACGGCGAAGGCGACGGTACGCCGAACGCCCGCTCGTAGTCGGTCTCGTTCTCGCAGAACAGCGTCTCGCTCGCGCCGCCGTCGCTGAAGATCCAGCGCGGGCCGAGCGTGGCGTGCTCGGCAACCAGCACGCCGCCGCCGGCGGACGCCTCGCGCAGCGACGGGCGCGGTACGCCCGCGCGCCACGACCACTCGTTGCGGAACCACCACTGCGGCAGCAGGCGCAGCGGCGCGCTCGCTCCGCCGCGGTTGGTGACGGTGAGCCGGATCAGGACGTCGTCGACGTTGCGCTTGGCGTACTCCACCACCACGTCGAAGTAGGCGTCGCCGGCGAAGATGCCGGTGTCGACCAGCTCGTACTCGCGCGCGTCCCGGCCGCGGCGCGCGTTCTCGTCGCGCAGTTGCGCGTAGGGAAAGGCCCGCTGCGGGTAGCGGTACAGCCCCTTGAGGTACGCGTGCGAGGGAACGGCGTCGAGGTGCCACCAGTATTCCTTGACGTCCTCGCCGTGGTTGCCCTGAGGCCCGCCCAGCCCGTACAGCCGTTCCTTGAGGATCTCGTCGTGCTCGTTCCACAGCGCCGGCGCGAAGCACAGCCGCTGGTGGTTGTCGGACAGGCCGAGGATGCCGTCCTCGCCCCAGCGGTACGCCCGCAGGCGCGCCTGCTCGAACGGAAAGTAGTCCCAGGCGGTGCCGTCCGCGCTGTAGTCCTCGCGCACGGTGGCCCACTGGCGATCGCTCAGGTACGGTCCCCAGCGCCGCCAGTGCTCGGCGTGCCGCGCCGCCGCCTCGACCCGTGCGCGCTCGGGATTGCGATCCATCCCCGCTCCTCGCCGACGCGAGCCGAGGTTTCCTCTCGCCGGGCCGCGGAGATGCCGAGGTGAGGTACGGGCGCGCGCTGTGCGGGAACTTCGCCGCCGCCGAGGCGCGGGAGTGGCTGCTGACCAACGGCCGCGGCGGCTACGCGATGGGGACCGTCGCTGGGACGCTCACCCGGCGCTACCACGGCCTGCTCGTCGCGGCGGTCGACCCGCCGGTCGGGCGCCGGCTGGTGGTGGCCCGGCTCGACCTCGACGTCCGCTACGACGGCCGCTCCCACGCCCTGGCGACGAACCGCTGGCGCTCCGGCGCCATCGCGCCCGAAGGCTGGCGGCTCGTGCAGGCGTTCGCCCTCGAGGACGGCCTGCCGACCTGGGCTTACGCGCTGGGCGACGCGCTGCTGGAGGTGACCCTCGCCATGCCGCTGGGCGCCGACGCGACGGCCGTCTCGCTGCGCGTCACGCGCGCCCGCGGCCCGCTCGCGATCAGCGCCCGGCTGATCGTCGCGGACCGCGACCATCATGGCGGCGAGTTGCCGGACCCGGCGGCGTTCGCGGTGAGCGCCGGTGCGGGCGGCGTGCACGATGTCGGCGGTGCGGCCGGCGCCGAGCGTGCGACGGTAAGGCTGCCGGCCTCGGGACGGACGCTGCACGTGCGCGCTCCCGGCGCGGCGCTCGAAATCGCGAGCGAACGATACGCGGGCTACGCGCTGCCGCGCGAGACCGAGCGCGGCCTGCAGGACAGCGACGACTACGTCCACGTGCTGACCCTGGCTTGGGAGCTGCGCGAAGGGCGCGCCGCCGGCGTTGTGCTGACGCTCGATCCCGCCGTCGCACCGGACGCGAGTCAGGTCGTCGCGGAGCGGCGCGCGCTCAACCGGGCGCGCGCGGACGCGCAGCCCACCCCGCTGCTGGGCGCGCTCGCGCTGGCGGCGGACGCGTTCGTCGTCGCGCGCGGTGAAGGGTCGAGTGCCGGCACGACCGTGATCGCCGGCTACCCGTGGTTCACCGACTGGGGCCGCGACACGATGATCGCGCTTCCCGGGCTCCTGCTCGCGACCGGCCGCGCCGCCGACGCCGCGGCGGTGCTGCGCACGTTCGCCGGCGCGATCGCCGGCGGGCTGATCCCGAATCGCTTCCCCGACGCCGGCGGCCCGGCCGAGTACAACACGATCGATGCCTCGCTGTGGTTCGTCGCGGCCGTCCGCGCCTACGTCGCGCATACCGCCGACACGGCGTTCCTGCGCGAAATCTTTCCGGCGCTCGAGGCGGTGATCGCGGGCTACCGGGACGGGACGCGCTACGGCATCGGCGTCGACACCGACGGCCTGGTGCGCGGCGGCGCGGACGGCGTGCAGCTCACCTGGATGGACGCGAAGGTCGGCGAGCGCGTGATCACCCCGCGCCGCGGCAAGCCGATCGAGATCTCCGCGCTCTGGTACGCCGCGCTGCGCACCTGCGAGACGTTCGCCGTGCAGCTCGGTCGCGCGCCGGAGCCGTATCGCGCGATGGCGGAACGCACCGCGGCTGGTTTACAGCGCTTCTGGAACGCCGAGCGCGGCTGGTGCTGGGACGTGCTCGACGGCCCGGACGGCGACGACCCCGCGCTGCGCCCCAACCAGCTCCTCGCGGTCGCGCTCGCGGGCGACGCGTTCGGCGCCGAGCAGTCACGCGCGATCGTCGACGTCTGCGCGGCGCGGTTGTGGACGCCGCTCGGCCTGCGCACGCTGGCGCCCGACGACCCGGCCTACGTCGGCACCTGCACCGGCCCGCAAGCGCAGCGTGACGCCGCCTACCACCAGGGCACCGTCTGGCCCTGGCTGCTCGGCCCCTTCGTCCGCGCCCACCTCCACGCGTACGGCGACCCCGCCCGCGCCCGAACCTACGTCGAACCGCTGCTCGACGCGCTCGACCTCGGCGCGATCGGCACCCTGTGCGAGATCGCCGACGGCGACCCGCCTCACGCGCCGCGCGGCTGCCCCGCCCAAGCCTGGAGCATCGGCGAACTGCTCGCCGTGCTGACCCTGCTCGACGAGCGTTAGACGTAGGTCGCGTCGGGTGCCAGCACCGCACCGTCGGGCAGCTTCAGCCCGCCGCTGGACTCGGAGACGATGCCGCCCGCCGCCGTGCGGTTCCAGAGCCATATCTGCCCGAACAGCTCCCCGTTTTTCGCACCGCTGCGAAAGCCGGCCGGCGGGCTCACGAGCAGCGTTCCGTCGCCGAAGCGCTCGATGCCGAACGGGTGATAGCGCTCGTTGAGCGCCATGAGGACGTCGTCGTCGACGGGGTGCGGCGGGACGATCTCCGTCGCGCCTTCGAGGGTCCGCCAGTCCGCGGGTCTGAGAGTGGTTGCCATCGCGTTCGCTCCTTCACGCCCCTCGTTCACGACGGCAGGCGGAATCGCCAAGGGTGCGCTTTGCGCGTATGTCGCCGAGTGCGGACTTACATCGCGAGCGCTACGATGCCGGCCACGTCGAGCACGAGGCCAGGCATCGCGGGCGCGCAGTCGAGCGTACGAATCGCCGTGGCCTCTTCGACGGAGCTCGCCCCGGCGCGGCCGACGAACAGCCGGCGCCGTTTCGGATCGATCAAGACCGCTAGTCCCACGCCGTTGCGCAGGTACGCCGCCAGCTTCTTGCGCGCGCTGGTCAGGCTGTCCGAGTTCGAGAGCACCTCGAACGCGGCATCGGGCACCGCATCCGCGAAAGCCCGGTGCGAGTCGAGCCTCCAGTGCTCGGCCGACCAGTACGCCGCGTCCGGTGCGAGTACCGCGCCGTCCGCAAACCGCACCCCGCCGCTCGACTCCGTCACGTACCCGCCGTCACCGCGCTCGTGGTTCCACTGCGCGACCTGGCGCACCAGCTCCGCGTTGGCGCCGCTGGAGCGCGTGCCGGCCGGCGGCGTCACGAGCAGCGTCCCGTCGGCGAAGCGCTCGAACCGCAGTGGCTCGTAGCGCACGCCGAGTGCCACGAGCACGTCGTCCGTGACGGGGTGCGGCGGGACGATCTCCGTCGCCCCGTCCACGGCCCGCCAGTTTGCCAGCTTGAGAGTCGTTGCCATCGCGGTCGCTCCTTCACGCCCCTCGTTCACGACGGCGGGCGGAATCGTCAAGGGGCGCTTTCTCCACGCCAGTCTTTCATCAGGTCGAGCCCGGATGTCAATACCTCGATTGCGTCGCCGTGCTCCGGCGCCTCGCCGCCGCGCCGGCCAGGCTACGTCGCGCGGGCCGCTAGGGCGATCGCTCCCAGGATCACCGCGGCGCCGATCGCGGTCGGCCAGCCCAGGCGTTCGCCGAACAGCCAGGCCGCCAGGACCGCGGCGATCACCGGCTCGAGCAGCGTCACGGTCGAGACGAAGGTCGCGCTGAGCACCCGCACCGCCGAGTTGAGCGCGGTGTGGCCGAAGATCTGCGAGAACAGCGCCATGGCGACGATCGCGGCCCACGGCCCGAGGTCGTGCGGCGGCGGGAGGCGGTCGCGCGCGGCGGCGGCGGCGATTCCCAAACAGATCGCCGCGTACGCGTAGGTGCGCGCGGTGACCGCGAGCGTGCCGTAGCGGGGATCGCTCGCGCGCACGAGCAGCAAGTAGCCGCCGAACACGATCCCGCCCGCCAGCGCGAGCGCGATTCCCAGCGGCGTGTTCGCGCGATCGGGCACGCCGACCACGATCGCCACCCCGGCCAGCGCGCCCAGCACGCTGGCCGCGGCGACCGCGTCGACGCGCCGCCGCAGCAGCACGACGTACGCTTCGGTCCAGATCGGCGTCGTGCAGACCAGCAGCGTCGCGATCGCCACCGAGGCGTAGTTCAGCGAGGCGATCCAGGTCGCGAAGTGCAGCGCGAGCAGCCCGCCCGCCAGCAGCAGCCGCCACTCGGTCGGTCGGTCGAAAACGCGCAGCTTGCCGCGCAGCGCGGCGACGACCAGGACCGGGACCGCGGCCAGCGACAGGCGCGCGAACGACACTCCCAGCGGGCCGCCGCCGGCCAGCGCGTAGCGCGCCAGCACCGCCGACGCGCCGATCGTGATCTGGGCGACCGCGAGGAGGAGAAACGCGCGCCGTCTCAGCCGGTTACGACCCCGACCCGGTCGAGCGCGATGCCGACCGCGAACGCGAACAGCGCCATCAGCGTGCGCTCGTCGTCGCTGTAGTGCTGCTCGCCCGCGGAGACGAAGGCCAGGTAGCCGCGCTCGTGGATGCGCGTGCCGAACGCGGCCCCGACCATCGAGCGCATCCCCAGCTCGGCCAGCGGCCGCATCGATGCGAAGCGCTCGGAAAAGGCCGGGATGTCGGGGATCTCGACGATGTAGCCCGGCTCGTAGGTCGGTCCCTCGGGATCGGTCTGGCGCGGAATGCGCAGCGCTTCGACCTGCAGCTCCGGCGGGCGCCACGGCAAGATGTGCCAGTTGTCGCCCTCGGCCACCGCCACCGCGACGATCGGCGCCCGAAAGGCGGCGTAGGCATGCCGGATCGCCGCGCGAGCGACGTCGTCGATGTCCTTGGCGACGAAGAACAGCTCGTAGAGGTGATCGTAGTACGTGCGCATCCAGCCGGCGGCGGTCCCTTGCCGAAGGGGACGGGCCACACGCCAGAGGCGGCCCTCGGATGCCATGAGGGCAGAGGTACGACCGGGCGCCCGCGCCGCCCTACGGGCTGCACGTTCTTGACAATCGGCGAGCGGAGACGTAGCGTCGTCAGTACGCTACGGGAGCCGCGAGGCTGAGAGGGCGGCGCCTTGCGCCGTCGACCGTTACCACCTGATCCGGGTCATGCCGGCGAAGAGGAGTGCACGATGGCAACCATGATCCCCCCGTCGAACGACGTCCTGTCGCGCGAGCCGTTCCCGGCTTCGAGCAAGGTCTACGCCGAGGGCAGCGACCCGACGATCCGGGTCCCCTTCCGCGCCATTCGAGTTACCGACGGGACGCTCCACACCGTGCACGACACCTCGGGCCCGTTCACCGACCCCGACGTCGGGATCGACCTGCGCGCCGGGATCGCGGCGATCCGCGAGCCGTGGCTCGCCAAGCGCGCCGACACCGAGACGCTCGGCCGGGCCTCGTCCGTCTACCGCCTCGGCCGCGAGGCGATGAGCGAGCTCGACGAAATCCGCTTTCCGGGCACGCGCGCGATCCGGCGCGCGCGCAAGGGCGGGAACGTTTCGCAGATGCACTACGCGCGGCGCGGCGAGATCACGCCCGAGATGGAGTTCGTCGCGATCCGCGAGGGCCTGGCGCCGGAGTACGTGCGCGACGAGGTGGCGCGCGGGCGCGCGGTGATTCCGGCCAACGTCAACCACGTCGAGCTCGAGCCGACGATCATCGGGCGCAACTTCCTGGTCAAGATCAACGCCAACATCGGCAACTCCGCGATCGGCTCGTCGATCGAGGAAGAGGTCGAGAAGATGGTCTGGGCGAGCCGCTGGGGCGCCGACACCGTGATGGACCTCTCGACCGGCAAGAACATCCACGAGACGCGCGAGTGGATCGTGCGCAACAGCCCGGTGCCGATCGGCACCGTCCCGATCTACCAGGCGCTGGAAAAGGTCGGCGGCAAGGCCGAAGAGCTGACCTGGGAAATCTACCGCGACACGCTGATCGAACAGGCCGAGCAGGGCGTCGACTACTTCACCGTGCACGCCGGCGTGCTGCTGCGCTACGTTCCCCTGACCGCCGAGCGGGTCACCGGCATCGTCTCGCGCGGCGGCTCGATCCTGGCCAAGTGGTGCCTCTCGCACCACCAGGAGAACTTCCTCTACACGCACTTCGCCGAGATCTGCGAGATCATGAAGGCGTACGACGTGACGTTCTCGCTGGGCGACGGCTTGCGCCCGGGCTGCCAGGCCGACGCCAACGACGAAGCGCAGTTCGGCGAGCTCGAGACGCTCGGCGAGCTGACGAAGATCGCCTGGCAGCACGACGTGCAGGTGATGATCGAGGGCCCGGGCCACGTCCCGATGCACCTGATCAAAGAGAACATGGACAAACAGCTCGCGCTGTGCGGCGAGGCGCCATTCTACACGCTGGGGCCGCTCGTCACCGACATCGCGCCCGGCTACGACCACATCACCAGCGGCATCGGCGCGGCGATGATCGGCTGGTTCGGCACCGCGATGCTGTGCTACGTCACGCCCAAAGAGCACCTGGGCCTGCCGAACAAGGACGACGTGAAGACCGGCGTGATCACCTACAAGATCGCCGCCCACGCCGCCGACATCGCCAAGGGCCACCACCTCGCCCGCCACCGCGACGACGTGCTCTCCAAAGCGCGCTTCGAGTTCCGCTGGGAGGACCAGTTCAACCTCAGCCTCGACCCGACCACGGCGCGCAGCTTCCACGACGAGACGCTGCCCGCGCAGGGCGCGAAGGTAGCCCACTTCTGCTCGATGTGCGGCCCGCACTTCTGCTCGATGAAGATCACCCAGGACGTGCGCGACTACGCCGCCTCGGGCATGGCCGAGAAATCGGCCGAGTTCCTGGCCAAGGGCGCGGAGGTCTATATCGAGGCGGAGCCCGCCGGCACGGCGCCGGTGCTCACGGAAACGTAACCTCCGCCGCGGGCGGGTGAACGGAGGGCGGCCGCGCGGCAGCGAAGGCCGCTTTTCGTAATGGGAATCGCGCGTGCTTCCACCGTCGCGTTCGCTTGCGTCGTCCTCGGGGCGGCCGCGGCGGCATGCTCGGGCTCGTTCGGCCAGGGAACCGGGATCCCGCAGCCGCTCGGGTCGCTCGGCGGAAGCGGCGTCGCTTCGCCGACGCCGCCCGCGACGACCTCGAGCGTGATCGTCACCTACGGCGACTCGGCGGCGTTCCAGAACCTGCCCGAGGTCGGCGGCTACTCCGGCGCGATCGCGCTGCCGACCGCGCCGCCGCCGGGCACGGCCACCGCCGCGCCGGCTGGCAAGGGCAAAGCGGCCAAGAACGCCTCGCCGGCCCCCGCGCCGACCGCCGAGTCGATCGCGATCGGGGCCTCGCTCTCGACCGTCAAGCCCGAGGACGGGCCCGACCTCAACTTCGAGAGCGGCAAGGGCAAGAAGCAGCGCACCCGCGAGAAGCCGGCCCGCGCGCTGGTCTACGTGAAGCTGCTCCCGACCCACGACATCACGCTCGACAGCTATCCGCGCATCGCGCTCGACGTGCCGCGCGAGATCGCCGCGCAGTACCGCGACGGCGAGTTCGGCCTGGCGCTGTGGAACGCGGGCGAGAAGGAGAGCAAGTACCGGCTCGCCGTCGCGGAGCGCGACAGCTCGTCGCCGCCGCCGAT
>CAXTNU010000097.1:0-11556 GCA_964245595.1 uncultured bacterium | reverse complement strand
AGCGGGTCGTGCTCGGCCTGCGCGACCAGCTCGCCCGCGACCAGCTCGGCGCGCGCGCCGTGGTCGGCGACGACCAGCACCTCGGACGGACCGGCCAGCCCGTCGATTCCGCACGCGCCGAAGACCTGGCGCTTGGCCTCGGTGACGTAGACGTTGCCGGGCCCGACGATCTTGTCGACCGGCGCGATCGCCGACGTGCCGTAGGCCAGCGCGGCGATGCCCTGCGCGCCGCCGACCGCGTACAGCTCGTCGACGCCGACCAGCGCGCAGGCGTAGAGCACGGCCGGATTCACCCCGCGCCCGTCGCGCTGCGGCGGCGTGACGACGACGATGCGCTCGACCCCGGCGACCTTGGCCGGCACGCAGGTCATCAGCACGGTCGAAGGGAGCGGCGCGGTGCCGCCCGGCACGTACGCGCCGACCGCGCCGAGCGGCCGCGACAGGAAGGCGTAGCGGGTCAGGTCGTGGGCGTGGTAGTCGATCGGAGCGGGCAGCTGGCGCGCGTGGAAGTCGGCGATCCGCTCGCGCGCCAGCTCCAACCCGGCCGCGATCTGCTCGGGCACGAGGGTGCGTGCGTGCTTGCGCGAGGGAATGTCGACGCGCAGCGTGGCGAGCGACGCGGCGGCGTCGTCCCAGCGGCGGGTGTAGTCCACCAGCGCCTCGTCCCCGCGCGCCCGCACGTCGGCGAGGATCGCCCGCACGCCGTCGACCACCGCGCGCGGCGGGTCCCAGCCGCCGGCGTACAGTCCGCGCAGCGCGGCCGTGTCGTCGGCGCGCGCGATGGCGATTTCAGCCACCGGCCGTGCCCACCGCGGAGGCGCCGTGCGTGAGCCGTTCGAGCAGCGCCGAGATCGCGTCGTACTTGGCCCGGAAGCGCACCGGGTTGACCACGAAGCGGGCGGTGCTCTCGGCGATCTGCTCGACCACCACCATGTCGTGCTCGCGCAGGGTCGTCCCGGTCGCGACCAGATCGACGATCATGTCGGCCAGACCGACCAGCGGCGCCAGCTCGACCGAACCGTGGAGCGGGATCAGCTCGACCGGCAGGTCGCGCTCGGCGAACCAGGTCTCGGCCGAGCGGGTGAACTTCGTCGCCACGCGCAGGAACGTCGGCAGCGGCGCGCCCTCGTGATAGCGGTCGATCCGCCGCCCGGCGACGACCAGCCGGCAGTAGCCGAAGCCGAGGTCGGCCAGCTCGGCGCAGTTGCGGTCGGTCTCCCAGAGCGTGTCCTTGCCGACGATGCCGCAGTCGGCCGAGCCGAACTCGACGTAGGCCGGCACGTCGCTCGGCCGCACCAGCAGCAGCGTCGTGCCGTCGCGGGTGGTGACGCTCAGCTTGCGGCCGACGTCGGGCGGGACGTCGATGCCCGCGGCGCGCAGGCGCGCGGTGGCCTCGTCGAAGAGCGCGCCCTTGGGAACGGCGATCGTCAGGCGGTCCATCAGCGAGCGTCCCAGTTGGACGGCGTGCGCAGGCGCGGCAGCGCCCCGACCCGCGGGCCGACGCGCAGCTCGCGGATCCGGCCGTCGAGCGCGACGATGACGCGCGGGATGCCGTGCGAACGGGCGTCCTCGAGCAGCACCTCGTCCGGGGCGGGGCTGGCGAAGCGCACGACGTTGCCGGCGGCCCGCTCGCGCGCCGCGACGACGTCCGAGCCGGCGACCAGCACGTCAATCCGGTGGTGCCGCCGCCGGACGTGCTTGCCGCGCCGCTCCAGCGCGATCAGCAGCCGCTCGACCCCGGCCGTCCAGCCGACCGCGGTGACGTCGTAGCCGAAGCGCGGCAGCAGCGAGTCGTAGCGCCCGCCGCCGCACAGCGCGAAGCCGATCTCGCCGACGTAACCCTCGAAGATGAAGCCGGTGTAGTATTCGAGATCGCGCAGGAGCGCGAAGTCGACCGCGACCCGGCCTCCGTAGCCGAGCGCCTCGGCCCGCCGCAGCACCGCGTCGAGCGCGTCCAGGGCCGCCAGCGATTCCGGCGTGCGGCAGATCGCGCGAGCGGTCTGGACCGCGTCGCTCCCACCGCGGCGCAGCGCGAACTCGACCAGCGCGGGCTTGCCGAGCCGGCGCAGCGCGACGATGTTGCGCGTTTGCATCAGCGCTTTCGCCGCGACCGCGTCGGCGGGCGACAAGCCGACGCCGGCCAGGATGCCGTCGACGACGCGCGCGTCGTTGACGTCGAAGCAGGCGTCGCTCAGCCCGATCTCGTCGAGCGCCTCGATCGCCATGAACAGCGCCTCGGCGTCGGCGTCGATGCCCGGCGCGCCGATCAGCTCGACCCCGGCCTGGGTCAGCTCGCGCATCCGGCCTTCCTGCGGCTGCTCGTAATAGCGGAACACCGGCGCGACGTAGGCCAGGCGCAAGGGCAGCGGCGTCTCGCGCATGCGGGTCGAGACCAGCCGCGCGATCGGCGTCGTCATCTCCGGCCGCAGCGCGAGCGAGGTCGAGCGGCGGTCGTTGAACTGGAACAGCAGGTCGGTCGTTTCCTCACCGAGCCCGCGTTCGATCACGTCGAAGCGCTCGATGATCGGCGTCTGCACTTCCTCGTACGCCCAGCGCCCGAAGACGGCTCGCATCTGCTGCTCGATCTCGCGCTTGCGCGCCAGCTCGTGGGGCAGCCAGTCGCGAACGCCCGCGGGCAGCCTCATCGCGTCACGGCGCGCCTTCGCGCACGTAGTCTTCGCCGCAGATGGCGACCAGCCGGTCCCGCACCCGGCGGTCGGCGGCGACGGTGCGCCGGATCGTCGAGCCGTTGATGTGCAGCACGAGCGGGGTCGTGCCCGACCACTCGGACATCATCAGGGCCAGGTCGTCGATCTGCTCGCGCGAGGTGACCGTCACGTGCCAGCCGGCGGGCGGCGGGGGCGCGTGGCGCACGCTGTTGCGGTCGAACGGCTGCACGTCGTTGACCGAGACGTTCAGGTCGGGCGGAATGTCGTCCGAGGCTTGGGCGCCGCGCCGTTCGCGCAGCCGCAGCCGGCCGGTGATCACGACGATCTGGTCCTCGATGAAACGCCCCTGCAGGTCGCCGTACTGCTTGGGAAACACCACGCACTCGATGGCGCCCGTCGTGTCCTCGACGGTGGCGATCAGCATCTGCGACTGGGCCTTGGTCATCGTGCGCCGCACCGCGGTGATCAGCCCGGCGATCTTCACCTGCGCGTCGTCCTCGGCATTGCGCAGCTCGCGCACCGACACCGCGCCGGTGCGCGCGAGCGCCTCGGCGACGTCCGCCAGCGGGTGGCCGGAGACGAAGATGCCCAGCGTCTCCTTCTCCCAGCCGAGCTGCTCCATCGTCGAGGGCGCCGGCAGCGGCCGCAGCGAGGGCTTGAGGGCCGGGTGCGGGTCTTCCACCAGCCCGAACAGCGAGGCTTGGCCCATCTCGCGGTCGCGCGCCTCGCGCGCCGCCACTTCCAGCGCCGCGTCGAGCGCGTCGAGCAACTGCGCGCGGTTCCCCGGCAGCGGGTCGAGCGCGCCGCACTTGATCAGCGCCTCGTACACCTTGCGGTTGGCCGCCTTCACCCCGACCCGCTGCGCCAGATCGAACAGGTCGGCGAACGGCCCGTTGTGCTTGCGCTCGTCGAGGATCGCGCGCACGGCGTTCTCGCCGATGCCCTTGACCGCCGCCAGCCCGAACCGAATCTGGTCGCCGACCACCGCGAAGTCCACCAGCGAGGCGTTCACGTCGGGCGGGAGCACGGCGATGCCCATTTTCTTCGCCTCGTCGATGTACTCGACGAGCTTGTCCGTCTTGTCGCGCACCGACGACATCAGCGCGGAGAAGTACTGCAGCGGGTAGTTCGCCTTGAGGTAGCCGGTCTGGTACGCGATCCAGCCGTATGCGGTGGCGTGCGCCTTGTTGAAGCCATAGCCCGCGAACGGCTCGATGAAGGCGAAGATGTCTTCGGCCAGCTTCGTCCCGATGCCGTTCTCGGCGCAGCCGGCGATGAACTTCGCCTTGTAGACCGGGATCTTGTCCTTCTGCTTCTTCCCGACCACCTTGCGCAGCTCGTCGGCCTGGCCCATCGAGAAGCCGGCGCAGTCGCGCACGATCTGCATGATCGACTCTTGGTACATCGCGATCCCGTGCGTGTCGCCGAGAATCGCCTCGAGCTTGGGATGCACGTACACCGGCTTGCTGCGGCCGTGCTTGACGGCGATGTACTGCGGAATCCACTCCATCGGGCCCGGCCGGTAGAGCGCGACGAGCGCGATGACGTCCTCCAGGCGCGACGGCTTGAGGTCGATGCAGACGCGCTTCATGCCCTCGGACTCGAGCTGGAACACGCCCAGCGTCTCGGCCCGGCTGAGCATGTCGTACGTCTTCTTGTCGTCGTCGGCGATCTTGGCCAGATCGAAGTCCGGCGTGACCGTGCGGCGGATCTCGTCCGACGCGGCCTTCATCACCGTCAGGTTGCGCAGGCCCAGGAAGTCCATCTTGAGCAAGCCGATGCGCTCGACGTCGCTCATCTCGTACTGCGTGTTGACGCCGTTGTCGCCGATCCGCACCAGCGGCACGTGGTCGGTCAGCGGGTGCTTCGAGATCACGACGCCCGCCGCATGGGTCGACGCGTTGCGGGCCAGGCCTTCGATCGACTTGGCGGTGTCCAGCAGCGTGCGCATCTGCGGCTCGCGGGCGTAGAGCAGGCCCAGCTCGGGGATCTGCTCGAGCGCCTGGGGGATGCTGAGCCCGGTGGGCCCCGAAGGGATCAGCTTGGCGACCCGGTCGACGTCCATCAGCGGCACGCCGAGCGCGCGGCCGGCGTCGCGCACCGCCGCGCGCGCGGCCATCGTCCCGAAGGTGACGATCTGGGCGACGCGGTCCTTCCCGTACTTGTCGATGACGTAGCGGATGACTTCGTCGCGCCGCTCGACGCAGAAGTCGGTATCGATGTCCGGCATCGAGATTCGCTCGGGGTTGAGAAACCGCTCGAACAGCAGATTGTGCTTGATCGGGTCGAGATCGGTGATCGCCAGGCAGTACGAGACCAGCGAGCCGACGGCGGAGCCGCGGCCGGGGCCGACCGGGATGTCCTGGTCGCGGGCGTACTTGATGAAGTCCCACACGATCAGGAAGTACGACGAGAAGCCCATCGTGATGATGACGCCCAGCTCGTACTCCAGCCGCTCGCGCAGCGCGGCATCGTTCTTCGCCCGCTCGGCGCCGTAGCGGGCGATCAGCCCTTCTTCGCAGACGCCGCGCAGGTATTCGTCCGCCGTGGGCTGGTAGGTCGCGTCGTCGGCGATGAGGTCGGCGCTGGTCACGCCGCCGGCGAGCTCGGTATCACCGCTCACGTCGTGCTCCAGCGCGACGGCCAGCGAGCCTTCCGGTTCCGCCACGAAGCCTTCAGCCGCAACGCCCTGCCCCGGGCCGAGCAGCGCCGAACCGGCGAGCGCCGAGAATGCGACCGGCGCCGGCGGCACGTAGTCCGGCGCGGCCGGCCGGGGCACGCGCGGCACCGGGTAGTCCGGCAGGTAGAACACCTTCTCGGGGATCGTGATGTCGATCCGCTTCACGATCTCGAGCGTGGTGTCGCAGGCCTCGGGGATGTCGGCGAACAGCTCGCGCATCTCCTCGGCGGACTTGACGTAGAACTGGTCGGAGAAGAACTTCATCCGGCTGGTGTCCGAGACGGTCTTGCCGGTCCCGATGCACAGCAGCACGTCGTGCGCCGGCGCGTCGCCCTGGGTGAGGTAGTGCGAGTCGTTGGTCGCGACCAGCGGGTAGTTCAGCTCGCGCGCGATCTTGATCAGGCCGTTGTTGATCGCGTCCTCTTCGGGCATGCCGTGGCGCATGATCTCCATGTAGAAGCGGTCGCCGAAGATGTCGTGGAACATCTTGGCGTTCTTCTTGGAGCCCTCGTAGTCGTTCTTGAGCAGCGGCGCCGCGACCAGCGAGCTCATGCAGCCCGACAGGACGATCAGTCCCTCGTGGTGCTTGGCCAGCAGGTCCATGTCGATCCGCGGCTTGTAGTAGTAGCCCTCGAGGAAGCCCTTGGAGATCAGGGTGGTGAGGTTCTTGTAGCCCACGTCGTCGGCGGCGAGCAGCGTGACGTGCGCCTCGTCGCGGACGGTGCGGTCGAACCGCCCGCGCGGCGCGATGTAGGCCTCGCAGCCGATGATCGGGGTCAGCCCGTGCTTCTTGGCGCTGTCGTAGAAGCTGACCGCCCCGAACATGACGCCGTGGTCGGTCAGCGCGATACCGGGCGCGCCCTCGTCTGCCGTCTTTCTACAAAGCGAATCCACCCGGCAGGCGCCGTCGAGCAGCGAGTACTCGCTGTGAACGTGGAGATGAACGAAGGAACTCAACGCAGCGGCAACCTTGGCGGGAGGGCGGGCACGGGAAACTCACAAGGTACTTGAGAACCGTGGCGTCACCCTCTGTCGACAACCCACCCGGCGACCAGGAAGTTCTCATCTCTTCCCGTGCCTACCCCGCCTCCCGTGTCTGACGATCCCGCTCCCGCAAACGAGGAGCTGGCGGCGCTGCGCCGCCGCGTGGCCGAGCTCGAAGCGCAGCGGGACGAGTACGCGCAGCAGAACGCCGAGCTGTTCGTTCTGCAGCAAGTCTTCTCGACGATGAACTCCACCCTGGACGTCGACGACATCCTGGCGACCGTCCTGCGCGGGGTCCACGAGGCGCTGCGCTTCGGCCGGGTGGTCCTGTTCGACGTCCACGACGGGGTGGCGAGCCGGCGCTTGGAGACCGACTCCGCGGGCGGGATCGTGGCCAGTCCCGACCCCGACGCGATGCGCCACACGATCGCCTTCCTGGCGATGGTCGGCGGGACGTCGGACTTCGCGTTCGGGATCGCCGACGACGGCGACAGCCCGCTGGCCGACGTCGAGGGCACCTACTGCATGCTCCCGCTGATCAGCCGCAACACCGTGCGCGGCATCCTCTACGTCGACCGCCCGCCTTCGATGGAGATCGGCGAGACCCACCTGCGCATGCTGCTGGACTTCGCCGCCCACGCCGCGATCGCGATGGAGAACGCCCGCTTGTACGGCGAGACCAAGCGCCTGCTCGAAGAGACGCAGCGGCTGGCTTCCACCGACCCGCTGACGGGCCTGGCGAACCGGCGCGCGCTGACCGAGCTGCTCGACCGCGAGCTGCACAACGCCGAGCGCTACGGCGCCCCGCTGGCCTTCCTGATCTTCGACCTGGACGATCTCAAGACGATCAACGACGGCCAGGGCCACGCCGCCGGCGACGAGGCGCTGCGCCAGTTCGCCGACATCATCCGGGCCAACGCCCGGCGGGGGGACATCGCCTCGCGGATCGGGGGCGACGAGTTCGTGCTGGTCATGTCCCAAACCGACCGGATCGCGGCCGAAGCCGTCCTGCGCCGGCTCTATGCCACCCTGGAGCGCAGCGGGCTGCGCTCCTCGGCCGGGATCTCGCTCTTCCCGCGCCACGGGGCCGACGGGACGACCCTCTTCGCGCAGGCCGACCGGGCGCTGTACGAGGCCAAGCAAGCGGGCAAGAACCGCTTCCGCTTCGCTCCCGAACCGGTCTAGCCGTTCAGCGCCCGTCCAAGCGGGTACGAGCTGTCGAACGAGCGTGCGACGAAGGTGGCTCTCTGCGGAAACGATTTCCGTGTACCATTGTCGGGATACCATCCGCTATCTGAAGGGGCTCGAGCAGAACACGTGATCAAGCACGACATCGTCGTGATCGGTGGCGGTCTCGCCGGGATGCGCGCGGCCGTGGAGGCCGCCGAGCGCGGCGCCGACGTCGCGATCGTTTCGAAGATGCATCCGGTCCGCAGCCACTCCGGCGCCGCCCAGGGCGGGATCAACGCCGCGCTGGGCAACCGCGAGGAAGACTCGCCCGAGAACCACGCCTTCGACTGCGCCAAGGGCTCGGACTACCTGGGCGACCAGGACTCGATCGAAGCGATGGCCGAGGACGCGCCGCGCCAGATCATCTGGCTCGAGCACCGGGGCTGCATCTTCTCGCGCCTGCCCGACGGGCGGATCGCCCAGCGCCCGTTCGGCGGGGCCGGCTCGCCCCGCACCTGCTACTCCGCCGACGTCACCGGCCTGGTCATCCTGCACACCCTGTGGGAGCAGCTCGAGCGCTTCGGGGTCAAGGTCTACGAAGAGTACTTCGCGACCGCGCTGTGCGTCGAGGACGGCGTCGGCTCGGGGGTCGTCGCCTACAACATGCGCACCGGCGAGCTGGAGCTGGTCAGCGCCAAGGCGACCATCTTCGCCACCGGCGGCCTGGGCCGGGTCTACCGCAAGACCACCAACGGCTACGCCTCGACCGGCGACGGCATGGCGATCGCCTACCGGGCCGGCATCCCGCTGATGGACATGGAGTTCGTCCAGTTCCACCCGACCTCGCTCAAGGAGAACGGCGTGCTGCTCTCCGAGGCGGCGCGCGGCGAGGGCGCCTACCTGCTCAACTCCGAGGGCGAGCGGTTCATGTTCAAGTACGCCCCCAACAAGGGCGAACTGGCCTCGCGCGACGTGGTCAGCCGGGCCGAGTGGACCGAGATCCTCGAAGGGCGTGGCGTCGACGGCTGCGTCTTCCTCGACCTGCGCCACCTCGGGCGCGAGAAGATCCTCGAGCGCCTGCCGCAGATTCGCGAGCTCGCGCTCGACGCGACCGGCAAGGACGCGATCGACACCCCGATCCCCATCCTTCCCGGCATGCACTACGCGATGGGCGGGATCGAGACCGACAAGTGGGGCGCGACCCGCATCCCGGGCGTGTACGCGGCCGGCGAGTGCGCCTGCGTCTCGGTCCACGGCGCCAACCGGCTGGGCGGCAACTCGCTGCTCGAGACGATCGTGTTCGGCGCCCGCTCCGCGCAGCACGCGGCCGAGTACATCAAGGGCGTCGAGGTCAAGCCCTCGACCGCGACGCTGCAGCGCGAGCAGGAGCGCATCGACGGCATCCTGGCCCGCACCGGCGGCGAGCGCCACAGCCACGTCCGCAAGGAGCTCAACGAGGCGATGAGCGACCACGCGTTCATCTTCCGCAACGAAGCCGACCTGAGCAAGGGCATGGACCGCCTGCGCGGCGTGCGCGAAGCGGCCACCACGATGACGGTCCAGGACAAGTCCAAGACCTTCAACACCGACCTGGTCGGGCTGCTCGAGACCGAGATGCTGGTGGACGTCGGGCAGCCGATCATGCTGGGCGCGCTCAACCGCAACGAATCGCGCGGCGCGCAAGCCCGCACGGACTTTCCCGACCGCAACGACGAGGAGTGGATCAAGCACACGCTGATGCACTACCGCGGCCCGACGGCCGACCCGGAAGCCGACTACTCTCGCAAGGTTGTCATCACCAAGTGGCAGCCCGCGGTCCGGAGCTACTAGAGAATGGCCTACACGCTAGACGTCTTCCGCTTCGACCAGACGACGGACGAGGTTCCGCACCGCGACCGGATCGAGATCACGAACCTGGGCGAGAACGTCACGGTCCTCGACGCGCTCGAGCACGCCAAGGCCGAGATCGACGGCTCGCTCTCGTTCCGCCGCTCGTGCCGCTCGGCGATCTGCGGCTCGTGCTCGATGAACATCAACGGCACGACCGGCTTGGCGTGCAAGACGCCGGTCTCGGCGGTGCTCAAGTCCGACCGCAGCATCTCGGTCGACCCGATGCCCAACTTCCAGCCCATGAAGGACCTCGTCGTCCACATGGACCCGTTCTGGGACAAGTACACCCGGCTCAAGCCGTACTTGCAGCCCAAGGACAAGGACTCCGACCACGCCACCGAGCGGCGCGTGTCGCCCGAGGACATGCACAAGCTGGTCGCGGTCGCCAACTGCGTGATGTGCGCGACCTGCTACGCGCTCTGCCCGGTGGTCTCGGTCGACCCCTCGTTCGCCGGCCCGGCCGCGATCGCGTACGCCTACCGCTTCATCGAGGACGTGCGCGACAGCAAGCGCAAGGAGCGCGCGGCGCAGATCAGCGACGACTACCTGTGGCTGTGCGCGCACTGCTACGCGTGCTCGTACTGCCCCAAGCACGTCGACCCGCACGACGACATCATCGCGGTCAAGCGCGCGACGATCGAGGAAGGCATCACCGACGCGGCCGGCCCGCGCCACGCGCTGGTCGTCGCCAAGACGATCAAGGCGACCGGCATGCTGCACGAGACCGAAGTCATCCAAGGCACGGTCGGGCGCTTCAACATCAAGGGCCTGCTCAAGGTCGCGCCGTTCGGGCTGCGCCTGGCGCTGGCCGGCAAGATCCCGCCGCTCTTCCTCAAACCCGTTCCGAAGGTCGACGAGATCCGGACGATTTTCGACACCCTGGAGGCTCCGACACTCTAATGGCAATGACGATGGACGCGCCGCAGATTCGCGGCAAGTCGAAGTCCGCCCAGATGCGCAAGTACGGGTTCTTCCCGGGCTGCGTGGCCAAAGAATCGTGCAAGGAGCTGTTCAACTCGACCATGCTCCTGGCCGAGCGACTGGGCATCGAGCTGGTCGAGCTGACCGCGGCCTCGTGCTGCGGCGCCTCGGTGCTCAACGACACCAACCGCGACGTGGCGCGCGTCCTCAACGCGCGCACCTACGCCCAGGCCGAGGCGCTCGGCCTGGACGACGTGATCACGATCTGCTCCACCTGCACCGGCCACATGCGCGCGGCCAACAAGGAGCTGCTCGAGAACGAAGGCCACATGGGCCAGGCCAACGCGATCCTCTCCAAGTTCGGGGCCAAGTACGACGGCACCGTGATGGTGCGCCACCTGCTCTGGCTGCTGATCGACGACATCGGCCTGGACGAGCTCAAGAAGATGGTCGTCAAGCCGCTCAACGGCCTCAAGGTCGCCGCGTTCTACGGCTGCCACATCATCCGCCCCGAGTCCGTCAACGGCTGGGAGTCGGCCCGCAACCCGCACTCGCTCGAGGACCTGATCGAAGCGCTGGGCGGCGAGTCGGTCGATTACGCCGGGCGCACCCGCTGCTGCGGCTTCCACGTCCAGCTCGAGAAGGACGGCATCGCGCCCAACATGGTCGGCCAGAACATGCGCATGGCCAAGGACCAGGGCGCCGAGGCGGTTCTCACGCCCTGCCCGCTCTGCCACCTCGCGCTCGACGGCTACCAGGCCGACTCGGTCGCGCGCTGGGGCCGCACCGACCTGCCGATCTTCCACCTCCCGCAGCTCGTCGCGCTGGCGCTGGGCGTCGACCCCTCGCTGCTCGGGATGAACAAGCACGTCACCTCGCCGGGCCACGTCCTCCAGGCCCACGACCTCGCCCCCGCGCACGTCGCCTAGCCACGCGTCAGAGATATATATTCCAAAACAAGGGCACCGTGTTGTTTCGGTGCCCTTGTTGTCATAAAACCACGTTACGTCTTCACTTCAAGTTGGATATTGATCTGGCATCAGCTCGTCACTGTAGTCAAGCCCCTTAGATGCTTGCCAATACTGTCCGGCATCCAGTACCGACTCCTTTCGCTCCACGTCGACAATGGATACCCTTTGGAAAGTCGACACACCGGGCTTGGTGTCTAGCAAGCAAAGCCATAACTTTATCGGGGCTTCGGACTTCTTGGTGGCTGAAGAAGCGTAAACCGCCTGTCGTGTC
>CAXTNU010000096.1:0-11593 GCA_964245595.1 uncultured bacterium | reverse complement strand
CGTCAAGATCGGCGTGCCGGTCCCGCTCTCGGGCAACAATGCGAGCGCCGGCGAGGACCTCGTCAACGGCGCGAAGCTCGCCGCCGCCGACATCAACCGCAAGGGCGGGGTCAACGGGATGAAGCTCGAGATCGTCCCGGCCGACGACGCCTGCGACGCGCAGACCGCGGCTCAGGCGGCCGACAAGCTGATGGCGCAAGGCGTCGCCGCGGTGGCGGGCGGGTACTGCTCGGGCGCGGCGCTGCCCGAGCTGACCGCGTTCCACCGCCAAGGCGTCCCCTACGTGCTCGACGCGTCGACCAACCCGCAGCTCACCGAGCTGGGCTACAAAGAAGCCTTCCGCGTCATCGGGCGCGACGACCAGCAGGCGCCCTTCGCGGCGAACTTCATCGCGACCAGCCTGCGCGCGAAGACCGCGGCCGTGCTCAACGACAACACGACCTACGGCAAGGGGCTCGCCGACTCGCTGGTGACGGCGCTCGGCACGCGCGGCGTGAAGGTCGTCTTCAACGACTCGATCACGCCCGGCCAGAGCGACTACACCGCGACCCTGACCAAGGTCCGCGGCGCGCAGCCCGACGCGTTCTACTACGCGGGCTACTACGCCGAGTTCTCGCTGCTGGTCAAAGAGGCCAAACAGCTCGACCTCAAGGCGCGCTTGATCGGCAGCGACGCGAACCAGTCGCCGGTCCTGATCAAGACGGCGGGTCCGGCCTCGGAAGGCACGATCATCACCACCGCCCCGCTGCCGCAGTTCATCAGCGGCGCGCAAGGCTTCATCAAGGCCTACGAAAAGGCGTACGGCAAGGGCGCCGGGCCGTACTCGGCCTACGAGTACGACGCGGTCCAGACCGTCGCGCAGGGAATCAAAGCGGCTCGGTCGATCGATCCCAAGCGGATCACCGCCGCGCTCGCGAGCCTCAAGAGCTTCAAGGGCATCACCGGCGACATCGCCTTCCGTCCCAACGGCGACCGGACGGGAATCGACTACATCTCGGTGATCGTGCGCAACGGCCAGTTCGCGCCCTACAAGAAGCTCGACAAGGCCGGGCGGTGGGTGGACGGGCGGTAGCCGAACCGTCCAGCGCATGTCGGCCTTCCTGCAGTACGTGGTCAGCGGCCTGACCATCGGCTCGTTCCTGTCGCTCGTCGCGCTCGGGTACACGATGGTCTACGGCATCATCCGCCTGATCAACTTCGCCCACGGCGACCTGTTCATGGTGGGCGCCTTCCTGGGCTGGGCGATCCTGGCGCCGGTGCTGGCGGCGCACGTGCCGGTGGCGCTGGCCGTGCTGATCGCGCTCGTGCTCTCGATGCTGCTCACCGGCGGGCTGGGGATCGCGATCCAAGCGGTGGCGTACAAGCCGCTCCTGCGCGCGCCGCGCCTGTCGATCCTCATCAGCGCGGTCGGCGTCTCGCTGGCGCTGGAGAACGGCGTCCTGCTGGCCTTCGGGGCGGGTTACGACACGTACCCGCAGGTGCTCTCGTTCGCCGGGCTGAGCCTGGCGGGCGTGCGGATCAGCTACGCGCAGCTCGGCATGATCGCGCTGAGCATCGCGCTCATGGCCGGGCTGTACCTGTTCGTCCACCGGACCGCGGTCGGCACGGCCATGCGCGCGCTGGCGCTCGACCAGGAGGCGGCGCGGCTGATGGGCATCGACGTCGACCGCATCATCCTGCTGACGTTCTTCATCGGCTCGCTGCTCGCCGCGGCGGCGGGCGTGATGGAAGGTCTCTACTACACCCAGATCAACTTCTTCATGGGCTTCCTGATCGGGCTGCAGGCCTTCACCGCGGCCGTGCTGGGCGGGATCGGCAACATTCCCGGCGCGATGATCGCCGGCTTCCTGATCGGCTTTCTGGAGGCGTTCTCGGCCGGGTACGTCTCGTCGCGCTGGACCGACGTGTTCGTGTTCGCGGTCCTGATCCTGGTGCTGGTCGTCAAGCCGACCGGACTCTTCGGCGAGCGCGTCGTGGAGCGCATGTAGGTGCGCCCGGCGCGCCGCGCCGCTGCCTGGCTGCTGCTGCCCGCCGCGCTGCTCGTGCCGGTCCTGGGCGGCACCTACGTCACCGACGTCGCGATCACCGTACTGGTCTACGCCATGCTCGGCCTGGGCCTCAACATCGTGGTCGGCTACGCGGGCCTGCTCGACCTCGGCTACGCGGCGCTGTTCGCGATCGGCGCGTACACCTCGGCCCTGCTCGGGCTGCACGCGCACCTCGGCTTCTGGCTGACGCTGTTGCCCGCGGTCGCCGCGGCGGGCGTCGCGGGCGTGCTGATCGGCTACCCGACGCTGCGCATGCACAGCGACTACCTCGCGATCGTCACGCTCGGCTTCGGCGAGATCGTGCGCGTGATCGTGACCAATCTGAACGTCACCGGCGGTCCCAACGGGCTCTACGGCATTCCGCCCGCGACGCTCGGCTCGCTCGAGCTGAGCGGCGTGCGCGAGAACTACTGGCTCACCCTGGCGTTCTTTCTGGTGGTGCTGTGGTTCAGCACGCGCCTGGCTCGCTCGCGCATCCGGCGGGCCTGGGAGAGCGTGCGCCAGGACGAGGCCGCGGCCGAGGCCGTCGGCGTGCCGACGCTGCGCGTCAAGCTCGCGGCGTACCTGTGCGGCGCGCTCGTCGCGGGGCTCGTCGGGCCGCTCTTCGCGGCCCGCTTCGGCGCGATCTCGCCGACCAGCTTCACCTACTTCGTGTCGGTGACGGTGCTGATCGTGGTCGTGCTGGGCGGGCGCGGGAGCGCGCCGGGAATGATCGTCGGCGCGCTCGTGGTGGCCGGGCTGCCGGAGGCGCTGCGCTTCCTCCAGCAGTGGCGCATGGTGATCTTCGCGCTGCTGCTGGTCGGCATGATGCTGGTGCGCCCGCAGGGGCTGTGGCCCGCGCCGCGCGTTCGCCGCGACCCGTTCGCGGAATTGGCGGAAGAAGAAGCCGACGAACCCGCGGTCGGCGCGCGCAGCGGTGATCCGATCGCCGGCGTGCGTACCGGTTCTGCCCCGGCCGACGCGCGCAGCGCGACCGCGCCTGAAACCGAACCGATCCTGATCGTCGAGGAGCTGACCTGCCGCTTCGGCGGGGTGACGGCGGTCGATCGTCTGAGCCTGGAGATTCGGCGCGGCGAGATCCTCAGCATCATCGGTCCGAACGGGGCCGGCAAGACCACCGCGTTCAACTGCATCACCGGCGTGACGCGCGGCACGGGCACGATCCGCTTGGGGGGACGCCCGGTGCGCGGGCTCGCGCCGCACCGCATCGTCGCGCTGGGAATCGCGCGCACGTTCCAGGGGATTCGGCTGTTCAAGGAGATGCCGGCCTACGAGAACGTGCTGATCGGGATGTACGCGAACCGGAGCGCCGACGAGCTGCGCGAGGCGCGGCGCTGGATGCGCTTCGCCGGGGTGTGGGAGCACCGCCTCGCGCTCGCGGCGGAGCTGCCGTACGGCGTCCAGCGGCGGCTCGAGATCGCGCGCGCGCTGGCCGGCCGCCCGCGCCTGCTGCTGCTCGACGAGCCCGCCGCCGGCATGAACCCGACCGAGAAGCTGGAGATGATGGAGCTGATCCGGCGCATTCGCGCGCTGGGCGTGACGGTGGTGCTGATCGAGCACGACATGGCGCTGGTGACGCAGCTCTCCGAGCGCGTGATCTGCATGGACCGCGGGCGCGTGCTCGCCGCGGGCACCCCGCAGCAGGTCCAGGCCGACCCGGCCGTCATCGAGGCCTATCTCGGCGCGGCGGACGACGAGGAGCTGAGCTTCGACGAGCTCGCCGAGGAGCGGGAAACGGCGCTGGCATGGGACTCCTAGAGCTGCGCGGCGTGCACACGTTCTACGGCGACACCGAGGCGCTGCGGGGCATCTCGCTCGACGTCGAGCCGGGCGAGATCGTCAGCCTGCTGGGCAGCAACGGGGCCGGCAAGACGACCGCGCTGCGCACCATCACCGGGCTGGAGCGCGCGCGGCGCGGGACGATCCGCTTCGACGGGCGCGACATCGCGGCGCTGCGCGCGGACGAGATCGTCGCGCTGGGCCTGGGGCACGTGCCGGAGGGACGGCGCATCTTCGCCAGCCTGAGCGTCGAGGAGAACCTCAACCTGGGCGGCTTCCTGGTGCGCCGCCGGCCGGCGCTGCTGCTGGAGCGGCGCGATGAAGTCTACGGGCTCTTCCCGCGCCTGCGCGAGCGGCGCGAGCAACTGGGCGGCACGCTGAGCGGCGGCGAGCAGCAGATGCTCGCCATCGGCCGCGCGCTGATGGCCGCACCGCGCCTGCTCGCGCTCGACGAGCCCTCGATGGGCCTCGCGCCCAACCTCGTCCGCACGATCTTCACGATCCTGGCCCGCATCCGCAAGCGTGGCGCGGCGATTCTGCTCGTCGAGCAGAACGCGCGCCAGGCTCTCCGCCTGGCCGACCGCGCGTACGTGCTCGAGACCGGAACGATCGTCCATTCCGGCCCGGCCCGCGAACTGGCAACCAGCCCAATCGTGACCGCGGCCTATCTGGGACAACCGGTCGCGAACGATGCCGCGACCCGGGGTATCGGGCTAGTTGAGTGAATGCCTCGTCCGAGGCGGCTATGGGTGCCGGTTAGTCGAGCAGCCCCAAGGCACGCGCTCTGGCTACCGCATCCCCACGCCCGTGGGCGCCCAGTTTGGCATAGGCGTTGCGCAGGTGCGTCCGCACGGTGTGCGGGCTGCGGCCGACGAGGGCCGCGATGCGAACCGCGGAATGCCCGGCTGCCACGTGCTTGACGATGACGATCTCTCCCGCGGTCAGCAAACCGGTCGTGCGCTGCTCGGCATAACGCCGGTGAACGGCTGTCACGAACTTCGCGTAGCGCTGGACCGCGGCCGGCGCATCTTGCGAGGCCGAGTTCTCGCGGGTGTGGAGGAGCCAGTCGCTCTCGGGGTCGCCGCTCATGAAGCGAGCCTGCGCGGCGCGCCGTCCGCGCACGACGTCGCCGAGCAACGTGCTCGCGTTGACGGCGAGGGCGCGCGCAAGCCGCAGCCGGTGCAGTTCGGCGGCCGAGACCGCCGCTGGCCGAGCCGAATCGTGGATCGCCTGGCGCGCGAGGCGCCGGGCTGCCGGCAAGTCGTCGAACGCGGCGGAGACGAGGGCCAGCACGGCGCGGCATAGCGCGCGCTCGCCGCTCGTCGCCGGGCGTGAATCGGTGAGCGCAGCAAGCACGCTGCGAGCGGCGGAGAAATGGCCCGACCAGCCCAGCCGCAGCACCTCGTTGATGGTCGCCGCGAAATCCTCGTGCCGCGGCATCGCCGGCGCCTCGTCGTCGCGGGCGCATTCGTTGGTCATCGTTATCCTCGTCGGCTCGTGCAGAGCGCAGTGATCCGCTCGTCACCCTCGAGCCGCTGAGAAAAGCCACGCCGCCGATCGTCCCCGGGTGTAGGCGAGCGTGGCTCGCAAGAACGACCGGCGGCGGGCCGCCGCCGCCACGAGCTCGTGGCGACGGACATCGTGGAGAGCACTGCGTGCGGTCCACGCGCTCATCATGCCCGACCGACAGGGGCCGGTCCATCGGGAAAGTTTCGGAACTTTACGGGTTGGTCAAAGAGTACCGGTCCGTCGTGATGGTCTATCCGGGCTACGCTGTGGCTAGATCGTAGAGGTGCGAACGTCCATTACGAGGTCTGTCGGAACGCCTCGACGGTATCGGCGCTCGGCACTTCGGGCAGCCCGATACCTCGGCGGCTGCACGCCGCGAAGAGTTCGAGGTACGAGTGGGTTCCGAACGCGCGGTTGATGTGCTCGACGTGCGTCCGCACCGTCGAGAGGGTGCGGCTCGTCTCCGCCGCGATCGCGATCGGGCTCTTGCCTTCGAGCAGCCGCCGCAGGACGTCGCGCTGGGCCGGCGTCAGCGTCGACGCCACGGGGTCGACGTAGGCCCAGGCCCACGAGCCGAGGCGTCGGGCGAGGAACGAAGCCGGGAAATTGTCGCGCACGATGACGGCGGCGCGCTCCAACGGCATTTCCCCACGCGTATCGACAGGCGTCGCGTCGAGCTCGATCAGGGCGAGCGCCGCACGCCACAAGTACCCGCACGAGGTGAACCCCTCGGCCGACTTGCGCAGCAGGTCCCCAGCCCGCTCGTAGTCGCCGTTTACACGGGCGACCAGGCCGCGGACGTAGGCATCCCACGCGACGAGGCGAGGATCAGCGCTGGGATCGCGCAGCAGCCGGGTCGGGTCCATCTTGCTAATTACACTGTCGTAGCGTGCTAGAGCGGCTGCAGCGGCAGCGGGTTTGACCGTCGCATAGACTTCAGCGAGTAAGAGCAGGCCAACGCGCTCCTCGTCGGTCGTGGCGTCCCAGTCGACGATCTCAGCGGCCTTCATAGCCTCGCCCGCAAGATATGTTGCGTTCCCGGTTTCACCAAACGCTTGGAACACGTTCGCCCCTGAAGCCATTGACCATACCCGCCATGCTGTTGACGGAGCGTGGCCAACGGCTTGGTGGGCTTTGTGCACCGCAGTGATCTGATCGCCGTCGTGTGCGTACAACCAAGAATCCAAGCAATTTAAAAGCATTCTGGCTGGCGTCGAGGCCGCAGGCGCGAATGCTGTGCCGGGGACCGTACGGCCAGTCACGGCCGCGTGGGATCCAGGAACTCGCGCGGATCGTAAGGTCATTTCCAACGCGGCAATCTGACAAATGATCTGCGTCGCCAAGTCCAGATCTCGCCCTTGGCAAAGCCCGTACAAGTGGCGTGCGCGTTCGAACAGCCGAAGCGCAGTGCTGTAGTCGGTACTCGCTGATGCCGCGAATGCGCGCAATTGTATGGCTCGTACGGAGAGAATGTCAAGCTTTGCACGTTCAGCGGCAGCCGCATAGCGTGTCGCCTGTTTAAAGTCGCGCTTCGTCCAGTGGGCAAGACCCTGGTAGTAAGCGATCTCGGCCCGGATGGCACGATGTGCACGACCAGACTCGGCCAAGGCAGCCACTTGTGCGAGCAGTTCCAGCCCAAAGTCCGCGTCCTGTGCTCGGGCTACCGCGGCTCCATACAGCATGCGGGCAGTGCAAACTTCGTCGACAAGGGTGAACGTGGAAAGGGCGGGACCGAGCAATTCGACCACGTCTGCCGGCCGCTGAAGACGCAGCAACCCACGGCTCAAGATAAACAGCGCTTCAGCGCGGAGGTGGGGTTCGGTGAACGACCTTTGCTCGAGCATCGAGACGCACCGCGGAAAGTCTCCGCGGAGATATGCTTCACGGGCGGACGCAACCAAAGAGGCCGCCGTTGTCGTAGGCGGATTCGGCGGGAGGATGTCGGCGATTCCGTCATCGACGGGGGATCTCTTGAGCGTCACCCGAGCGCGATACACCTTAGCTAGGGCGACTGTTATTCGCCCTGATTCTCGGTGCTTTCGTTTCACCGCCTGCCTCGCTGACATCCTTCCCGCCATCGTGACGCCTAGAGCTTTATATTGTTGCTAGGCGCACTGCAAGTGCGTGTCACGGGTGGGTTCCGCCCTCCGGACCGCCGCCGACGACTTCATTGGTAGATGGGCTACCGACGGGCCCGCCGCCGACGACTACATTGGTAGATGGGCTGCCCACGGGCCCGCCACCGACCACGACATTCGTAGAGGCGCCTCCTTCAGGGCCGCCTCCAATGACTCCATTGGTAGACGGGCTGCCAGAGGGGCCACCGCCGATGACTTCATTGACATGCATAGTGAAACTGCCCAAGCTGGCCAGTAGCGCGGCCAGCAGAATTGCGGGGATGCTCATTGCGAGGATGCTCCTTGCGAAATAGAAGTGAGTGGATAGTGAAATCCACTAACTCTATGGTACGCGAACCTCGCCCTCACCGCCGAAAGTACGCGGAAATTGTGCTCGATGCACCCCGCGTATGCAATCAGCAAATTGCAACGTAGAGACAAACGATTATCAAGAACTCTTGCTTTATAGTTAATTAAAGTTATAACTTTTTCTTATACTATGGTTCAATAGAACCTTGACGATGAGCTAATGCCCGTCGCGCCTGGCATTCGTTCACCCACGTCCGATTTCTCGGCAACCTTTCCGATGGACTCGGCCGGCACGACGAACGATGATGGCGTCGTGCCCGGCAGCACGCTCACCACCACAAGCGTCCATCCCCGCGCCCCGGCTCGCGTCGCGGGGCGTATGGGCGCGCGCTCGGACGAGTGACGCGCCGTCGTGCCGAGCAGGGTGGAGCTTCGGATCGCAGTACCGTCACCGCCAATCAGCGCGCGATTCTGCTGCGTCTGTTTGCCGGGGAGGACGAGAGGCGGATCGCCGCCGAGACCGGCCGCAAGCCGTCGACGATCTCCAACACCGTCCGCCGCGTCCGCGGCCAGCTCGGAGGCCGGACCGCATACGACCTGATGCGGCAATGTCTCCGCCGCGGCATCGTGACGCTCGAAGAAATCTACGCCCTGGCCGACACCATCCCGCCGCCCCGAAAGCGGGTCGGCGGCAAGACCTGAGCCCGGCTACTTCGCTCCGTCGCGGAGCACGCCGAATTGGACCTGCGCCAGCGCGTAGCACTCGCACGACGCCTCCTCCAGCCCCGCCCGGTCCAGAATCGTTATGATGCCTTGGGCGTACTCGATGAAACCGGCGGCTCTGAGCGTGGAGGCCGCGATGGTCACTCCCGAGCGCCGGCTTCCCAGCATCATGCCCAGATACTCCTGCGTCAAATGAATCGCATCGGCTCGCACGCGATCTTGCGTCATGAGAATCCAGCGCGCGCACCGCTCGTACACGCTGTGGAGCCGGTTGCACGCGGCGAGCTGGCCCAACAAGTTGATGTACGATTGGAGATAGCGGCTGAGCAGGCGCCGGAAACTGGGATTGTTCTGGGTCAGGTGCTCGAACATCTCGGCCGCGATCACGATTGCGTCGCCGGGCACCTGGCAGTAACTATGGTTCTCCGAAGTCGTGGCGCCGAGGATGAGCGGGATCGCCGAAACGCCTTCGCAGCCGACTGTCCCGACTTCGATCATCCCCCCATCCCTCATCTCGGCGACGACGGAGAGCACGCACGTGAGAGGGAAATAGACGCATTTGATCTCGGTATTGGCATCGTAGATCCTTTGCCGCAATTCCAAGTGCGTTATTTCGCCCAGGTTCAATACAGCGTCCGCATCGGGGCCGGTCAAATGCCGCAAGAGCAGGTTCTGCTCGAGGTGGCGAGGCGTCGGACGTGCTTTGGTGGCTCGGGTTCCCTTCATACCGTTCCCTTGCTGAGCTGCTTTTCGGCGGCGAGTCGGATCACAGCCGTCATCGGCCCGGATGTTCGAAACCGTACAGCCTCGCCGGGTACTTTGGCAATACGATCTCCTCCTACTCGACCGCTGAGGAGCGTCCGATGACGATCGTGCGACGATGACTTTCGCAGATGGCCAGGCGACCGCCGTTGCTCTACGGCAGAGGCTGTTGCCGGTTTGATTTACCTCGTACTGTGCCCTTGCCGGCACTCGGTGGAGGACCACGACGGGCTCGGCTGCAAAGGCGAGCGCGGTCGCGGTTGCGCGTGTCGTCTGGCAGCGGGCGATGCGCTTCAGGCCGCTATCGACGCGGCGCGGTCGGCCTACGCGCGGTAGCGCACCGTCATGAGCTATGCCGTCGTGAGACATCCCGACCCGCTTGCCGGCGCGGGATTCGAAGCGTTTGCCGAAGCCTTGCCTTGCATCGTGTGGACCGCGGACGCCTCCGGCTCGATCGAATGGTTCAGCCACGAGTTTCACGCGTACACGGGCTCGCTCTCCAAGCGGCGCCCAGCCGAGGCTGGATGCCCAGCGTTCACCGCGACGACCAGCAGTCGATCGCGCGCGAATGGGGACACGCGCTGGCGGCGGGAACGGTGCTCGATGCCGTCGTGCGGCTGCGCGGCGCTGGAGGCGCCTATCGCTGGTTCAGCGTCCGCGCCCGTCCCGCCCACGGCCCGAACGGTGCGGTCGCGAGCTGGTTCGGCACGCTGACCGACGTCCACGACCGGCAGATGGCCTTCGAAGCGAACACGCACATGGTGGACGCCATGATGAAAGGCTATCTCTCCAAGCCGTTCCCGGTCGTACCAGGGCTCGAGTTCGATGCGCTCTACCAGGTCGCGAACGTCAGCGAGAGAATCGGCGGCGACTGGTACGACGTTTTCGAGCTGCCCGACGGCCGGATCGGCTTTTCGCTCGGCGACGTCTGCGGTCATGGCGTCGATGCCGCGGTGAAAATGGGCGAGGCGAAACAGGCCATCTTCGTCGCCGCATGCCTGGGCGATCCGGCTCCGGAACGCGTCTTGTGCCAAGCCAATCGGGTGCTGTTCCTCAACGACCACCACGTATCGATCACGACGGCCCTCTACGGCATCGTCGACGCCGCGCGGCGCTCCGTCACGTACGCCTCGGCCGGACACCACCCGCCGATCCTCGCCCGGCCGAACGGCGAGGCGACGGTCCTCCCGAACCACGGGTTCCCGCTCGGGGTCGAGTTGCCCATGCCGCCGCGAATCCGGACGCACGAGTTCGCGTACGAGACCGGGTCCACGATGTTCTTGTACACGGACGGGCTGATCGAGTTCGACCGCGACCTCGCCAAAGGCGAGAAACGGCTGCTGGCCGCGGCCGCCGAAGCGGTGCGGAGCAAGGCTGCCCAGCCGGCGAGGTTCGTCGCCGGGCGGGTCTTGGGCGGCGTCATCCCGACCGACGACGTTGCCGTGCTCGCGCTTTCCTTCACCCGCTAGCGAGCGGATCGAAAGGGGCCCGGGCGGGTACCCTGCGGGACATGGCGACCGTGGGAGACTTCCTCATCGAGCGGCTGCACGCTTGGGGCGTGCGGCGGATCTTCGGCTACTCCGGCGACGGCGTGAACGGCATCATCGCCGCGATCGACCGGGCCGGCGACGAGATCGACTTCATCCAGGTGCGGCACGAAGAACAGGCCGCGTTCATGGCCTGCGCGCACGCGAAGTTCACCGGCGAGCTGGGCGTCTGCGTGGCGACCAGCGGCCCGGGCGCGATCCACCTGCTCAACGGGCTCTACGACGCGAAGGCCGATCACGTCCCGGTGCTGGCGCTGGTCGGGCAGTCGGCGTCGTTCGCGCTGGGCGGGGAGTTCCAGCAGGAAGTCGACCTCCAGACGCTGTTCAAGGACGTCGCCGCCGACTACGACCTCACGATCGGCAATCCGGCCCAGGCGCGCCACGCCGTCGACCGGGCGGTGCGCAGCGCGCTCAGCCAGCGCTCCGTCACTGCGCTGATCGTGCCGCGCGACGTGCAGGAGATGAAAGCGGTCGAGTCCGCGCCGCGCAAGCTGGGCGCGACCTATTCCGGGATCGGCTACCAGCGCCCGCGCGTGATCCCGCACGACGCCGACCTGGCCCGCGCGGCGGAGGTGCTCAACGCCGGCGAACGCGTTGCGCTGCTGGTCGGCGCGGGCGCCGCGGGCGCGACCGACGCGATCGTCGCGCTGGCCGACCGGCTGCGGGCCGGCTGCGCCAAAGCGCTGCTCGGCAAGGCCGTCGTGCCCGACGACTACCCCTGGGTGACCGGCACGCTGGGGCTGCTCGGCACCGAGGCCTCGAGCGACATGATGCAGCAGTGCGACACGCTGCTCATGAT
>CAXTNU010000095.1:0-11616 GCA_964245595.1 uncultured bacterium | reverse complement strand
TGCAGTGGGCTCCGACGCGGTGCGCGTCACGCAGCGCCGGCCGGCCGACGTCGCGCGCGCGCTCGCGCGCCAAGTCGCCGGCCTGCGCGCTTCGGTATCGGGCAGCACCGTGATGCTGGTCGGCCCGCCCGAGGCGGTGGCCCGCGCGAAGACGCTGGTCGCCCAGCTCGACGTTCCGTCGTTCGACGCGCGCTACACGCAGGTCTACCGCATCCGCAGCCTCGACGCAGGCTCCGTCGCCGCGCTCCTACGGCGCAGCTTCCGCGACGTCGAGGTGACCGTGGACGCGGCGATCAACGCGCTCGCCGTCACCGCGACCGCGGCCGAGCACCAGCGCATCACCGACGCCGTCGCGCAGCTCGATCCCGCGCCCGGTGCGCCGGGAAACTTCGGCTCGGGCTCCCTCGCGGCGGGCTCCTCGACGGAGGTGGTGACGCTCAAGTCCGCCGTCCCGGGCCAAGCCGCGAACGCGCCCGATGCGGTCGCCGCCATGACGCAAGCTCTCCAGCTCATCGTGCCGGACGTCAAGGTGATCGCCCTGCCCACCCCTGGCCAGCTCGCCCTGGTCGGGTCGCCGCCCAGTTTGCGCACCGCGCGCGAGTTCATCGAGAAAGTCGACGTCGTCGCGCCCCAGGTCGTGCTCGACACCGAGGTCCTCGAGCTCGACGAGAGCGCGGCCAAGAACCTCGGCATCCAGCTCGGCAGCACCGTCATCGGCACCACCTACAGCGAATCCACCCCGCCGCCCGACGCGAACGGCACCATCCCGCGCCTGGGCCGGCTGCAAGGCTTCGGCCGAACGCCGCTCTCCTTCAGCGCGCAGCTCAACCTCGCAGTCTCCAGCGGCCGCGGGCGCGTGCTGGCCGACCCGCGCATCACCACCCTCTCCGGCCGCACCGCGACGATCCGCGCCGGCGACACGCTCTCGATCCTCACCACCACCGCGGGCAACGCGGGTACGATCGCGACGACGCAAGTCCAGAGCTTCCAAACCGGCGTGACGCTCGACATCACCCCGCTCGTCGACGCCCAAGGCGGCATTACCGTCGCCCTGCACCCGGTCGTGAACAGCCTGATCGGCTTGAGCTCGGCCGGCATCCCGGAGATCAGCACGCGCGACACGCAGACGACCGTGCACCTGCGCGACGACGAGACGCTGGTGATCGGCGGGCTGATCCAGGAGAACGAGACGCGCACGAACACGAAGATCCCGCTCCTAGGCGACGTCCCGCTGGTGGGGCGCGTCTTCCGCAACGAGCAGCGCACCAGCTCGCGCAACGAGCTGATCATCGTCGTGACGCCGCACCTCGTGACGCCGGGCGCCACGACCCTGCCCGGACCGCCGATCCTTTCCATCCCGAGCCCGCAGCCGCTCCCGACGCTGCCCGCAAACGCCACGCTGCCCGCGCCTTCGGGGCTGCTGCCCCGCACGCGGCTCGGTCCCGCGCAGCCTGCACCGGCGCTCGGGGCCGTGACCGGCACGCCTCCTGCCAACGGGTCATCGCCTTCCGGCGGAGGCGGCGGTGCTGTTTCCGCGCCGAGCATTACCCCCGCACCCGCTCCGAGCGCGTTCGCGCAGACGAACGTCTTCACGTTCGGAGCGGCGCCGCAGAGTAACTTTGCCAAGCCTACCGACCCCGTGCAAATTTTCTATGCCACGCTTTCGCCGACCGTCGTCGCGAGCGGAACCTCGGTGCGCGTCGCCGCCGTGACGACCAGCAATGCCAACACCGTGAAGCTCGTGATCGGCAGCCAGACGTTCGTCCTGGCGCAAACCGCGCGCGGCCAATGGCAGGCGGGCTTCCCATTCCCGGCGAGTGTCGTACCGACCGGCCAAACCGCCTTCACCGCCTCGCTCGTCGTCAGCCGCGCGGACGGCACGTCGTCGATGGTCTCGATCCCGCTCAACTCAGGCGGAAACTGACCGCCGCTAGCGGGCTTCGATCAGCAGCGCCTGGCTGCCGATGCCGAGCGTTCCCTCACGGTCCGCATAGCGCGCGCTGGTCACGCCCAGCCCGTCCGCGGACAGCGTCGTGCGCGCGTCCATGTACGTCCACTCGCCGGCGGGATAGCGCTGCAGCGCGAGCGAGAGCGAGGGCGGCACGAACAGCCACTCGCGCATCGGCAGCTCGCCGCTGATGCCGTTGGCCGAGTCGGTGACGAGCAGCAGCCGCTCGAGCGGGCCGAGCGGCTCGCCCGCGAGCAGCGGCAGTCGCACCCGTGTCCACACGCCGGCGCGGCCGAGCGAACCGAAGCCGCCGCTGGTGAAGCGCCACTCGATCGCCGCGCCGTAGCCCCACTCGCGCAGGCCGAAGAAGTGCCCCTGCGGCTGCTCGTCCGGCAGCGCGGGCACCGGATCGTCCGGCGTCACGCCGGGCGGAACGCTGCCCGCGGGCTGCACCGCGATCCGCCACGCACGCGCGGTCACCACCTCGCGCCCGCCGCTCTCCAGCGTGCCCTCGAGCAGCTCGATCCGCCGGCCGGGCCGCACGACGCGCGTGCGAACCCGCATCTCTTGGCGCGGAATCGGGCCCAGAAAGTCGACCGCGATGCGCGCGATGCGAACGTCGTCGCGCGGGTGCCGCTCGGCGAAGGCGTGCGCCAGCAGCGTGGTGGGCGGGCTGCCGTGCTGCAGCCGCTCGTCCCACGGGCTGGTCGTCGCGGCGGACGGAACGAAGCTGTCGGCTCCGCTCCGCTCGAAGAACGCGTCGGGCGGGCTCAGCTCAGACCGCCGCCGGGTGCTCCGCGTCGCGGAACACGCGCAGGGCGGCTTGCACGCCGGCCCCGGCATGGATCGGCGCGCCCGCTTCGAGCAGCGCGGTCTCGACCGCGCCGAGCGCGCCCAGCACGTCGGTCTGGGTCAGGTCGCCCATCGTGCCGATCCGGATCAGCTTGCCCTTGAGCTCTTTCTGGCCGCCGCCGATCACGATCCCGCGTTCCTCGCGCAGCGTCTTGCGGATCGCGTCGGCGTCGATGCCCGCGGGCATGCGGATCGCGACGACGGTCAGCGAGTGTGCGCCCTCGCGCGAGTACAGTTCCAGCCCGTGGCCCAGCGCGAACGCGCGGATCGCGCGCGCGTAGCGGGCGTGGCGCTCGTAGATCGCTGCGGCGCCGGTCTGCTCGTAGGCGTCGAGCGCGGCGTCGAGCGCGAAAGCGATCGAGACGGGCGGCGTCCACGCGGTCTGCCCGAGCGCGGCGAACTGGCGCGCCGTCTTCAAGTCGAAGTAGAAGCGCGGTGCGCCGCTGCTCTCCATGCGCTGCCAGGCGCGCGGCGAGACCGCGACCATCGACAGCCCGGGCGGGGCCGCGAGCGCCTTCTGCGAGGCGGCGACCACGATGTCGAAGCCCCACGCGTCCATCCGGAACTCGCTCGCCGCGAGGCCGCTGACCGAGTCGACCACCACGTACGCGTCGTGCCCGCGGATCGCGCCGGCCAGCGCGGCCATGTCGTTCTGGGTGCCGGTCGAGGTCTCGTTGTGGGTCAGCAGGATGCCGGTGATGCGGCGCTGCGTGTCGGCGGCCAGCCGCGCGCGCAGCGCTTGTGGGTCGACCGCGTCGCCCCAGGCCGTGTCGAGTACCTCGACCTCGCAGCCGAAGGCGCGCGCGATCGCGATCAGCCGCTGGCCGAACACGCCGATCGGGCACGCTAGGAGCCGGTCGCCGGGCCCGAACAGGTTGCCGACCGCGGCTTCGAGCCCGCCGGTACCGGACGAGCCGAGCACGACCACCTCGCCCGACTCCGTGCCGAAGACCGGCTCGAGGCGCGCGGCGATGCGCTCGAGCAGCACTTTGAACTCGGGGCCGCGGTGGTCGATCATGGACTTCGCGCCGGCGGCCAGCACGCTGTCGGCGACGGTCACGGGGCCTGGGATGAACAGCAGGTTCTTGGACACGGTCTACTCCGGCGGACGTTCGTCCTGCGATGTTGTATTCGACGGGCATGGAGTCCCCCGGGCGCCGCATTCGCCTCACCGCCTATTCTTCGTGCGCGGGTTGAGCGAGTAAAGTCGGCGCCGCCGACCTGGCGCAGGTCCTGCGCCGCTTGCCTCCCATCACGGATCCCAACGTCCTGGTCGGCCATGCCGCCAGCGACGACGCCGGCGTGTACCGGCTCAGCGACGATCTGGCCCTGGTCCAGACCGTCGACTTCTTCACGCCCGTCGTCGACGACCCGTACGACTTCGGCCGCATCGCCGCCGCCAACGCGCTCAGCGACGTGTACGCCATGGGAGGGCGGCCGCTGAGCGCCCTGAACATCGTCGCGTTCCCGGTCGAGGAGCTGGGCACCGAGATCCTGGGCCGCATCCTGGAGGGCGGGGCGGCGGTGGCGACCGAGGCCGGGGTCGTGATCCTGGGCGGTCACACCGTCAAGGACGACGAGCCCAAGTATGGTTTGGCCGTCACTGGAACCATTCGCCCGGATCGAGTCGTTACAAACGGCGGAGCCCGTCCCGGCGACCTGCTGCTACTCTCGAAACCCGTCGGGACGGGTGTCCTCACGACCGCCCGCAAGCGCGACCTGATCGGCGAGGGGCAGCTCGCTCCCGCGATCGCCTCGATGGCGCGCCTCAACGACCGTGCCGCGGCCGCCATGCTGGCCCACGGCGTGCACGGCGCGACGGACGTCACCGGCTACGGGCTGGTCGGTCACGCGGGCGAGATGGCGCGCGCGTCGGGCGTGGCGCTGGCGCTCGATGCCGCCCGGGTGCCGCTCTTGGACGGGGTGCTCGAGCTGGTCGCCCAGGGGGTCGTGCCGGGCGGCAGCCAGGACAACCTGGCCGATCACGCCCGCTTCGTCGAGTACGCCGACCGAGTCGGTGCGGCGCTGCGGACGGTCCTGTCCGATGCTCAGACTTCGGGCGGCTTGCTGATCGCGATCGCGCCCGCCAGCGCCGAACGCGTCCTGGCCGAGCTGGCCGACCTGGGCACGGTGGCGCTGATCGGCGAGGTCCTGGCCGGTCCGGCCGGAGCGGTGCTGATCCGCTGAGCTAGCGCGACTCCGGCACGATCACGCCGACCTCGGTCAGGGCGAGCATCCGCATCGTGCGGCCGGCCCGGCCGCCGTCCTGGAGCACGAACGCGCGGCGCGACGAGACGTGGCTCAAGAAGCCGCAGCACAGCTCGGCGCCGCCCGCGTCGAGCACGCGGATGCGGCGGCCGAGCCACAGCGATGCGGCGGCCTCCGTCACTCCGGCCGCCCGAACGTTCTCTTGCATGGCCCGCTATTATACCTCGTTCGTGACGCCCCGTCTGTACGCTGGCGCACGAGGAACGGTGAGCGGTAAGCGGCGACACGCGCCGAAGCCGGGCGTCGTGCGGTACGACGCGATCGTCTTGGGTCTGGGCGGCATGGGCAGCGCCGTCGCGGCGCACGCCGCCGCGCGCGGCCTGCGCGTGCTCGGGCTCGAGCGGTTCGGCCCGGCTCACGCGCTGGGCTCCTCGCACGGCAGCACGCGGATGATCCGCCAGGCCTACTTCGAGTCGCCGGCGTACGTGCCGCTGCTGCGCCGCACCTACGCGCTGTGGGATGCGCTCGAAGAACGCACCGGCAGCATGCTACGCGTGCGCGCCGGCGGCATCTTCGTCGGCCGGCCCGAGACGGCGGTGGTTGCCGGCGCGCTGGCCAGCGCGCGGCAGTGGGAGCTGGCCCACGCGCTCCACGACGCCGCCGAGCTGCGGCGGCGCTGGCCGATGCTGCGCCCGCGCGACGACGAGGTCGGCGTGTACGAAGCGGTCGCGGGCGCGGTCTTCCCCGAGGCGGCGATCCGGGCCCAAGTGCGCCTGGCCGCGGAGGACGGTGCGGAGCTGCGCTTCGACACGCCGGTCGCGGGCTGGGAGGCGGGCGACCGCGGCGTGCGGGTGACGCTGGCGGACGGCGAGGTCGTCGAAGCCGAACGGCTGGCGATCTGCGCCGGGCCGTGGTTCGCGCGTCTTGCGCCCGACCTCGGGCTGCCGCTGCGGGTCGAGCGCAACGTGCAGTTCTGGTTCGCCCCGCTCGACCCAGCCACGGTCGCTCCGGACGTGCTGCCGGTCTACGGGCTCGAGCGCGACGGCGCGCGGATGCTGTACGGCTTCCCCGACCTGGGCGAGGGCGTCAAGGCCGGGATTCACGGCAGCGGCATCGAGGCCGACCCCGACGCGCTCGACCGGACCGTCGGTGCGGACGAAAGCGAGCGCATGCGCGGCGTGCTGGCGGACTTCATCCCGGCCGCGGCCGGGGCGTTCGTGCGCGCGGCGGTCTGCATGTACACGCTGACGCCCGACGAGCACTTCGTCATCGGCCCGCACCCGCGCGCGCCGCGAGTCGTCGTCGCGGGCGGCTTCTCGGGCCACGGCTTCAAGTTCGCGCCGGCGGTCGGCGAGATCGTCAGCGCGCTTCTGGCAGGCTTCGACCCGGGCTTCGATCTGACGCTGTTCGCGCCGGACCGCTTCGCGCGGGCAGCATCATGAGCGCCACGCCGACCACGATGACGGCGCTGGCGACCGCTTCGAGCGGGGTGAGCCGCTCGCCGAAGAGCACGAAGCCCAGGATCACCGCGACGACCGGGTTGACGTAAGCGTAGGTCGAGGCCAGCGCGGTGCTCGTGTTCTGCATCGTGTAGAGGAACGCGCTGTAGGCGATCAAGCTGCCGAACACCACCAGCCAGAAGAAGCCGCCCAGCGAGAGCGCGCTGACCGTGCCGGGGTGAAACGCGCGCCACTCGCCGGTGAGCGCGGCTTCGAGCCCGAGCAGCAGGCCGCCGGCGAGCATCTGCAGCGCGGTCGCGAGCAGCAGGTCGCCCCGTCCCGCGCGGCGCTGGTAGATCGAGCCGAACGACCACGACACGCTCGCCAGCACGGCTAGCACCGCCGGCCAGAGCGGGATCGGACTACCGCTCACCGGGCGCACCAGCAGCGCCAGCCCGACCAGACCGAGCAGCATGCCGCCGACCGCGATGCGGGTCGGCCGCTCGCGGTACCAGACGAACGCGATCAGCGCCATCCAGATCGGCGAGACGCTCAGCAGCAGCGAGTTGATGCCGGTCGGCAAGTACTGCACCGTCCAAGCGGTCATCCCGTTGCCGAGCAGCAGCAGCGTCGCGCCGGTGATCAGTGCGCGGACGAGACCCGCGCGGGTGACGTGCAGCCGCCCGCGCAGCGCGCAGACGGCGAGCAGGATCGCGCCCGCCAGGGTGAAGCGGCAAGCCGCCATCGCGAACGGCGGAATCGTGCCGACCGCGAAGCGCATCGCGGCGAAAGTCGAGCCCCACAGGACCCACACCGCCGCTACCGCGCCGACCAGCCGCAGGTCGACGCGCGCGCGCGTGCTCCGGATGTCGATCGTTCCGCTCGCTGCCATCTTCAGACACGACGTGCGCCGAGCGACTGCGGTTGCAACTCGCCGCTGCGAGCGCAACCGCGGTGAGCCGGACTAGCGGCGGGTACTCCCGCGGCCGGAAGTCGTGGTCGTGCCGGTGCGCCGGGACCGGCCGGCCGTCCCGTTCGGCTTGGCCGGCGGACGGAGCGCGACGACGTTGTTCGTCCGCTTGGGCTCGGCCGCGCCGAGCAGCACGGGCGCGATCACCCGCTTGCCCAGCGCCGTCGCGAACACTTCGCTCAGCTCGTCGACGAAGACGAACGTCATCGTGTCGCGCACTTCCTTTGGCACGTCCTCGAGATCGATCTCGTTGCGGCGCGGCAGGATCACTTTCTTGATCCCGGCCCGCTTGGCGCCGAGCACCTTCTCCTTGACGCCGCCGATCGGCAGCACCTGACCGGTGAGCGTGATCTCGCCCGTCATCGCCAGCTCCGGATCGACCTTGAGGCCGGTCAGCAGCGAGACGATCGAGGTCGAGAGGCTCACGCCCGCCGACGGCCCGTCCTTGGGGATGGCGCCGGCCGGGATGTGGATGTGCAGATCGTGCTTGGCGAACCAGTCGTCGGGCAGGCCGAACTCGCTCGAGCGGGAGCGCAGGAACGAGATCGCCGCGGTCGCCGATTCCTTCATCACGTCGCCGAGCTGCCCGGTCAGCGTGAACTTGCCCGTGCCCGGCATCGCCGTCGTCTCGATGAACAGGATGTCGCCGCCGACCGGCGTGTAGGCCAGCCCCGTCGCGACGCCGACCGACGCCGTCCGCCGCTTCACTTCGTTGTAGAAGCGCGGCTTGGACAGATAATCGACGAGGTTGTCGGGCTTGATCCGCGCCTTGTACTTCGCGTCCTCGGCCACCTTGCGCGCGACCTTGCGGAAGATCGTGCCGATCTCGCGCTCGAGGTTGCGCACGCCGGCCTCGCGGGTGTAGTCGCCGATCACGGCCTTGATCGCCGTATCGGCGATGGCGACCTGGTTCTCTTTGAGCCCGTTGGCTTTCTTCTGCTTGGCGACCAGATAGCGCTTGGCGATCTGCATCTTCTCGAGCTCGGTGTAGCCCGAGAGCTGGATGATCTCCATGCGGTCGCGCAGCGGCCCGCTGATCGAGTCCAGCGTGTTGGCGGTGCAGATGAACAGCACCCGCGACAAGTCGAACGGCAGGTCGAGGTAGTGGTCGCGGAACGAGTTGTTCTGCTCGGGGTCGAGCACTTCGAGCAGGGCCGACTGCGGGTCGCCGCGGTAGTCGCCGCCGACCTTGTCGATCTCGTCGATCATCATCACCGGGTTGTTCGTCCCGGCGTCGCGCAGGGCGCGCACGATCGTGCCCGGCATCGCGCCGATGTAGGTCCGGCGGTGGCCGCGGATCTCGGCCTCGTCGCGCACGCCGCCGACCGAGAGGCGCACGAACTTGCGGCCCATCGCCTTGGCGATGGACTGCCCGAGCGACGTCTTGCCGACGCCCGGCGGGCCGACGAAGCACAGGATCGGGCCGGTCAGCTTGTTCTTGAGCTTGCCGACGGCCAGGTACTCGACGATGCGGTCCTTGATCTTCTCGAGGTCGTAGTGGTCTTCGTCGAGGATCGCGCGCGCCTTGCCGATGTCGATCTGATCGGAGGTGGAGACGCTCCACGGCAACTGCACGATCCAGTCCAGGTACGTGCGGATGACGCTGTACTCGGGGCTGGCCTGCGGGACTTTCGCCAGCCGGTCGAGCTCGCGGTCGGCCGACTTCTTGACGTCCTCGGGCATGTTGGCGTCGTCGATCTTCTTGCGCAGCTCGGCCGCCTCGGCTTGCTGCGGATCGCCTTCGCCCAGCTCTTCCTGGATCGCCCGCATCTGCTGGCGCAGGTAGAAGTCGCGCTGGTTCTTCTCCATCTCGCGCTGGATGTCGGACTGGATCTTGTGGCCCAGCTCGACCACCTCGAGCTCCTTGGTGATGAGCATCGTGAGGCGGCGCAGCCGCTTGCCGGTGTCGCGCTCTTCGAGGATCGCCTGGCGGTCCGCCGTCTCCAGCCGCATCGTCGAGGCGACGAAATACGACAGCAGGTTGGGATCGGAGATGTTGTTGACTTCCATCTCCATCTCGCGCGGCGCCTGCGGCAGGTAGCCCAGCAGCTTCTGGAACAGCGTGCCCAGGTTGCGCTGCATCGCGACGAGCGCGTCGTTCTCGCGCGTCACGTCGGGCATCTCGGTATAGGTCGCCGCGAGGTACGGCTCGCTGGCGACGAACTGGTCGATGCGGAACACCGGGCCGCCCGCGACGATGCAGCGCAAGGTCCCGTCGGGAACCTTGAGCATCTTCTGGATCGTGCCGATCGTGCCGAAGCGGCGGACGTCATCGGGACCGGGGTCCTCGGTCTCCTTGTCCTTGAGCACGACGAGACCGATCTGCTTGCCTTCGCGCAGCGCTTCCTCGACGAGCTGGATGCCGGGGCGCTTGACCACCGCCAGCGGGATCACGGTATTGGGGAACAGCACCGCATCCTGGAGCGGCAGGATGCCGAGGATTTCGGGCGCCTTGTCGGGTTTCGCCATCAGGCTAGGGTCCTTCTGACCGTCATGCGGACCTGAGTGCGCACGATAGGGTATTTCGTGGATTGGGCGAGCGGAAGACGGATCGTCAGGATGCCGTCCCGGTAAGCGGCGCTGGCGCCGTCGGCGTCGATCGGAATCGGCAGCCGGATGCGCCGGACGAAGGCGCCGGACTGGATCTCCTTGCGCAGCAGCGAGGCATGCCGCGAGACGGCGCGCGTCTCGCGCTCGCCGGCGATGGAGAGGTCCACGTCGTCGGCGTAGACGCGCAGCGAGTCGGGATCGGCGCCGGCCAGCTCGACGTGCACGACGAAGGCGCCGCCCTCCTCGTCGAGGTGGACGTCGGTGTTGGGCTCGAAGCGGCCGTGCGCCCCCCGCGGAGCGAAGAGCCGGTCGAACTCGAGCAGCTCGTCGCGGTTACGCACGGACGAGGATTCCTATTCCGTTCATGTTAGCACTCTCTGCAACACACTGCCAAAGACGGTGGTTTCCGCCGCTAACCGTACCCTTTTGACGCCTGCTCCGGCGGGCGGGGTATAGCATGATCCTGTCATGAACGCTGCGCAACCCTACCTGCGGGCGCTGGGCATCGGCCTGGTCTCCGGCCTGCGCTCGATGACCGGCCCGGCCGCGACCCGCATCCGCGGGGGCGGAACGCCGGCCCTGGTCGTCCCCCTGCTGGCGCTGGGCGAGCTGATCGCCGACAAGCTGCCCGGCATACCGCCCCGGACCTCGCCGCCCGCGCTGGCGATGCGCGCGCTGGCCGGCGGCTTCGCCGGGTCGAGCCTGGTCGGCGGCGACGGCGACCGGCGGGTCGGCTTCGCGCTGGGCGCGGCCGGGGCGATCGCCGGCGCCTACCTGGGTCTGCGGCTGCGCCCCGCGGCGGTGGGCAAGACCGGCCTGGCCGGTACGCTCGTCGCGCTGGTCGAGGACGCCGCGGCGATCTGGGCCGGGCTGCTCCTGAGCGCGTAATCCACACCATCCACAGCCATGTGTGTAAAGTAATCCAACGTTAACCTGACCGGGCGCGACGGGGAGCGCGCCAGCGGTCACGAAGTCGGATCGACCGCTCCAACGGACGCGCATACCGCACATGGACCAGCTCGAACTCGATCCGCGCCCGACCGGCGACGTCTTGCGGACGCCGCTGGTGGAGCGCGTGCGGGCGGCGCAGCCGGTCATCGTCTCGGTCGTCGCCCCGGCCGGGTTCGGCAAGTCGACCCTGGTCCGCCAGTTGCTCGCGGACTACCCGGCGCGCGGGGTGTGCGACTGCCGGGGCGTGGCTTCGGACGTCGAGCTGGCCCGCCGGCTGCTGCCCGCGCTGGCCGACGAGAACCCCGAGCGCAGCCTGAACCTCTCGCAAACCGAGACCCTCATCGGGGACGGCCACGGCTCGGCGGCCGACCGGCTCGACGTGGCGCTGGCGGCCTGGCGAGTCCACGGCCAGCGCTCGGCGTTCGTCTTCGAGAACGCCGAGGACGCGATCCGCGAGCCGGGCGCGTGCGAGTTCCTGGCCCGCCTGCTGGCCGGCCGGCCGGCCGGGCGCACGATCGCGATCTGCTCGCGCGAGCCGCTGCGGGTCCACCTCTCGCGGTTCGCGCCGCCGCACCAGATCCTGACCTTGCGGGCCGGCGACCTGGCCTTCCGTCCAGCCGAGATGGCAGCCATCCTGGCCCCGGCGGGAGCCGGTCCCGCGGCGATCTGGGCGCGGAAGTCGTCGACCAGCGCCAGCG
>CAXTNU010000094.1:0-11669 GCA_964245595.1 uncultured bacterium | reverse complement strand
GGCCCGCGCGGCCCGGCGGTCCGGCCGGCAACGGCCCGCTCTCGCCCGGCAGCGGTCTCATGCCGTCCTCGGGCGGTCCCGGCGGCCGCGGCCCCGGCGGCCGCGGCCGCCGCACGCGCGAGCAGCTCGAGGCCAAGCAGGCCCGCGCCTCCGAGATGCGGCTGGAGAAGCAGCGCCGCCGCAGCGGCGCCTACGTCGACCGCATCGAGGATCCCAACGCCAAGCTCGAAGCGATCGAGATTCCGGACATCCTGACCGTGCAAGAACTCGCCACCTCGATGATCACGCCCGCGGCGGACGTCATCAAGGAGCTGTTCCGCATGGGCACGATGGCGACGATCAACCAGAACATTTCCGCCGACCAGGCGATCGCCGTCGCGCGCAAGTTCGGCTTCAACGCGATCGTCAAGGAGGCCGGCGAGGAAGTCCAGGTCGAGCAGGAGGAGGACAAGCCGGAGATGCTGCAGTCGCGGCCTCCCGTCGTCACCGTGCTCGGCCACGTCGACCACGGCAAGACCTCGCTGCTCGACAAGATCCGCTCCGCCAGCGTGGCGGCCGGTGAAGCGGGCGGGATCACCCAGAAGATCGGCGCCTACACCGTCCAGCAGGACGGGCGCGCGATCACGTTCATCGATACCCCGGGCCACGAGGCGTTCACCGCCATGCGCGCCCGCGGGGCCAAGGTCACCGACGTCGCGATCCTGGTGGTCGCGGCCGACGACGGCGTGATGCCGCAGACGCGCGAAGCGATCTCGCACATCAAGGCCGCCGGCGTGCCGATCGTCGTCGCGATCAACAAGATGGACAAGGAAGACGCGCAGCCCGACCGGGTCAAGCAGCAGCTCACCGATCAGGGCCTGCAGCCCGTCGAGTGGGGCGGCACCGTGGAAATGGTGCCGGTCTCCGCGCGGACCGGGATGAGCATCGACAAGCTGCTCGAGACGGTGCTGCTCGAGGCCGACCTCAAGGAGCTCAAGGCCAACCCGCACCGGCGTGCCGGCGGCGTGGTGATCGAGTCCGCGCTCGACCGCGGGCGCGGTCCGGTCGCGACCGTGCTGGTCCAGACCGGCACCCTGCGGGTCGGCGACATCGTCGTGGTCGGGCCGACCTACGGCAAGATCCGCGCGCTCATCGACGACAAGGGCAAGCAGACCAAGAAGGCCGGACCCTCGGTTCCGGTCGAGATCATGGGCCTCAACGACGTTCCCTCGGCGGGCGACACCATGATGGTCGTCTCCGACGAGAAAACCGCTCGCGAAGCCGCCGCCAAGCGCTCGACCAAGCGCCGTGACGTCCGCATGGCGACCACCACGGGCGGAGCCAAGGTCTCGCTCGAGACGTTCATGATGATGCCGGCCGACGGCGGGACGAAGACCCTCAACCTGATCCTCAAGGCCGACGGCCAAGGTTCGGTCGAGGCCCTGCGCTCGCGGGTCGAGTCGCTCTCCAACGGCGAGGTGGACGTGCGCGTCATCCTAGCCGGGGTGGGCGGCATCACCGAGAACGACGTCAACCTGGCTTCGGCCTCGGGGGCGGTGCTGATCGGGTTCAACATCCGGCCCGACGAGTCGGTCAAGCGGCAGGCGGAGTCCGAGCAGGTCGACTTGCGCTTCTACCAGGTCATCTACGACGTGGAGAACGACCTCAAGAAGGCCATGGTCGGACTGCTGGCGCCGAAGTTCCGCGAGATCGTCCTCGGGCGGGCGGAAGTGCGCGAGATCTTCAAGGTCTCCAAGGTCGGCTCGATCGCGGGCTGCTACGTGCAGTCCGGGAAGATCACCCGCAACTCCAAGGTCCGCGTGCTGCGGGATTCGGCGGTCGTCTTCGACGGCGAGATCGAGTCGCTGCGGCGGTTCAAGGACGACGTCAAGGAAGTCGCCGAGAACTTCGAGTGCGGTATCCAGGTGGCGCGGTACGCGGACCTCAAGCCGGGCGACGTCATCGAGGCTTGGACCTCGGAGCTCGTGGCTCCGGAGCTGCAGCCGGCGTAGTGGCTGGGATGGTGGCGGGCGTTCGCGGCGGGCACATCGTGCTGCCGGGGACGCCCGCGATTTCCCATCCTTGGGAAATCGCTACTCGCTCACGATTCGCTCTCGCCATCCGGGCTGCGCGAATTGCTGAGACGCCCCGGCCGCACGACGTGCCCGCCGCGAACGCCTGGCACGGTTGGGGTCGCGCATAGCATGGCGATCTGGGAGCGGCCGGTTGATGTGAATCAGCCGCAACTGCTGGTGAAACCGCTGTGGCTTCAGTTTGTCCTTTTCACCGCTTACATTGCGGGGTACGTGCTCGCGTTACGGCTGCATTGGCATCCGTTCGTGCGATGGTTTTTCAACGCTTCGATCCTCAGCACGATGTTCAACCTTGGCTATACGGCATTTCGACGCGCTCAGGCTCGGGGCTGGATCTAGAGATTTATGAAGCAGCAACGGCAGGCGCGGCTGGATTCGGAGATTCAGCGGGCGCTGGCGAAGATCATCGACGAGGACCTCAAGGACCCGCGGCTGGGGTTCGTGACGGTCGTGCGGTGCGAGATCACGCAAGACATGAAGTTCTGCAAGGTCCACGTCTCCATCATCGGGGACCGGCACGTCGCGCGGCAGACGATGGATGCGCTGCAGTCGGCGTCCAAGTTTTTGCGGGGTGAGCTGGGTAACGCGATCGACATCCGGTACACGCCGGAGCTGTCGTTCGTCGAGGACCGGACCACGGAGAGAGCCATCGCGCTCTCCAAGACGCTGGAGAAAGCCAAAGTGATCGATGAATAGCGTCGTCAGCCCCGTGTCGGCCGGTTCCCAGGCCGGCGCGTCGTCGGCCAGTACGGAGGAGGTCGTCGCGGAGTTGCGGCACCGCTCGTCGTTCGTGTTCGTCTCGCACGTCAAGCCCGACGGCGACACGCTGGGGGCGGGGCTCGCGCTGGGGCTCGCGCTCAAGGGGTTGGGCAAGCGGGTCGGCTACTTTCAGCAGGACCCGGTGCCGCGCAATCTGCGCTTTCTGCCCGATGCGGAGTTCGTGACGCGCGACGTGCCGGCCGATCTGCCGGCCGACACGCTGTGGGTGTTCTGCGACATGAGCGACTCCACCCGGGCGGGCGAGTACCTGCCGGCGATCGAGCGGGCGAACATGCTCGACATCGACCACCACTTGGGCAACTCGCACTTCGGCGCGCTGAACTACGTGATTTCGACCGAGGCATCGACGGGGACGTGCGTGCTGCGCCTGCTGCACGGGCTGGGCGTGCCGATCACGGCCGAGATCGCGACCTGCATCCTGACCACGATCATGACCGACACCGGCGCGTTCATGCACACCAATACCACCGCCGAAGTGCTGCGGATGTCGGCCGAAATGGTGGAGCTGGGGGCCGACAAGCCGCTGATCACCGAGGAGATCTTCGCCAACAAGCGCTTCGCGGCGACCAAATTGCTCGGTGCGGCGCTCGACCGCGCGGTGCTGCAGGACGACGGGCGGTATTGCTGGACCTACGTCGACCAGGCGATGCTCGATGCGTGCCAGGCCGACGGCGAGGACACCGAGGAGATCGTGCAGCACCTGCGCGCGGTCGAAGGGGTCGAGGTCGCGGCGCTGTTCAAGGACTACGAGGACGCGGTGCGGGTCAGCTTGCGCTCGAGCGGGCGGATCAACGTGCAGGCGGCCGCGGCGGCGCTCAACGGCGGCGGGCACTTCATGGCCTCGGGGCTGACGTATCCGGAGCACGACCTGCGCAAGGCGATCGACGGCGTGCACGCGGCGCTCAAGGCGCAAGGGCTCTAGTGGATTCGCCTGCCGCGAATCCCTCGCGGTCCTCGCCGGGCAGCGGTCCGCATCCTCATTGACATCATGCTCGGGTTCGTCAACCTGTTCAAGCCGGCGGGCCCGACGTCGACCCAGTTCGGCGCGCGCTTGCGGCGCATCTACCGCGATCCGGCCGGGAAGCTGGCGATCGGGCACCTCGGCACGCTCGACCCGCAGGCCGCCGGCGTGCTGCCGGTCGCGCTCGGCAAGGCGACGCGGCTGCTGCCGCTGATCCTCGACCGCCGCAAGGCCTACGTCTGCACGCTGGTGCTCGGGAGCGCGACCGATACCGGCGACGCGACCGGCGAAACGCTGGTCGAGCGCGCGGTGCCGGGCGACGTCGACGAGCGGCTGGCGGCGGCGCTGCCGGCGTTCACCGGCGCGGTGGCGCAGGTTCCCCCGATGTACTCCGCGCTCAAGCGCGACGGCAAACCGCTCTACGAGTTGGCGCGGGCGGGGAAGACGGTCGAGCGCGCGCCGCGCACGGTGACGATCTACGCGCTGCGCGTGCTGGGGCGCGAGCGCGACGTGGTGCGGCTGCGCGTGGCGTGCAGCGAGGGGACCTACGTGCGCACGCTGTGCGAGGACTTGGCCGCGGCGTGCGGGACGGTCGGCCACATGGGCGCGCTGCTGCGCGAGGCGTCGGGGCCGTTCGTGCTCTTCGAGAGCCGCACGCTCGACGAAGTCGAGCGCGATCCGGCCGGCGCGCTCGTGCCGCCGGAGCGCGTGATCCCGATTCCGACCGTCGTCCTGGACGGGCGCGGCGCGACCGACTTTCGCGCCGGGCGCATGGTGCCGCTGGCGCAGCCGCCGGCCGACAAGCACGTCTTCGTGCGCGATTCCGCCCGGGCGCTGGTCGGGGTCGGCGAGACGGTGGGCGCGCTGCTGGCGCCGCGCAAGGTGTTCTTGTGAAGATCCATCACGCGCTGCCCGATGCCGCGCCCGAGCGGCCGCGCGTCGTCGCGGTCGGGTTCTTCGACGGCTTCCACCTCGGGCACCGGGCGATCGTGCGCGAGGCGCTGCGGCTTCGGCGAGCCGGGGAGCGCAGCGCCGTGCTGACCTTCCGCGAGCACCCCTCGGCGTTCTTGCGGCCGGGGCAGGAGCCGCCGCTGATCGCGACGCTCGAAGAGCGGGTCAACGCGTTCGCGCGCGTGGGCGTCGACGAGGCCTACGTGCTGCCGTTCGACGCCTCGATCGCGTCGCTCGCGCCCGAGCAGTTCCTCGACGACGTGCTGATCGGCCGCATCGGCGCGCGCGCGATGGTCGTCGGGGCGAACTTTCGCTTCGGCAGCAAGCGCGCCGGCGACGTGGCTTTCGCGCAGACCCACCTCGGCGAGCGCGGGCGGGTGATGGTCGGTGTCGCGAACACGCTCGACGAAGGGCAGCGGGTCAGCTCGACGCGCATCCGAGCGGCCATCGCGGCAGCCGATCTCGAGACCGCGGACCGGCTGCTCGGCGCGTCCTACACCGTGCGCGGGGTGGTGGCGTTCGGGGCGGGGCGCGGTCACGATCTGGGGTATCCGACGGCCAATCTCGCGGTCTCCCCGCGCAAGCTGCTGCCGCCCGACGGCGTCTACCGCATCACCGGCCGCCACGACGGGCGCGATTACATCGGCCTGGTCTCGATCGGAACGAACCCGACCTTCGAGGGCAGCGCGCGCACCGTGGAAGCCTGGCTGCTGGACTTCCACGGGGGGCTGTACGGCGAGGAGCTGGTGCTGCGCGACTTCCGCTTCGTGCGCGGCCAGCGGAAGTTCGGCTCCGCCGACGAGCTGATCGAGCAGATGCGCGCGGATGCCGCGACGGTGAAGTTTCCTTCGGTGGTGTGACGCCGTCGCGTCAGCGGCGGCTGTATTCGACCGTGAAGACGAACTCCGCGGCGACGGGTTTGCAATCGCGGATCGCGGTGCGGAACGTCGACTCGCGCACGGCGCGAACGGAGTTTTCGTTCAGCAGTGCCGACGGCGAGCGGATGACGTCGACCCACAGCACGCTCGAACGGTCGTCGAGCACGAGCCGAAGCACGACGGTACCGTGAACGCCTTGGGAATACGCTTCCGTGGTCGGATAGGGCTGGACCGCGTGCAGCGTCGTGGCCGCGACGTTTGGTTCGGCGCACGTCACGGCGACGGGCGCGGGCTCCCGGATGCACGTTTCCGCGTCCGTGGCGGCGCCGCTCGAAAAGGTCCGCAGGAGCGTGCCGTCGTCCCGCAGCGCGTACGTGAGCGCAATCGGCGTGCCGCCGGCGTAGGCGGAGCCGGTGATGCGCAAGGCCGTGGCGCCGAGATCGGCGCTCCCGGTGCCATCGGGCGTCTCGGCGCGCAGCACCGTCTCGCCGGGATGGCGGACGGCATGCTCCCAGCTCGTCTCGGTGTCGCCGCTCGCGAGCACCTCGTCGCCGCGTGCGAAAAACTCTGCCTCGCCGCCGGTCGCCGTGCCGCGCAGCGAGCGTTCGACCGCGCCGCTCGATCCGGTGCAGCGCCAGTGCCCGGTCAACTGGGGCAAAAGGGACGCGTCCGCCGCCTCGGTTCGCCCGGGAACGAGGCACGATCCGAGCAGGACGCTCGCGGCAAGCAAGGTTGGGATCACCCGCAACATCGCCGCTTGGTTCGGCGTTCTATCGTCTGTGCGCCTTTTCACCCTCGCCGCATTTGCCGCCGCCTTCGTGCTCGTCCCCGCCGCCGCGCTGGCCGTGCCGCAGGTCGGCCAGCCGGCTCCGGCTCTCTCGCTGCCGTCACCGGACGGGAAGTCGACCGTGTCGCTGGCCGGGCTGCGCGGCAAGCCCGTGTACCTGAACTTCTTCGCCTCGTGGTGCGGCCCGTGCAACGTCGAGGCGCCCTCGATCGCCCAGCTGCGCGGCAAGTATGCCAAGCGCGGGCTGCAGGTGCTCGGGATCGACGAGCTCGACCCACCCGGCAAGGCCACGGACTTCCAGAAGAAGTACGGCGCGCCGTACACGCTGGTCGGGGTGGACGAGTCCGGCGCGACCGGGCGGACCTTCGGCACGGTCGCGATGCCGGTCCACGTCTTCATCGACCGCAAGGGCGTGGTGCGCATCTTCCGGATCGGCGAGATGAACCCGGGCGAGATCGAAACGGCGATCAAGACGACCCTGCAGTAGCCGACGAGGCGCCAAGTCGGCGCCACCTTAAATGCCGATCCTGACCGTGCGAGGGGCCGCCGCCGTCCTCGACCGAACGTTCGCCGCCGCCAACGGTGCGATCGTGCTAGCTGATTTTTGACCTGTGCTAGCCGATGAGGTATCATGGTGCCAAATAGCAGTTAATAAGGTGCCAACAATAAGAACAATCCCGAAATCCCGCCCGAAGGCGGTCGCCGCCGCGTCGGTCCGGGAGCAACTCGTCGGGAGCACGGATACGGTCGCCGTCCGAAGCGCTATTACGCAAATCGGCGTTCCAGGCGAGACGTTTCGTGCCGTGCGCGAACGCCTCAAGCTCACCATCGCGGATGCCTCTCACATCCTCGGCGCCGGCGAGCGCACCATCATCCGAAAGGAGCAGCAGCACGCGCCCCTTTCCGCAACCGAATCCGACCGGGCGTACCGCATCGCTCGCATCGCCGACCTCGCGATCGAGCTGATCGGAGACGAGGGCAGAGCGACGGCGTGGCTGCGAACGCCGAGTACGTACCTCGGCGGCGAGACACCGGTGGCGATGCTCGATACCGAGGTCGGAACCGATCTGGTCGTTGAGTCGCTCTATGCGATTGCGCACGGCGGCGTCGCGTAGGTGCGCGTCTGGCGCCTGACCCGGGCGCCGTTCGCCCGCACGCCGTTTGACGGCGTGGGTCCCGCCCGCGGCGGAGGGCGGTGGAACAGCCGCGGCGCCTACGTCGCGTACGCGGCATCGTCGAGAGCGCTCGCAATCCTCGAAGTATTGGTGCCCATCAACCGGGAGCAGGCGCCGACGGACTACGTGTTCATCGAAGCCGAGATCCCGGACGATACCGTCGAGACCCTGAACGTGGCGATTTTTGCCGAAGGGATGGCAAGGCGAGCCGCCCTTGGCCTCGCTGCGCGCCATCGGCGACGGATGGGTCCGCTCGAATAGTGCCCTTGCGCTGCGCGTACCCTCGGTCGTCGTTCCCGAGGAATCGAACTTCCTGGTCAATCCGGGGCACCCATGCATCAGCGAGTTGCAGATCGTCGGCGCACCGCAACCGGCGGTCCTCGATTCCCGCCTGCTAAGCTAGCGGAAGTAGAGAATTCGCCGAGTTCATCTAGACACTGGACGCCATGCTATTCTCGTGGCGGTCGTGCTCGCTCGTAGCCCGTGCTCGGCTGCTCTCCGCTCATTCTCATGCGGCTTAGGGCCCCATTGGGTATAGTCTGCTCATGCGCGTGCTGATCGTCCTCGCTACGGTCACCGGGCTCGTCGCCGGCGGGGTGTTTCGGGCCGCGGGCGCGCACGAGCCGGGCGGCATGACCCAGATGTCGCCGATGGCCATGGCCCACATGGCGCTCACCGACCCGCGGCCCGAGCACCCGGGCGACCGGACACGCGCCGACGCGATAGTCGCGGGCGCGAAGCGCGCGATGGCGCGCTATCCCGATGTCGCGGCTGCCGAGCAGGCCGGCTTTCGCAAGTTCCTGCCCGGCGTGCCGCTACCCATCGAGCACTACACCAGCGCCGAGTACGCGCGCGAGCAGTGGGGCGGGCAGCTCGACCCCGACCACCCGACCTCGCTGATCTTCGAGCGGCACGGCACGAATCTGGCGCTGGTCGGCGTGATGTACACCGCGGGCGCGTCGTTCACGCCGGACCGGCTGGATGCGCTGGTGCCGCTGAGCGTCGCGCGCTGGCACCGCCACGTCGACTACTGCTTCGCGCCGCCCGGCGTGCGCGGCGACCCGCGCTTCGGGCTGGCCGGCAGCATCACGTCGGAGTCTGCCTGCGAGGCTGCGCACGGGCGCTGGGTGCCGCAGATCTTCGGCTGGATGGTCCACGTCTGGCCCAACGAGAGCGACCCGGCCAAGGTCTGGGCGGTCGACCGGGCCGACGCGAGCGGCACGCCGTCGATGTCACGCCCGATGTCGCCCGGCATGACGATGCCGATGACGGGCCCTGGGTGAGGTCATTGGGCGGGTGAATCGGGTTGTCACAGTAGCGCGCGGAGATCGTCGGCGGTCATCCGAGCTTCTTTGAGAATCCCGCCAAGGGTGCCGCGAGGTACGATTACGGAGCCGCCGTGGTCGGCGATGGTTACCTTCACGCCGCCGCGTTCGAGGCGGACGTGCGAACCGCGCTGCCGCGTTTCTATCCACCCCGCACGCGCGAGAGCACGTCGAAGTTGCGCGGCTGTCACCGCCGGAAGCCGGGTGCTCATCGTCTATGAGGTGGAAAGGCTTGAGTTAGGCTGCGGGCTCGACGCGCTCGACAAGCATAGGCACGTCTGCGTCGGGGGGCGGGATGGGGAGTCCACGCTCGCGTGCGATCTCGATCTCGAGTTCGATCGCTTCTTTGGCCATCGCGAGCGCGTGTTCGCGATTGGTCCCGAACGTGAAAATCGACGGAAACGCCGGAATGACAGCGCGCAACATATCATCGTCGGCTTCCAACAGCACTCTGTACGCCCCGGAAGTGGCCATGGTGGTACGTTCGTCGGCGGGGGCGACGATCACTCCGCCCCCGTTTTTGACCTGGACGCGACGCTACCGGCTCCCCGCGCGAGCCGCTGCGCACAAGTCCACGGCGGCTTTCGCATCGACGCGGACGTCTTGGTAGCGGCCGGCTTTGTCTTCGCGTTCGGCGGCGGCGAGGCGCTGCTGGGCGAGCTGGGTGGTCGGGGCGTGGACTTGCGCGCAGGCGTTCACGGCACCGCGCGCCTGGGCGACGAACGCGTCGGCGTCGACTTGGGCGATGCTGGCGCCGGCCAGCGGGAACGGACTCGTTTGATACGCGGTCGTCGGGGTGAACGGCGGGATGACCGTGATCGTCGTCGCCTGTTGCGGCTGGTTCGCGTTCATCAGCGCCTGGATCGCCGCCGTGCGGGCGCGGCTGATGTCGCCCGTGTTGTAGCTGTTCACCGCTTGCGTGTAGGATAGAGCCGCGGACTGCGCGGCTTGCGGGTTGGTCGTGTTCGCGCGCGCGACGGCCATCATCGCGTCGAAGATCAGGTTCGAGGTCCGGTTCGCGCCCGGCTGTGGTGGGTTGGGCAGCGGGCCGGTCACTTGGGCCGAGGCGTCGACGCCGAGCGCCGTGGCGAGCGCGAGGGCCAGGGCGAGCGCGGATGCCGGTCCGAGCAGGCCGCGCTTGGGCGCGCCGGCCGGGCGAAGCGGCTGCGCCGCGGTGCGGAACCGCTTCGTCGCGGTGCGGGCGGGTCGGTCGGTCATGCGGCAGCCTCCACGGTGATCGCGCTACCGTCATAGTCTACCCGCGCGGTGTTGCCGCTCTCCAAGCGTCCTCTCAGAATCGCCTCGGAGAGCGGGGTCGTGACGTGGCGCGCGATCGTGCGCGCGACGAAGCGCGCGCCGCTGCCTTGCGCGATGCTCTCCGTGGCGAGGAAGCGGCGAGCGTGATCGCTGAGGTCCAGGCGCATGGTATGGGTGCCCATGCGCTCGGCCAGCAAGGCGATCTGCAGCTCGACGATCTGCTCGATCTGGGTGCGGCCCAGCGCCGAGAACTCCACCACCTCGTCGATGCGGTCGAGCAGCTCGGGGCGCAGGGTCGACTCCAGTTCTTCCCGGTCGAGATTGGACGTCAGCACGAGGATCGCGTGGCGGAAGTCGATCGTGCGGCCCTTCGCGTCGGTGACGCGGCCGTCGTCGAGGATCTGGAGCAGGATCGCGGCGACGTCGGGGTGCGCTTTCTCGATCTCGTCGAACAGCACGACCGAGTACGGCCGGCGGCGCATCGGTTCGGTCAGCTGGCCCGGTTCGTCGTGGCCTTGGTAGCCGGGCGGGGCGCCGATCAGGCGCGAGATCGTGTGCGCCTCGGTGTACTCCGAAAGATCCAGCCGAATCAGCGCATCGTCGGTGCCGAACAGGGCGTGCGCGAGCGCGCGCGCCAGCTCGGTCTTGCCGACGCCGCTTGGCCCGATGAACAAGAAGCCGCCGACCGGTTTGCGCGGGTCTTTCAAGCCGGCTCGGGCGCGGCGGATCGCTTCGCTGACCACCCGCACGGCAGCCGTCTGGCCGACCACGCGTGATTCGAGCTGCGTTTCCAGCGCGAGCAGGCCGGCGCGCTGCGCGTCGGTGATCGTGCCTTGAGGAATGCCGGTCCAGCGCGAGACGACCGCGGCGACGCGTTCGACGTCGACCCGTTTCTCGTTGCGCATCGCGGCGGTGGCCGAGGCCTCGTCGACCACGTCGATCGCCTTGTCGGGCAGGTAGCGGTCGGCGATGTAGCGCGCGGCGAGCGTCGCGGCGGCTTCGAGCGCCTCGTCGTCGATCGTCACGCCGTGGTGCACGGCGTACTTGGACCGCAGGCCGCGCAGGATCGCGACCGTCTGCTCGATCGTCGGCTCGTCGACTTGCACCGGCTGGAAGCGGCGCTCGAGCGCGGCGTCGGACTCGATGTACTTGCGGTACTCGTCGAAGGTCGTCGCGCCGACGCACTGCAATTCGCCGCGGGCCAGCTCGGGCTTGATCATCGACGAGAGGTCGAGCGAGCCCTCCGCCGCGCCCGCGCCGACCAGCGTGTGCAGCTCGTCGATGAACAGGATGATGTCGCGGCCGGCCCGCTTGACCTCGTCGAGCATGCGTTTGACGCGGCCCTCGAACTCGCCGCGGTACTTCGTGCCCGCCACCAGCGGGCCGAGCGAGAGCGCCAGCACGCGCTTGTCGCGCAGCGCCTGCGGCACGTTGCCGCGCGCGATGCGCTGCGCGAGGCCCTCGACGATCGCGGTCTTGCCGA
>CAXTNU010000093.1:5766-11679 GCA_964245595.1 uncultured bacterium | reverse complement strand
GCCGGATGGATGCGCTCTGCGAGCGCTATGCCGCGGTCGGCTACCGCGGCCCGATCAACTTCGACGCCCGGCTCGATGCCGACGGCCGCTACGTGCTCATCCACGACTGCAACCCGCGCCTGAGCGCGGTCTTCCCGGCGCTGGCGGTGCGCGACGCGCTGCGCGCGGCGGGCCGCGAGCCGCGCAGCGTGCTGAGCCTGGGCTACCGCGGCGAGTTCGTCGCGCGCGACCCGGCCGGTTTCCTAGCCCAGCTCGACGCCCGCGGCGCGCTCTACACGCGCGAGCGCTCGCGCGGCGTGCTGGTGCTGCCCAACCTGGCCCGCGCGGACGGCTGGGACGCGCTGCTGGTCGACGTCGAGCCGGAGCGGGCGGGCGATCTGCTCGCCGCGCTGCGGGCCTGCGCCGGCGACGCCGGTGCGGCCCCGGAACGGCTGTACGCATGATCGGCGCAGCGCTCTACGAGCTCAAGTCGATCGTGCGCGCCGGCCGGCGGGCGGGCTTGCCGCACGCTGTGCGCACCGTGGGCGACCGCTTCGCCGACCTGCTCGCGGAGAAGGCGCTGGGCTTCCGCTCCGCCGGCGCGATCGCGATCGAGACGCTGATTCCGCACTGGCAGGACTGTCACGACTACCGGCCCAGCACGATCGCCCACTTCCGCGCCCTGCTCGACAGCCTGCCGGTCGGCCCGGCCGACGTCTTCGTCGACTACGGCGCGGGCCTGGGCCGCACGCTGGCGCTGGCGGCGGAGTACCCGTTCCGGCGCCTGATCGGGGTCGAGATCGCGCCCGCGCTGGTCGCCCGCGCGCGCGCCAACCTGGCCCGCGCGCTGCCGCCGGCGCGCTTGGCGCAGGTCGAGCTGTGGCAGGGCAGCGCCGCGGCGTTCGCGCTGCCCGACGACGCGACGGTGCTGTACTTCTACAACCCGTTCCACGGCGCGGTCTTGCGCAGCGCGTTCGACGAGATTCGGCGCAGCTTGCGCGCCGCGCCGCGCCGGCTGACGATCGCGTTCAACAACCCGGTCCACGCCGCGCACGTCGTGCCGGAGTATCCCGAGCTGCGGCTGGTGCGGCGCTGGTCGTTCGAGTACGAGTGCCACGTCTACGAGGCGGCGCCATGATCGAGACGGTTCGCGCGCAGGAGCGCAGCCCGCTCAAGGACCTGTTCCTGCTCGACCCCGAGGTGACGTATTTGAATCACGGGGCGTACGGGGCGACCCCGCGGCCGGTGTTCGAGGCCTACCAGCGCTGGCAGCTCGAGCTCGAGCGCGAGCCGGTCGACTTCCTCTCGCGCTACGCGACCGAGCGGCTCGCCCACTCGCGGGCGGTGCTGGCGCAGTACGTCGACACCGAGCGCGACAACCTGGTCTACGTCAGCAACGGCACGACCGCGATGAATATCATTGCGCGGAGCCTGTGGGCCGGGCCGGGCGACGAGGTGCTGACCTCCGACCACGAGCACGGCGGGATCGACCGGCTGTGGCGCTTCATGCAGCAGAAGCTCGGCTTCACCTACGTCAAGCGGCGCATCCCGCTGCCGGTGACGACGCACGCGGAGTTCGTCGAGCACTTCTGGGCCGGCGTCACGCCGCGCACCAAAGTCATCCTGCTCAGCCAGCTCACCTCGCCGACGTCGCTAGTGTTCCCGGTGGCGGAGATCTGCGCCCGCGCGCGGCGGGCCGGGATCGTGACCGTGATCGACGGCTCGCACGTGCCGGGGCAGCTTCCATTGTCTCTGCGGGCGGTGGACCCCGACTTCTACGTCGGCATCCTGCACAAATGGGTCTGCGCGCCCAAGGGCTGCGCGTTCCTGTACGCCCGCCCGGACGCGCAGCCGCGCCTGGACCCGCTGATCGTGAGCTGGGGCTGGGAGCCCAAGGTGCCCGGGCCCTCGAAGTACGTCGAGTACCACGAGTGGCAGGGCAGCCGCGACATCTCGTCGTTCCTGGCCGTGCCCGACGCGCTGGCGTTTCAAGAACGCCACGACTGGGACGCGGTGCGCGCGCGCTGCAAGGAATTGGCGGCGCACGCGCAGCGCGAGATCTCGGCGCTCGCCGGCACCACCCCGTACCACCCCGACCGGCCCGAGTGGTACGGGCAGATCGTGTGCGCGCGCCTGCCGCGCGACACCGACGACAAGCTGCTGCTGCGCCGGCTGCGCTTCGACTACGGCATCGACGTCTCGGTCGACCGCTTCGACGACTGGCCGCGCATCCGCGTCTCGATCCAGGGCTACAACGACGTCGGGGACGTCGAACGCCTGCTCTCGGCCTTGCGCCGTCTCTTGTGAGGACCATCGTGCACCTGTAGCTTAACCGGTAAACGGGACCAAACGTGAACCTCACGACGCCTGGCGATCGGATTGGTGGCTTTCCAGGGCATCACTATCGACGCGAGAGCCGGCTCGTCGGAGCGGATCCGAGTACGTCCCCGAAAGCACCAGTTTTGGGAACTGGAGAGTGCGGGTTCGAATCCCGTCAGGTGCGCCACTCTCTTCACCGAGAAGGGCTCGATTCCACACACGAAAGGAGGTGATTTCACAATGATCATGGCTCACGAAGTGCTCAACGCGATGCTGACCGCACGCGCTGCAGTCGTTCTGGCCGCTCCACCGGCTCCAACCGGTGGCGCTCCAGCGCTGCGCGTCTCGGCGGTTCCACGCAGCACTCCAACGCTGGTGGCAACGATTCCACGCAGCGCTCCAACGCTGGTGGCGGTGCCACCGGGTGCTCCAACGGTTCCACCCGGTGCTCCAACGCTGCGCGTGATGATCGCTCCAGCCGGCGCTCCAGCCGGCGGCGCGCCAGCCGCTCCAGCGGGGTAACCCCGCCCCTCGCATTCGCAAAGGATGGTGAGACCCATGATGTCCTGGAAACTGAAGCCCTGGAAACTGATGCCCTGGAACGTGATGCCCTGGTGACGGTGCCGCGGCGTTCGTGTGCGGCGACCCGCCCCGCGGGAAGCGACCCGAACGTCCGCGCACCCGATGACCTGCCCCCGAGCTGAACCACCCCCGCGTGCACCTGTAGCTTAACCGGTAAACGGGACCAAACGTGAACCTCTCGACCCCTGCCGACCGATTCGATGGCTTTCCAGGGCATCACCATCGGCGCGCAAGACTCGACGAGGGAGCGGATCCGAGTACGTCCCCGAAAGCACCAGTTTTGGGAACTGGAGAGTGCGGGTTCGAATCCCGCCAGGTGCGCCATTCCCGTCTTTGTTCGCTGCTCGTCAATCCACGACGAAAGGAGGTGATGAAGACATGGAAACTTCGCGTGAAGTCCTGGCCTCGGTGCCAGCGGCTCACACGTCTCTCGCTCCAGCGGCCGAGCACCTGGCAACGGCGGCTCCAATGCTGAGCGAAGGCGCGCTGACGACGCTGGGAATGCCACCGGTACCAGCCGTACCAGCAGCCCCAGCGGTGCCAGCGGCCCCAGCGAGCGTGCCACCGGCTCCAACGGCCCTGGCGGGCGTACCACAGTCCGGCGTTCCACCGGATGCGGTTCCACTCGCCCGCGTGCCAGCGGCGCCAGCGGCGCTTGCGCCAACGCTGGCGGCCTCGGCGGCCCCAGTGGCGCTCGCAGCGCCAACGGTGGCCATGCACGTGCCATTGCTCGCTCCAGCGATCCCAGCCGCCCCACCGGCGGCCTGAGCGCGCTGACCGAGCCCGGATAGCAAACCTCTGATGCCCTGGACGATGATGCCCTGGACGATGATGCCCTGGAAAACGATGCCCTGGAGATCGATGCCCTGGTGACGGTGCGTGCGGCGTCCGCGCGCGACATCTCGCGCCCGAGCCCGAGCGCGGCGTCCGCGCACCCGACACTCTACGGCGTGACGTTCGCCTACGGCAGCAACTGCAACGCCCAGCAGATGCGCGCCCGCTGCCCGCGCGCGACCAGCCTGGGCCCGGTGCGCATCGCCGGCTACCGGCTGGAGTTCTTCGGCGCGCTCGACCTCGAGCCCGATCCCGCGCGCTGGGTCCACGCGGTGGCCTGGCGGCTCGATCCCCACGACGAGCGCGCGCTCGATCACCACGAAGGCGCGAACCGCCACCCGGTACCGAGCTATCGCAAAGTGCCGCTGACCGCGGCGCTGCCCGACGGGACGGAGCTGCACGGCTTCGCCTACGCGATGACGCCCCCGCGCCGCGCGCGTGACCCGCGCCGGCCCCGGCCCGACTACCTGGCGCGCATCCTGGCCGGCTACGAGCACCACGGCCTCACCCCCGACGAGGTCCACGCCGCGCTCGCCCGCGCGCACGCGCCGTAGCGCGCAGCCCGGGAACCCGGAACCCGGGCCCGGCCGCGATAAGATGGAGCGCGTGGAAAACTCGATCGTGCTCGCCGGGGAAGGTTGCCACCTGCGCCCCTATCGCCTGACCGACGCCGAGGCGCTGCAGGCGGTCGCCGACGATCCGGGGGTGGCGCGCTGGATGACCGCCGGGTTCCCGCACCCGTACACGCGCGCCGACGCGGAGATGTGGATCGCGCTCGCGGCGGCCGACGCTCCACCCAAGCACTTCGTGATCGAGGCCGGCGGCGCGTTCGCGGGCGCGGTCGGTATCATGCCGCAAGCCGGCGAGTACGAGGGCTGCGCGATCTTCGGGTATTGGCTCGGCCGGCGCTTCTGGGGCCGTGGCCTCGCCACGGACGCCGCGCGCACGCTCGCGGCGTACGCGCTGAGCGAAGCGCGCGGTCTGCGGCGTCTGGAAGCGACGGTCTTCGCGCCCAACGCCGCCTCCGCGCGGGTGCTCGAGAAATCGGGATTTCAGCTCGAAGGCCGGCGGCGCGGCGCCTACGTGCAGCGCGACGGGAGCATTTGCGACGGCCTGCTCTACGGCCGCTTGGCAACCGATCCGGCGCCGTAGCACCGCTGCCGGCGGCAAGCGCGCCGTGCATCCCTGGAATTGGGGTGCCGCGCGGCCGGCCGGGCGGGGTACGAACGAAGCGAGGAGGTGAGCCGATGAACCCGCTCGCGCACGATCCCGAGATGCTGACCGAGTTCCGCGAGCGCGTCGAGCGCGGCGACTGGAGCGCCGCGCGCCGCCTGGGCCTGGCGCTGCAGCTGCACCGCCTCGAACCGCAGCGCTTGTTCGAGCGCGACGACGTCTACTTGCGCCGGCTCGCCCGGCGCAGAATCAGTTCGCCCCGGCGCTCTTCTGGGGCACGAAGCTGAGCGGCTGGGTGCAGGCGTACAGGTTGCCCTGCGAGCCGATGGCCGGCGTGCAGCGGCCGTAGGCCAGCGACGACACGAGCGGGACGGTGGCGGGGCCGCTGCCCGCGACGCGCACCTGGACCGTGCCGATGTCGCCGTAGTGACCCTGGGTCATCATGCGCATCCAGATCGTCGGGCTCACCGCGCTCCAGGGCGTCGGCAGCGCGGACACGTCGCCGCCCGACTGGACCGGTACGAACGAGCGGCGCAGGGCGTCGAAATCGCTCGCCTGGCTGAGGATCGTCGAGCGCTCGTTGCGCAGCTCGCCGACGAGCTGGCCCGCCGGTCCCATCTGGCCGAGCACGCTGTCGAGCGAGGGCGCGCCGGGAACCGTGCTCGCAAGCGAGCTCCACTTGGCCTGGATGTCGTCCAGCGTGGCGAGCTGCAAGAGGCTCTTGTAGTCGGGGATCAGCGCGTCGACGACCGTCTTCTGGCCGCCCGGGAAGTCGCCGTAGCCGGTGCCGCTCTGGATCGTCCACGAGGTCGTCTGCACCTGCGAGAAGCCGTAGGCCGAGGCGGCCGCGCGCGAGTTGAGCGCGACGATCGCGGGCGCGCGGCGGCCCTGCAACGCGCGGCCGACGAGCCGCTCGTTGGTGTGCGGGCCGTACATGTCGGCGGTGTCGAGGAAGTTCACGCCCAGGTCCAGGGCGCGGTGGATCGTGGCGATCGATTCGGCGTCGTCCCGGCCGCTGTAGAAGGC
>CAXTNU010000093.1:0-5756 GCA_964245595.1 uncultured bacterium | reverse complement strand
GGCCAGCGGCGAGCGGGCCGCGCGCGCGTGGCTCATGCAGTACAGCCGCACCGCGAGCGCGTAGTCGCCCGGCGCGAGCGCGACCGTGCCGGTGCTGGACTGGCGCAACTGGCTCACCACCGCCGCGCTGGTGCGCTGCGCGGCGGCGCCGGTCTGAGGCGCGAACGGCGCGCCCGGCAGCGTGTCGACGGTCGGGTAGAGGTCGACCGGGTCGAGCCGGATCGGGGCCCGCTCGGCGATGTAGGGCGCGAGCTGCTTGGCCGCCGCGCCGGTCGCCGCTTTGCCGGGATCCAGCCCGGGCAGCGAAGGCAGGTGGAACTGAGCGGAGGCAGGCCCGGCCCACAGCGAGCCGGCAGCCAGCACGACGCCAAGCGTCGCTAGGATCGAGCGGCGAAGATAGCGCATGGCGGCGCGATTCGGCGCCCGCGCCGCGCGCTCCCTACCTCGCTTCGATACCGTCCGCGACAGGGACGCGCCCGCGCGGCGCGGCAACGGCGGAACGATGACCGAGGGCGAGCTGCTCTGGACTCCCGACCCCGCGGCGGCGGACGCATCGCAGGTCGCGCGCTTCATGCGCCGCTTGGCCGCGGAGCGCGGCTTGCGCTTTGCCTCGTACGAGGAGCTGTGGCGCTGGTCGGTCAGCGACCTCGAGGGCTTCTGGAGCGCGGTCTGGGACTTCTACGAAGTCCACTCCACGCAGCCGTACGAGCGCGTCCTGAGCGCGCGCGTCATGCCCGGCGCGGTCTGGTTTCCCGGCTCGCGGGTGAACTACGCGGAGCACCTGCTGCGCCACGAGCGCATCGCGGCTGCGGGCGAGGCGGCGCTGGTGCACTCCTCCGAGCTGCGCCCGCTGGCCGAGCTGACGTGGCACGAACTGGGCGCCGCGGTGCGCGTGCTGGCGACGCGACTGCGCGCGCTGGGCGTGCGCCCGGGCGACCGCGTCGCGGCGTACATGCCGAACGTTCCCGAGACCGCGATCGCCATGATCGCCGTCATCGCGATCGGCGCGGTGTGGTCGTCCGCGGCGCCGGAGTTCGGGGCGCGCACGGTGATCGACCGCTTCGCGCAGATCGAGCCGACCGTGCTGTTCGCCGCGGACGGCTACCGCTTCGGGGGCAAGGACTTCGACCGCACGGACGAGGTGCGCGCGATCCTGGCCGAGCTGCCGGCCGTCGAGCACGTCGTGTGGCTCTCGTACCTGAACCCCGCGGCGCGCGCGCCGTTCGCGGGCGCGCACGACTGGGGCACGCTGCTGGCCGGCCCGCCGGTCGCGCGCGAGGAGTTCGCCTACGAGCACGTCGCGCCCGACCACCCGCTGTGGGTGCTGTTCTCGTCGGGCACGACGGGGCTGCCCAAAGCGATCGTGCACGGCCACGCCGGCACGCTGGTCGAGCACCTCAAGAGCACGGGCCTCGGGCAAGACTTGGGCCCGGAGTCGCGCTCGTTCTTCTACACGACGACCGGCTGGATGATGTTCAACGCGCTGCTCTCGGCACTGCTGCAGGGCAGCTCGGTCGTGCTCTACGACGGGCACCCGGCCTACCCGACGCCGGCGCTGCTGTGGCAGCTCGCCGCCGACGCGCGCTCGACCTCGTTCGGCGCCAGCCCGACCTTCGTGCAGATGATGCTCAAGGCCGGCATCGTGCCGCGCGAGCGGTTCGATCTGTCGCACCTGGAGACGGTGCTGCTGACGGGCTCGCCCGTGACGCCCGAGGCGACGGCCTGGTTCTACGAGAGCGTCAAGCGCGATCTGTGGGTCACCTCGCCGTCGGGCGGCACGGAGCTGTGCGCGGGGCTGGTCGGCGGCACGCCGCTGCGCCCGGTCTACGCGGGCGAGATCCAGGCCCGGCTGCTCGGGATGGACGTGCACGCCTGGAACGACGCCGGCGAAGAAGTCGTCGACGAGGTCGGCGAGCTGGTCGTGACCAGCCCCGCGCCCTCGATGCCGCTGCACTTCTGGAACGACCCGGGCGACGCGCGCTACCGCGAGACGTACTTCGAGCACTTCCCGGGCGTCTGGCGGCACGGCGACTTCCTCAAGCTCAACCCGCGCGGCGGAGCGTACATCTACGGCCGCTCGGACTCGACCCTCAACCGCTTCGGGGTGCGGATCGGCTCGGCCGAGATCTACCGCGCCGTCGAGCAGCTCGACGAGGTGGCGGACAGCCTGATCCTCTGCCTGGAGCTGCCCGGCGGCGCGTTCTGGATGCCGCTGTTCGTGCGCACCGCGGACGGCGCGCCGGTCGACGACGCGCTGCGCGAGCGCATCGTGGCCAAGCTGCGCGCCGACTGCAGCCCGCGCCACGTCCCCGACGAGATCCACGGGGTCGGGGCGATTCCCTACACGCTGACCGGCAAGAAGATGGAAGTCCCGGTGCGCCGCATCCTCGCCGGCCAGCCGCCCGAAAAAGTCGCCAGCCGCGACGCGATGATGGACCCGTCGGCCCTAGACTGGTACGTCCGCTTCGCGGAGACGCGAGCGGTCAAGAGCTGACCGCAATCGAATGAGCGACGCAGCGATGTACCCGCGACCTCAGATCGACGTCTCATCGGCCGCGGCCCGTCGGCGGTTCTTCCTGGGCCGCGCCCTGCGCTTGAACACCCGCGGATCGGGCAGCGACATGAGCCGCCTCATGGAGCTGCCGCGCACGGCGAACGGAGCCGGTCGCGTGGTCGAAGCGATCTTCGGGGACGTCCCGGTGTTTCTGGTCGGCGCCTTCGCGGCTGCGGCGTACGCGCCCGAGCGCTACACGAAGGACGTCGGCTATTTCGTCGCCGCGGAGCATTACGAGGATGCCCGGTCTCGCCTGCGCGCGGGCGAGTGGAAAATGACGCGGGCGCTGGCGTTTCCGAACGCCGCTCTCGGCCTCCACGGCAGCGCGTGGGCGCCGCGTGACGGCGGTCAGGAGATCGATCTGATCACGAGCGCGCAGGCCTGGGCGCGCGAGGCGTTCGCCGTGCCGGCATCGCGTGATGCGAACGGAGAGCACGTCATCCCGCTCGCCTATCTCGTGTTGATGGAGCTCGACTCGTCCCGCGCGATCGACCAAGCCGATCTGGCGCGCATGCTGGGCCGGCTGTCGTCAGAACGGGTCGAAGACGTCATCCGCACGGTGGAGCGGCACTATCACGATCCCAGCGCCCCCGGACGACGTGCGACAATACCACGAGATCGGAAAGTGGGAGTACGAAACCGAGGCGGCGCCTCAGCCCGATTTCCGAGCGTGACGGACCCGATGACGTCAGCGGCGCTCGCTGAGGCGGCGATAGGATAAGGCGAACACCGGCTTCCACGCGCCGCCGGTCTTCGCCGCCAGCGACCAGTCGTACCGGTCGCTCGACGCCCGCACCACGTTCACGCGGAAATCGACCGGGCCCGGCCGGCCGACGACGGCGCCGTCGCTGGTGAAGCTCATCGACCAGCGGTCGCCGTCGCCTGTTATCGGGCCTTGCGTGATCTCGTCGTGGCCGTCGATGTACCACATGCGCATCTGCCGTGCGCCGGGATCGAAGTAGAGGTCGCCGGCGTAGCCGTTGCCGACGCTCTCGTCGGCGTTGACGAACGCGGTGGTGAAACGGATGACCCGCCCGTTGGGCGCCAGCTCGTAGCGCGTCTCGATTCGGTTCAGTCCCGGCGGCAGCGCCGCCCCATCGGTCGTCCACACGCCGCCGGCCAGCCACCCAAACGCCGCCAGCGCGTCGGTGGCGCTGGGCGCTTCCCCGGCGAGGGTCGCAAGCGGATCGAACGCGAGCACGCTCAGCGCGAACGCGAGGGCCGCCGTTCGCCGCCGTCGGAGCGCGCGCTGAATTGCGCGAAACAGCGCGTTCGTAGCGGGACGCAATGGCGGCTGCATACGCTCATTCAACGCCGCGGCGAGCGGGCGCGTCTTGTACGGAACCAACTTCGGGTCGCGGAACCCACCTCGCGCGACGGCCGGTACGGTAGAATCGCCTGGTGCAGGGAGATTCTCGGGCGGCGCTCGGCCTGGGCGCGTTCTACGGCGACGCGCGGGGCGTGACCGTCGGCGGCGCCCGCTTCTCGGTCGTGACCCATGCCCGGGAGCGGGTGCTGGACGAGCACGCGCACGAGGCGGCGTACTTCTGCCTGCTGCTGGACGGCGAGTACGAAGAGACCTCGGACGGCGTCACGCTGCGCTACCGCCCGCTCACGATCGCCTATCACCCACCCGCCTGCCCGCACCACGACCGCATCGGCAGCGTCGGCGCGCGCTTCTTCATCGTCGAGCTGAGCGGCGTTCTGTTCGAGCTCGCCGGGCCGGCCGCGCTGCCCGCGCGCGTGTCGGAGCTCGCCGGCGGACCGGCGGTCTGGCTCGCGTGGCGGCTCTACGAGGAGTGCTTTCCCGAGCCGCGCTCGCCCGAGGTGGTCGAGTCGCTGCTGTACGAGCTGTGCGCGCTGGCGAGCACGATGCGCGCGGACGAGCCGGCCGAACCGCCGTGGCTCGGCGCCGCGGCCGGCTGGGCGGCGAAGCACTTTCGGGCGGGCATCTCGGTCGCGGCCGTCGCGGCCCAGGTGGGCGTCCACCCGTTCCACCTCACCCGCACCTTCCGGCGCTTCCGCAAACGAAGCTTCGGAGAGCACGTCCAGCGCCTGCGCGTCCAGTACGCCTGCGAATGCCTGCGCGAGCGGACCGCATCGCTGGCGCAGATCGCCCTCGACGCGGGCTTTGCCGACCAGGCGCACTTCACGCACGCCTGCCGCCGCGTGACCGGCGAAACCCCGGGCAAACTGCGCGCGCGGTTGCGCGAGGCCGCAGCGACTCCGATCCCGTTCTAGGCGCGGTGGAAGACGGGCGTCTCGGCTAGGCCGTTGAGGACGAACTGCACCGCCAGCGCGGCCAGGATGATGCCGAGCAGGCGGGTCACGACGTGGATGCCGGTGGTGCCGATCAGGCGCTGCATGGCGGTCGCTGCGCGCATGCACAGCCAGGTCACGACGAGCGCCGCCCCGTAGGCCGCGGCCAGCGTGACGATGCGGTCCCATTCGCCCCGGGTGAGCCCGGCCAGCAGCAGCACGGTCGCGATCGTCCCGGGGCCGGCGATCATCGGGATCGCGAGCGGAAAGACGGCCGGGTTGGTCGCCTCGGCGGCGGCGCGCGCCTCCGCGTCCGTCTGCTTGGCGCCGGTCGGGCGCGCGAACAGCATGTCGATCGCGATCAGGAACAGCAGGATGCCGCCGGCGATCGTGAACGCCGGCAGCGTGATGCCCAGATAGTTCAGCAGGCCGCGCCCGATCAGCGCCATCACCAGGATGACGGCCGCGGCTACGATCACGGCCTCGTTCACGATCTGCTGCCGCCGCTCGGGCACGGCCGCCGTCGCGACCAGCGTGAGCGGAATCATGCCGACCGGGTCGATGATGGTGAACGCCGTGGCGAACGCGGTCACGGCGAAGCGCAGGTCCATCGCCACCTACTTCCCGCGGTCGCGGCGGACGGTGACTTTCTTGCCGCGGATCGTGGTGCCGCGCAGCGCGGCGATCACGCCCTCGGCGATGGCGCCGGGGACCTCGACCAGCGAGAACTTGTCGGCGATGTCGATCGCGCCGATGTCGCGCGAGTTGATGTGCGCCTCGTTGGCGATCGCGCCGACCAGGTCCGCGGGCCGGATGCCGGCCGCGCGCCCGACCCCGATGTAGAGCTTCCCCACGTCGCGCCCGTCACCGAAGCCGCGCGGCGGCGGCGCCGGGCGCTCGACGCCGCCCTCGGAGGCGGAGACCGGGCCGGGGCGGCCGGCAG